>CAMZIY010000029.1 GCA_947307365.1 uncultured Clostridia bacterium
TACTGAGGTTATCCAGGCAGACCGCCTCGTGGCCCGCCGCCAGGAGCTCCACAATGGTATGGGAGCCGATGAAGCCGGCTCCGCCGGTGACCAGGATCTTCATTCCTTCTCCTTACTCTACCGTTACGCTCTTCGCCAGGTTCCGGGGCTTATCCACGTCCAGGCCCCGGGCCACGCTGATGTAGTAGCCCAGGAGCTGGAGGGGCACCACCACCAGGCTCCCCACAAAATGCTCGTCCGCCCGGGGGACGTAGATGGTGAAGTTCACCTCGTCCTCCACGGCGTAGTTGCCGTAGCTGGTGAGGCCCATGAGGTAGGCCCCCCTGGCCTTGCACTCCGCCATATTGCTGATGGTCTTCTCCAGCAGGGCGGCCTGGGTGAGGACGCCGATCACCAGGGTTCCGTTCTCCACCAGGCTGATGGTGCCGTGCTTCAGCTCCCCGGCGGCGTAGGCCTCGGAGTGGACGTAGCTGATCTCCTTCATTTTCAGGCTGCCCTCCAGGCTCACGGCGTAATCCAGCCCCCGGCCGATAAAGAACACGTCGTGGGCATGGGAATACTTGGAGGCGAACCACTGGATCCGTTCCTTGTCCTCCAGCACCCGCTCGATCTTCCCGGGGAGGGCTTCCAGCTCCCGGAGGTAGCGGGCGTACTCTTCCTCCTCCAGCCGGCCCCGGACCTTCGCCAGCTGCACCGCGAAGCAGTACATGGCGGCCAGCTGGGCGCTGTAAGCCTTGGTGGTGGCCACGGCGATCTCCGGCCCCGCCAGGGTATAGAGCACGTGCTCCGCCTCCCGGGCGATGGTGGAGCCCACCACGTTCACCACGGCCAGCGTATGGAGAGAAGCCTCCTTCGCCTTCCGCAGGGCCGCCAGGGTGTCCGCCGTCTCCCCGGACTGGGAGATGACGATCACCAGGGTATGGGGATCCAGGGGCAGGTTCCGGTATCGGAATTCCGAAGCCAGCTCCACCCGCACGGGCAGGCCGGTCATATCCTCCAGCACATATTGGGAGACCATGCCCACATGCCAGGCGGAGCCGCAGGCCGCGATGCAGACGGAGGACGCCTCCCCCAGCAGCTCATCCGTGATCCCCGCGCCGGAGAGATCGATGCGGCCGTCCTTCACCAGGCTGTTCAGGGTATCCCGCACCGCCTTGGGCTGTTCATGGATCTCCTTGAGCATGAAATGCTCGTAGCCTTCCTTTTCCGCCGCCTCCGCGTCCCAGGTGACGGTGGTGAGCTCCAGCTGGATCTCATCCCCGTTCAGGTCGAAAAACTGCACCTGGCCCGGTAGGATCCGGGCGCACTGGAGGTCGCCGATATAGTACACCTGCCGGGTGTACTTCAGGATGGCGGGGATATCCGACGCCAGGAAGGATTCCCCTTCCCCCACGCCGATGATCATGGGGGAATCCCGCCGGGCGGCGTAGATCTCCCCGGGGTAATCCTTGAACATCAGAGCCAGGGCATAGGAGCCCCGGGTCCGGACCATCATGCGGTTGATGGCGTCCATGGGGCCCAGCTTATATTTCTTGTAATAGTAGTCCACCAGCTTGATGAGCACTTCCGTATCCGTGCCGCTGTAAAACTGGTAGCCGTGGCTCAGGAGTTTTTCCTTCAGCTCCTCGTAGTTCTCGATGATGCCGTTATGGACCCCCACCACGTTCGACTCCACCGGCCCGGAGGCGGAGCCCTTCGCGTTTCCGCTCACGTGGGGGTGGGCGTTGGTCTGGGTGGGCTCCCCATGGGTGGCCCAGCGGGTGTGACCGATGCCGCAGGTACCGGGAAGCGCCCGGCCGTAGTCCACCTTCTCCGCCAGGTTCCGCAGCTTGCCCGTGGCCTTCACCACCTCCGCCAGCTGGGTGCCGCAGCGCACCGCCAGACCGGCAGAGTCATAACCCCGGTATTCCAGCTTGCTCAGGCCGTCCAGAAGGATCGGCGCCGCAGGCCGGGAACCCGTATATCCAACGATTCCGCACATGCTTCCGCACCTCCTCAAAACCGAATGATTATATCACAAAATGGAAAAGAACTCAATCCATCCGTTCCCCGTCGCCCCGGGTTTTTCTCCCAGGTTTTTCTTCGCCCCGCCGGCCCCGAAAAGGCAGGCTCCGACGGGGCAAAAACGCCCCGTTTCTCCCGGTTTTTCTTGTCCCCCGCCGCCGGGCGTGGTAAAATAATAAAATCAAATGAAATCGGCGGAGAGCGGAGGTGAGAAGATGCTGACCCTGATCCTGGGCGGTGCCGGAAGCGGCAAGACCCGGCTGGTATACCGCCAGTTCCGGGAGGCGATGGAAGCGGGCAGGACCGGTCTGGTGCTTCTCACCCCGGAGCAGCAGTCCCACCGGGCGGAGCGGGAGCTGGCCGCCTTCTGCGGCCCCGCCCTGAGCCTCCACGGGGAGGTCCTAAGCTTCACCCGGCTGTACAGCCGGGCGGCGGCGGAGCTGGGCGGTCTGGCGGACCCCATCCCGGATCGGGGAGCCCGGCTCCTGCTCCTGGCTCTGGCCCTGGAGGAAACCGCTCCCCTGCTCCGGCAGTACGGAGACCGGGGACGGCGGGGGGACTGGCTCCCCCAGCTGCTGGATGCGGTGGAGGAGCTGGAAAGCTCTCTCACGGAGCCCGAGGCCCTCATGGCCGCGGCGGAGGAGGCGGCGGGCAGCATCCGGGACAAGCTCTATGATCTGGCTCTGGTACAGCAGGCGTACCGGGCGGCCCTGGACCGCCGCCTGGGGGACAGCCGGGATCGGATCCGCCGGCTGGCGGATATGGCCGAGACCTGCTCCGCCGGTTCAGGCGGCCTCTGGGCAGACGGGTTCACGGATTTCACCGCGGCGGAGCTGGAGGTGCTGGACGCCCTTCTCCGCCGGGGCTCGGACCTGACCGTTGCCCTGCCCCTGCCCGACTGGGCGGGGGAGGACGAGGAAGCCTTCCGTCTGCCGGAAAACACCTTCCGGCGGCTCACCCGTCTGGCTTCTCTCCGGGGGACGCAGTGCCGGATCCTCCGCTGCGCCGGGGAAGAGGACCCTGCCCCTGCCCTGCGGCGGCTGGCGGAGGGCCTTTATCGGTACGGGGAGGCTCCCGCTCCCGCGGGGGAGGAAAAGCCCCCGGTGGAGCTGATGCAGACGGCGAATTTCTCCGGGGAATGCCGTTATGCCGCCGCCCGGATCCTGGAACTGCTGCGGCAGGATCCCTCCCTGCGTTTCGGGGACTTTGCCGTGGCCGCCCCGGACTACGGCGGGAAGGGCCCGCTGCTGGAGGCCGTGTTCCGGGAATACGGGATCCCTTTTTTCGTGGAGGAGACCACCAGCCTGGGGGATACCGGCCTCGCCGCATTCGTACTGGACGCCCTGAACGCCGTCTCCGGCGGTTTCGCCTACCGGGACGTTTTTGCCTGTCTGAAATCCGGTCTGGCCGGGCTCACCCCCGGGGAGACGGATCGGCTGGAGAATTACTGCCTCCTCTGGAATATCCGGGGCGAGGGGACCTGGAGCCAGGAGGCGCCCTGGGACCGGCATCCCCGGGGCTACGTATCGGAACGCACGGAGGCGGACGAAAAAGAGCTGGCGGAGGTGGACGCCCTGCGCCGGAAAGCCGCCGCCCCCCTGCTGAAGCTCAGCGGCGCGCTGAAACAAGCGGAAACGGGGCGGGAATACCTCGCCGCCCTGACGGATTACCTTTTGACGACGGATATCCGCTCCGGGCTCAGCGCCCGGGCAGCGCGGCTGGAGGAACTGGGCGACCTGCAGGCCGCCCGGGACTGCCTCCGCCAGTGGGACGCGCTCTGCGCCTGCGTGGATCAGTTCTGGGAAGCCCTGGGGGACGTGAGCCTGGAGGAAAAGGACTTTCTGCGTCTGCTGGAGCTGCTGCTCCGAAACCGGGATATGGGCTCCATCCCCGCCGCGCTGGACTGCGTTTCCCTGGGTTCCCCCGGACGGCTCCGGGGGCGGAAGCCCCGGGTCCTCCTCCTTCTGGGAGCGGAGGACTCCGCCCTTCCCGGCGCCGAGGACGGGAGCGGCTTTTTCTCCCCGGAGGAACGGCGCGCCCTCTTCGACCTGGGGCTGCGCCTGGAGCAGGATCGGGAAGAAGGACTGTCCCGCCGCCTGTACGACCTGTATCAGATCGCCGCCGCTCCCCGGGAGCGGCTGATCGTGAGCTTTTCCGGGCCGGACGCCCGGCCCAGTTTTCTGCAGCGCCGGGCCATGACCCTTCTGGGCGCGGTCATGGGCCGGGAGGAGGATCTGGGGGAAAAGCATCTCTGCGCCGCGCCGGACCCCCTGTTCCGTCTCGCCCTGGCGGGGGGCAGCCGTCTCGCCCGGGCCGCAGCCCGGGTGACGGATCGGGATCGGCTGGAACGGGTGCGGGCTTCCGCTCTCCGTTCCCGGGGGAATCTCTCCTCCGGAGCGGCCGCCGCCCTGTACGGGCGGGAGCTGCGGCTTACCGCCTCCCGCACCGAGACCTTCTATACCTGCCGCTATCGGTATTTTCTGCAGTACGGCCTGAAGGCCGCCGAGAGGAAGACCGCCGGCTTCCAGGCGCCGGAACTGGGCACCTTCCTCCATTTCGTGCTGGAGGGAGTATGCCGGGAAGCCGCCTCTCTGGGGGGCTTCCGGGACCTGGGGGAGGATACCCTGAAGGGGCTGACGGAAAAGTATACCGACGAGTACGTCCGGCAGTTCCTCCGTCCGGCCCAGATGCGGGATCCCCGCTTCCGCTACCTCTTCACCCGTCTCCGCCGGAGCGTGGATCTGATCCTCCGGGACGTGACCGGTGAGCTGGCGGCGAGCCGCTTCACCCCCATGGACTTCGAGCTGCGCTTCGGCCTGGGGCAGAACGAGCTTCCCCCCCTGCGGGCGGGAGACGTGAGCCTGGGCGGCGTGGCGGACCGGGTGGACGGCTGGCTGGACGGGGACACCCTGTACCTGTGCATCGCGGATTACAAGACGGGAAAAAAGACCTTCAGCCTGACGGACGTCTGGTACGGGCTGGGGATCCAGATGCTCCTGTACCTTTTCGCCCTGGAGGCAGACGGCCCGGCGCGCTATGGCGTCAGCCGCATCGTCCCCGCCGGGGTGCTGTACGCCCCCGCCCGGGACCTGTTCCTGGACATGTCCCGGAACAGCAGTCCGGAGGAGATCGCCAAGGCCAGGCAGAAGGCCCTGAAGCGCAGCGGTCTGCTCCTGGCGGACGTGAAGGTGCTCAAGGCCCGGGAGGAGGGGGACCAGCCCCGGTATATCCCCGTAACCTACCGGGACGGCGTGCCCACGGGTTCCGTGGCTACCCTGGCCCAGCTGGGCCAGCTGGCGGCTTATGTGAAGAAACTCCTGGAACGCATGGGTTCCGCCCTCCGCTCCGGCTCCATCCAGGCGGATCCTCTGTGCCGGTCCGGGAGCAATGTGCCCTGCGACTGGTGCCCCTATACCGCTGCCTGCGCTTTCCAGGAGGGGCAGGGAGAAGACCGGTATCGGCAGGTCAGAAGCCGGACGGGAGACGAATTCTGGCAGGATCTGGGAAGGGAGGCGGCGGAGAATGGCTGACTTTCCCCTCACCCCCGCCCAGCGGGCGGCGGTGGAACACCGGAACGCCCCCCTGCTCATCGCGGCGGGAGCCGGTTCCGGCAAGACCCGGGTGCTGGTGGAGCGGCTGCTGGACCGCATCCTCCGGGATGACCTGGATCTGGACCGGTTCCTGCTCATCACCTATACCCGGGCGGCGGCGGCGGAGCTCCGCAGCCGCATCCAGGACGCCCTGTCCCGGGCTCTGGACGGGGATCCGGGCAGTCTCCGGCTCCGGCGGCAGCTCACCCTGGTGAACCGGGCTTCCATCGGCACCATCCACAGCTTCTGCGCCTCCCTCCTGCGGAAGCACGCGGTCCTCTGTTCACTGCGGCCGGATTTCCGGCAGCTGGAGGCCGACGAGGAGGCGGTGATCCGGGGAGAGGTGCTGGAAGCCCTGCTGGAAACGCGGTACGGGGAAATGGAACCGGACTTCAGCCGTCTGGCGGACAACCTGGGGGGCGGGATGGACGACTCCGCCCTGAAGCAGGCGGTGCTCCGGACCTTTGAGCAGGTCCAATCCCATCCCGATCCCGAAGCCTGGCTCCGGGAACAGTGGGAAGCTCCCGTTCCCGCCGGGGATGCGGCGAAGACCCCCTGGGGCAGCCTGCTTCTTTCCTCCGCCAAAAGACGCGTGGAATTCTGGCTCCGGCAGCTCCTGGCCGCCCGGGAACGGCTGGCCGGGGAACCCAGACTGGAGGCGGGCTACGCTCCCGCCCTGGAGGGGGCGGCCGGATCCATCCGGGATTTCCTCACCGCCCTGGACGAGGGCTGGGACGCCGCAGGGGCGGCGGCGCCTATCGTCTTCCCGGTCCTGCGGGGAGTCCGGGGCATGGGGGACCATCCTCTGGCCCTGGAGACCAAGGCCCTGTGGGACCAATGCAAAAAGCGCATGAAGCAGGTCACGGACCTGTTCGCGGATTCCAGCGCGGATCACAACGAGGATTTCCAGGCGGTGCGCCCGGTGACGGACGCCCTCTTCCGGCTGACGGCGGATTTCTCCCGGGCCTACGGGGAGGAGAAGCGCCGCCGCAACGTATTGGATTTTTCTGATCTGGAGCACCTCGCCCTCCGTCTGCTCACGGAGGAGGACGGGACGCCCTCCCCCCTGGCCGGGGAGATCTCCGCCCAGTTTGAGGAGATCCTGGTGGACGAGTACCAGGACTGCAACCGGGTGCAGGAACGCATCTTCCAGGCTGTCTCCCGGGAGGGCAGGAACATCACCATGGTGGGGGACGTGAAGCAGAGCATCTACCGCTTCCGCCTGGCGGACCCCAGCCTGTTCCTGGAAAAATACGCCGCCTACCGGGACGAACCGGAGGCGGGAGAGGGGCGGCGGGTGCTGCTCCAGGAGAATTTCCGTTCCGACGCGGGGATCCTCCGGGGGGTGAACGATCTGTTCTCCCGCATCCTCACCCGGGAGCTGGGAGAACTGGATTACGGGGAGGCGGAGGCGCTGATCCCCGGTGCCGGGGCTTCGGACGCTCCGGGCAGCTTCGAGCTCCGTCTGGCGGAGACCGGCGGGCCCGGCCTGGAGGCGGAAGCGGAAGCGGTGAGCCTGCGGATCCTCCGGCTCCTGGACGAGGGCATCCGGGTGAAGGAGGGGAACGGGGATCGGGCTCTGGCTCCCGGGGATATCGCCATCCTCCTGCGGGGCGCGAAGGACAGGGACCGGATCTTCGCCGCCGCCCTGGAGCGCCGGGGCATCCCCAGCGTCTGCCTGAAGGGGGGAGACAGCTTCACCCAGCGCCGGGAGGTGGTCTGGGCCCTGAGCCTGCTGCAGATCATCGACAATCCCCGGCAGGATATCCCCCTCATCGCCGCCCTGCGCAGCCCGGTCTGGGGCTTTTCCGCGGATCAGCTGGCTGCCCTGCGCACCGGGACCCGGGAGGGCTGCCTCTACGACGCCCTGGCGGTGCGGGGGGAAACGGATCCCCTGTGCGCCGGGGTCCTGAAGGATCTGGAGGACTTCCGTCTCCTGGCCGCCGATCTGCCCGCGGACCGGCTGCTTACGGAGCTGTATGCCCGTACCGGTCTGCCTGCCGCGGCGGAGGCCCGGGAGAAGGGTTCCTCCCTCTGGCTGGAGGAGCTGGTGCGCTGCGCCAGGAACCTGGGCAGCGCCGGATACCGGGGCCTGTTCCGCTTCGTCCTCCGTCTCCGGGAGGCGGAGGAACGGCAGGTGAGCTCCGTCTCCCCGGGGATCAGCGGCGGCGGCGTGCGGATCACCACCATGCACGATTCCAAGGGACTGGAATACCCCGTGGTGATCCTGGCGGATCTGGGACGGCAGTTCCACCGGGCGTCAAAGGACGGCCCCATCCTCATCCATCCCCGGCTGGGAGCCGGGTGCAGACGCAGAGATCCGGACCGGGGTATCGTATACGACACGCTCCCCCGTCTGGCGGTGCTGGAACAGCTGAAACGGGAAAACCTGAGCGAGGAGCTGCGGGTCCTGTACGTGGCCATGACCCGCGCCCGCCGGAAGCTGATCGTCTTCCTCCGCTGCCAGGATCGGGTCAGGACCATGAAGACCCTGGGGCTCTGGGCCACGGATCCCATCGATCCCCAAGCCCTGGCGGACTGCGGCAGCATGGGAGAATGGATCATCATCGCCGCCCTGGCCCAGGGCCAGGCGGGTCCCTGGCAGCTGCTGCCGGCAGAACTGCCCCCGGAGGGGGAAACGGCTCCGTCGCCGGAGGTCCTTCCTCCGCCGGAGGAGGCCGGGGAGCCGGAGGAGGAACTCCGGGCCGTCCTCAGCTGGCGGTACCCCCGGGCGGCGGATACCCGCCTGCCCTCCAAAGTCACCGCCACCAGCCTGCGGGAGACCGTACGGCAGGCGGAGGCCGGAGAGGAGGCGGCGACGCTTCCGGAGAACGGAACCTCCGCCCCGAAGGGTTCGTCCAAGGAGCTGAAGCTCCCCGCTTTCCTCAGCGGGGAAAGCGCCCTCACCCCCGCGGAAAAGGGCACCGCCCTGCACCTGGCCATGCAGTATGCCCGGCCGGAGGCCTGCCGGGATCCGGAAAGCGCGGCGGAGGAAGTGGCGCGGCTCCGGGAAAAGCGCTTCCTGCGGCCGGAGCAGGCCGCGGCGGTGGATCCCCGGAAGCTGAGCGAATGGTACGCCTCTCCCCTTGGCCGCCGGGTGCTGGCGGCGGAGGGGGTGCACCGGGAATTCAAATTCTCCCTGCTGGCTCCCGCCTCCCTGCTGGATCCGGCGGGGACGGGGGAAATGCTCCTCCAGGGCGTGGTGGACTGCTGGCTGGAGGAGCCGGATGGCCTCACCGTTATCGATTACAAAACAGACCGGGTGAGCCGGTCCGGGCAGGCCGCCCGGGCAGCGGAATACGCCCCCCAGCTCAGGGCATACGCCTGGGCGCTGGAGCGGATCACCGGCAAGCGGGTCAACGCCGCATATCTCTATTTCTTCTCCACAGGAGAAGCGATCCGGCTGGATCTAGGAAAGGAGTAAAACCATGGAAATGCGGATCTTGGACGGCGCGATGGGTACGGAACTCATGAAGCGGGGCTATGGCTCCAGCCCCTTCCCGGAGGAGGTGAACCTCACCGCTCCGGAGGTGGTGCAGGAGATCCAGCGGGCCTATGTGGAAGCGGGCAGCCAGGTGCTGTACACCTGCACCTTCGGCGTGAACCGCCGCCGGGTGCGGGGCTGCACCGTGGAGGAAGTCACCGCCGCCGCTATTGCCAACGCCAGGACCGCCGCGGAGGGCCGGGCCGAGGTCTGGCTGGACGCGGGGATGCTGGGCGCTTTCCTGGAACCCCTGGGGGATCTGCCGGAAAGCGAGGCAGAGGATATGTACGCCCAGTTCTTCCGGGCGGGCCGGGAGGCGGACGGGATCATCCTGGAGACCTTTTTCGACCTGCATGAGCTGCTGCTGGCCGTGAATACCGCCCGGCAGGTCTGTCCGGAGCTGCCGGTGCGGGCTACCATGACCTTCCAGCCCACGGGGCGCACCTTCACCGGAACGGATATCCCGGAGGTCGCCCGGGAGCTGGAGGCGGCCGGCGCCGCCGCCATCGGCATGAACTGCTCCTTCGGCCCCCAGGAAGCCCTGCCTCTGGTGCGGCAGTTCAAGGAGTGCAGCCCGCTGCCCCTGATCGTGAAGCTGAACGCCGGGATCCCGGATCTGAACACCGGGATCTATCCGCTGGACCCCGCGGGCTATGCCGAGGCCATGGTCCCCATCCTGGATCTGGGCATCTCCTACGTGGGGGGCTGCTGCGGCACCACGCCGGAGTATATCCGCGCCTTGCGGGCGGTGTGCAGATGAATCCCGCAGCCATCATCTTTTCCCTGCTCACCGCGGCGGCAGCCCTCCTTTTCCTGTGGCGGGGCTGGAACGGCCACCCCGCCCGGCTGGAACCCGGCTGGGACCGGGACGGGCTGGAAGCGGAGCTGATCCGTTTCCACACCCCCACTCCCCTCACCCGGCGGGATCTTCTGCCCATGCTGGTGATCACCGCCGCCTATGCCGCCGTGGCCTTCTGGGGCCTGGGGGACCGGCAGGGCCCGGTGGAATGGCAGCGCTTCGACCGGACCGGAGCCCAGGCGGTCGTCACCCTGGCCCAGGAGGCGGAGCCCGGCCGCATCGCCTATTTCACCGGACCGGACGCGGGCACCTACCGGCTGGAGGGCAGCCCGGATGGGCAGGATTGGACCCTGCTGGGGGAGCTGGACCAGACTTACGCCCAGGTGCTCCGATGGAAGGATCTGGAGCCTGAAGAGGCCGTATCGGTGAAATATCTCCGCATCCGGGCCAACGCAAGCCCCCTTCACCTGGGGGAGATCGCGGTGTGGGATCGGGATGGCCAGCGGCTCGCCTTCGGGGAGACCACGCCCCTGACGGATGAGCAGGACCTGGTGCCGGAGCGGTTCAGCTATCTCAACGGCACCTATTTCGACGAGATCTACCATGCCCGCACCGCCTGGGAGCACATCGAAGGGGTATGGCCCTATGAGATCACCCATCCCCCCCTGGGGAAGATCCTCATCGGACTCGGCATCCGGCTTTTCGGCATGACCCCCTTCGGCTGGCGCTTTATCGGCGTACTCTTCGGCATCCTGATGCTCCCCATCCTCTTCATCTTCCTGAAAAACATGACGGGCAGCACCCGGGTCTCCTCCTGCATGACGGCGGTGTTCGCCTTCGACTTCATGCATTACACCCAGACCCGCATCGCCACCATCGATACCTACAGCGTGTTTTTCATCCTGCTCATGTACTACTTCTTCTACCGATACTTCACGCTCCCCTGGAACGCGCCGGTAAAGAAAGGACTGCGCTGGCTCTTCCTCAGCGGCCTGTTCTTCGGCCTGGGCGCCGCCTCCAAGTGGACCGTGGTCTTCGGCGGCATCGGCCTGGCCATGCTCTGGTGCGTACGCCTGGGCATGTGCCTGCGCTGGCGGCGGGTGAACGGGGTGCGGGACAGCCTGAACGACTACGTAGTGCCCACGGTGCTCTGGAGCATCCTGTTCTTCGTCCTCGTTCCCGTAACGGTGTATATCCTGGCCTATATCCCCTACGCCAAACCCAAAGGGGTAAACAGCATTTTCAGTCTGGACTATTTGCAGATAGTGTGGGATAATGCAAATTACATGCTGAACTACCACGGGAAGCTGGACGCCACCCACCCCTATCAGTCCGCCTGGTATATGTGGATCCTGGACCTGCGGCCCATCCTCTATTATCTGGAATATGACGGGGATCTCCGTTCTGCCTTCGCCGCCTTCGGCAACCCCCTGTTCTGGTGGACGGGGCTGGGCGCCGTGATCTGCCTGGCCGTGAAAGCGGTGCGGGGAGACCGGCTGGCCCTGGTGCCCCTGCTGGGCTGGATCGCCTGTCTGGCCCCCTGGATCGGGGTCACCCGCTGCGCTTTTATCTACCATTATTTCCCCTGCACTCCCTTCCTGGCCCTGGCTCTGGGCCGGCTGGGGGCGGACCTGGAAAACCGGCGGCCGGACAGCCGCTGGACCCTGGCCCTGGCAGGGGGGTGCCTGCTCCTCTTCGCCCTGTTCTATCCGGTGCTCAGCGGCATGATCGCCCCCGCCTGGTATGAGAACGGCCTGCTCCGCTGGTTCGGAGGGCTGTGGCCCTTCTGATCGGATCGGATCAAACCCTAGGTTTTGTGAGTGTGAAAGTATGAAAAAACTCGGCATACGGCTGCCGGCCCTGCTGCTGGTCCTGATCCTCACCGCCTCCCTGTTTTCCGCCGGGGCGGCGGGGACCAGCTATACCGTTTCAGGCCCTTACGGGGAGAGCGTGTTCTATGAGAACCTGAAAGCCCTCTCCCTCACGGGGGATTACCGGACGGATCTGGTGAACGTGGCCCTCACCCAGGTGGGCTACCACGAGGGGGCCAACAGCCGGGATCGGCACGGGAACAACCTGTACTCCGACGGGAACTATACGGAATACGGCTATTTCGCCCAGCTGGACGGCTACGCCTGGTGCGCCATGTTCATCTCCTGGTGCGCCCGGCAGGCCAGGATCCCGGGCAGCCTGATCCAGAACTCCAACGTAGCCCGGGCCTATTCCTTCGGCCTGCCCTTCTACACCCCGGATACGTACAGTCCCCGCACCGGCGACATCGTCTTTTTCGCGGAAAAGGGCCATGTCTGGGACCACGTGGGCATCGTCCTGGGCATCCGGGAGGGATGGTTGTACACCATCGAGGGCAACGCCCGGAACGCGGTGCGCATCAAGCGGTATGAACTGGACGACGATTATATCCGGGGCTACGGGGTCTATGACCAGTCCGATCCCGTGGAGGACCTGGTGCAGCGGAAAAGGCTCTATCTCCTGTATTATGACCTGAACGGCGGCGAGGGCAAGCGGACGGATCAGGTGGCCATGGAGGGGAACATCATCAGCCTCTACCCCAACGAGCCGGACGAGCCCAATCCGGATTCTGACGAGGAACCGGAAAACTCCCACTGGTGCTGGAAAGAGGGCTGCGACTTCGAGGGCTGGTACATGCGGCGCATTTCCGACGGGAAATGGCTCACGGAGGCCGACGGCTGGCAGGACAACCGGAGCATCCGGGAACGCGGCTATGCCCGCAGGGTCTTCGGGGACGGGGAAGGCTTCACCATGGATGAGACCTGGTCCGAGGAGGACTTCGGCGGGTTTACCCTCTACGCCGTGTGGCGGAACCAGGAGACCGGGGAACGGGAAGAGGAAAGCGCCTACATCGTACGCTGCGACAGCCAGGGCTGGGGCAACCCCTTCCGGGATCTCTCGGAGGACAGCGTCTATTACGCCCCGGTGAAGCGCTTGATCCAGCGCGGCCTGGTGAACGGCGTCTCGGACAACCGGTTCGGCTCCGGTTCCACCCTCACCCTGGCCCAGTTCCTGGCCCTGCTCCACCGCTCCGCCGGCTCCCCTGAGTCCGCAAACATCTCCCTGCCCTATGCGGACGTAAAGCCGGAGGCCTGGTACTATTCCTCCGTGAGCTGGGCCTGGCAGACGGGCTGCATCCCCGAAAAGGACTATCTCCACCCCAACACCCCCCTCGCCCGGGGAGAATTCCTCAACTGGCTGTACACCTGCGCCGTGAATTCCGGAAAATCCGATCCCGTTCCCGAGTGGGACGAGGATCTGGTCCAGTTCCGGGCCCTGCTGGCCAACCGGCAGGTCAATTCCGGTTCGGCCTCCCCGGAGGCCCTGGCCTGGGCGCAGCGGACCGGCCTGCTCCGGGACTGGGGCGTATCCCTTTCCGACCTGCTGGTCCGGAACCGGATCACCCGGCTGGAGGCCATCGGCCTTCTGGCCTTTTACATTGACCGGAACGTGAAATAGATGAAAGCAAACCAGAAATCAACATACGACAAACGAAAGGAGCTACATCCATGCCGAATCTGGAACTGAAGTTCTACTCCTATCTCTCCCCCAAGAAGGGGTACAGCTGGGAGACGCCTCCCAAGCCCATTCCGGAGAGCGAGATCGCCGAGACCGTGAAGACCGAGGTGCTGGTCATCGGTGGCGGCATCAGCGGCCTGGCAGCCGGCGCCCGCTGCGTGGACAAGGGCCTGAAGGTCATCTGCCTGGACAAGAACGAGAAGCTGCGGGCCCTGGCGGGCCAGATCGCCGCGGTGAACAGCCGGGTCATGGCGGAAAAGGGCATCGTCATCGACAAGAAGCAGCTGGCGGCGGACTGGCTGAAAATGAGCGGCAGCCGGGTACAGGAGGACCTGCTCTGGCTCTTCCTGAACCGGAGCGCCGAGGGCTTCCACTGGATGCTGGACCTGGCGGGGGACTGCCTGGACGTGGGCGTGTACGAAGCCTACAAGGGCCCCATGTTCAGCGAATACCCCGGCACCCACCACATCTTCCAGAAGAAGGGCAGCACCAAGTATAAGGCCTGGGGCGGCGGCCCGCTGGCCTGCGAGATCCTGGAGAAGGCCCTGATCGAAAAGGGCGGCACCCTCCTGCGCCTCACCCCGGCCCTGTACCTGGAAAAGAACGGCGAAGGCCGGGTCACCGGCTGCATCGCCAAGTGCCCCGACGAGAAATACCGCCGCTACCAGGGCACCAAGGCCGTGGTCCTGGCCACCGGCGACTGCAGCGAGGACCGGGAGATGCTGGAGGCCTTCTGCCCCATCGGCACCCGTCCCCCCAACCACTTCCGCCGCCCCGGCAACACCGGCGACGGGCAGAAGATGCTCTACTGGGTGGGCGCGGCCATCGACAACCCCGAATGGGCCGCCACCCTCCACGCCCTGGGCGGCTGCGGCTATCAGGGCTTCTTCCTCCATGTCAACCAGCTGGGCAAGCGCTTCATGAACGAGGACACCTGGATGCAGGCCAAGTCCGTCCGCTGCCTCATGCAGCCCGGCGGCGACTACGCCTACAGCGTGCTGGACAGCAAGTATCTGGACGAGATGGACGACCGCTTCAGCGAGCTGGGCGGCCAGGGCATGATGCCCCTCAGCGTGGTGGGCGACTCCTTCAACCGGGAGCGGATGGAGATGTCCATGAAGCGCTACATGGAGACGGGCAACGCCTTCGTGGCGGACACCCTGGAGGAGCTGGCGGCGAAGATCGAGGTCCCGGCGGAGAACCTGGTCGCCACCGTCAAGCGGTACAACGAGATCGTGGCCTCCGGAGACGACGTGGACTTCGGCAAGCGGACGAGGCTCCTCACCAGCATCGAGAAGGGCCCCTTCTACGCCCTGAAGTGGGGTCCCCAGCTGCTGGATGTGTTCGGCGGCGCCCAGGTGACCACCGACCTGCAGGTCCTGGGACCGGAATGCAACATCATCCCCGGCCTCTACGCCACGGGCAACGCTGCCGGCGGCATGTACGCCGTGGACTACCCCCTGCTGCTGAACGGCAACAGCTACGGCCGCGCCCTGGCCTACGCCATGCAGCTGGGCGACGTGCTGAGCAAGCCGGAATAAACTCGGCTCGCTCCCCGGAATGACCTTACAGACTGAGTGCCCGCGGTCAGCGCAAGCGCCGCGGGCGCTTTGCTTTGGTACGGGGCGTCCTCCTGCAATAAGCAAAGCCCTGCGGCGTGCTGCCGCAGGGCTTTTTCAGCCGTCACCGTATTTTATTCGTCTCTCGCCGCCGTGAGGGCTCCGTCCTTCATGCGCAGGACCAGGTCGGCGGTATCCGCCACCTCCGGGTCGTGGGTGACCACGATGACGCAGCGGCCTTCCTCATGGGCCAGGCGGCGCAGTCGCTTTATCCGGTCGGTCCCGCTTGATCTCAAAGGGGATCCGGTTCTCCCGTACCGCCTGGCGGAAAAACACGGTAATGGCGGTGGTCAGATTCATCCCCCGTCCATCCCGTCCAGCCGTAGGGCTTCCCGGTCAATATTCCAAAAAAGATCTCCCGCCTCCGTAGGGAAGCGGGAGATCCATCGTGTTTCAGAGACTCAGCCCCATTTGATGGTGTAGCCGGGGAAAGCCTGCTCGAACAGGTGCGTAATCTCGTCCGTGAAGCAGAAGCGCAGGACGATAGCCGCAGCCACCAGGAGCAGGATCCCGATGATCAGCAGGATCAGCCAGGCCCGGGCCAGGCTCCGCCGGGCGATCTTCCGGCAGACGCCGCAGGCCCAGAGGATGCTGAGGATCAGGCCGATGACGGGGATGCTCATCAGGAAGAGCTGGACCGCCATGCCGATGCCGCTCATGGGGGCATAGGGGCTCTTTTTGCCGGGACGGGGCTCCGCATCATAGGAGGATCTTGCCGGCTGCTGGGGCGGATAGACCGGCTGCGCGGGCTGCTGGTACACCGGCTGCGCGGGCTGGGCCTGGTAAACCGGAGCGGCAGGAGGCGCATAGGCCGGAGCAGGAGTCTCAGATACGGGGTCCGGGTTCGCGGGGGAAGCATAGATGTCCGCCGGGGCGGGTCCCTCCGCCGCGGTGAACTGGGGGGCGGGTCCCGCAGGGATCTCGCCCGCATTGATGGGATCCACGGGGACGGCCGGATTCTCTTCGGGACCGGGGCCGACGGTGGGATCAAACGTATCGTTCATGCTCATCCTCCTCCTTTTCGGGAAGAATCCGTCCCCCGAAGCGGGGGCGGGAAGCCGCAAAGGGCTTTACGAGCCCATACTAGCGGATTCCTGCGGATTTGTCAAATGCCGCCGCAAAACGGCTGCGGCGCATGCGCCGAACCGCCGGACCGCCTCCAGCGCCTCCTCCAGGGTATTGGCGTCCGACCCCACCTCCAGCAGCAGATAGCCGGGGCTGAGCTGCTCGTTGTATCGGGCGGGAGACAGGAGCATGGGACGGCTGAGTCCCGGCTCCTCAGCCTCCATTTCCGCCTGGAGCTCCAGGCCCAGCTTCACGTTTTCCCGCCAGTTGGGGTGATACAGGCCGCTGTCCCCGGTGGTGAGCACCAGCATCACCTGAGCGCTGGTCCCCTCCGGGAGCTTGTACACGGTCTTCTTCCCGTTCAGGGCGTCCCGGTGCAGATCGATCACCACCCGGATCCCCGGCTGCTCCTCCAGCCATTTCTCCGCCGCCGCCCGGGAGCGGCTATAGGATCCGTTATAGTTGGGCCAGTCGTACAGCTCCCGGTCGTGGACCACGGTGAAGCCCGCCTCCTCCAGCACCGCCGCCAGCTCGTCCCCCACCCGGATCACGTTCTGCCCCTTGTCCAGGGTGCGGCCCGGATCGCTGGCCTCATATTGGTCCATTCCCTGGGGGGTATAGGCTTCCGTGCTGTGGCTGTGGAGGATGAGGACCTGCGGACCCGAATCCGGCAGGGTCAGGCTCCAGCCCTCCGCAAACAGGGCAGCCAGGTCGTGGCCGGAGGTCCGATCATCCACCCGGGGAAGCTCCGACCGGGCAAAAACGGGAGCTGCCGTCGCCGGGGATGGAGGTTCGGGCTCCGGCGGGATCGTCGCCGTTGGGGAAGGCTCCGGCTCCGGCGTCGGCTGGGCGGTCGGCTCCGTTTCCCGGGCCGGAAACGGCTCCGCCGTGGGAACGGGCTCCAGCCGGGCCGCCAGGGCGCCGAGCACCCCCAGGCTCCACAGGCCGTAAAGCGACAGGGCCAGGGCCAATGCGCAGGCCGCCAGCCGCCAGAATCGGCCCCCCATGTCAGTCCCCCCTTTGTCAATACTTTCCTCCTATTCTATGCGTCCGTCAGTCTTGCCAGAACCAGGATGGAATGCTATAATTTGTTGTTACAAAGAAGAAATGCGCCTTCCCGAAGGGGTCGGCCAAACGGAGGATGTCATGCAGTATACTTATAATA
This sequence comes from uncultured Clostridia bacterium, assembly GCA_947307365.1. Lineage (GTDB taxonomy): Bacteria > Bacillota > Clostridia > Oscillospirales > Oscillospiraceae > UBA1774. The sequence continues at coordinate 17,276 of CAMZIY010000029.1, forward strand.
CCAAGGGGACCTGCTCCCGTCAGATCATCATCGACGTGGAGGGAGAGACCGTCACCCACGTCCAGTACGTGGGCGGCTGCCCGGGGAACGTCCAGGGCGTGGCCCGGCTGGCGGAAAACCGGCCCATCGATGAGGTCATCAGCCTGGTGGACGGCATCCGCTGCGGATTCAAGCCCACCTCCTGCCCGGATCAGCTGGCCCAGGCCCTGAAGGAGATCAAAGCACAGCAGCAGGCCGGATGAACGTCGTCGTCTTAGGCAGCGGAGCCTGGGGCACAGCCCTGTCCATGCTCCTGTGCCGCGCCGGACATCAGGTGACCCTGTGGAACCGGGATCCGGAAAAAGCGGAAAAGATAGAACGGAAGCGGACGAATCCCCGGCTCCCCGGCGCTTCCCTGCCCCGGGAGCTGAAGGTCCGCGCCTCCCTGGATCCCCTGGCCGAAGCGGAGCTGGCGGTGTTCGCCGTTCCCTCCTACGCGGTGCGAGAGACCGCCCGCCTGGTCGGTCCCGCCCTCAGCCCCGGCACCCTTCTGGTCTCCGCCGCCAAGGGGGTGGAGCCGGAAACCTGCCTGCGCATGACCCAGGTGATCCGTTCCGAGCTGGGAGACGGTTTTCCCCTGACAGCCCTCAGCGGGCCCTCCCATGCGGAGGAGGTGGCTCTGGGGATGCCCACGGGCTGCGTAGCCGCCGGAGAAGAGGAGGAAGCCGCCCTGCGGGTGCAGGAGGCGTTCACCACCGGAGATTTCCGGGTGTACACCAGCACCGATCCCACCGGCGTCGAGCTCTGCGGCGCGGTGAAGAACGTCATCGCCCTGGGCTGCGGCGTAGCCGACGGTCTGGGCTACGGGGATAATTCCCGGGCCCTGCTCATCACCCGGGCCGTCCGGGAGGCCGGAGAGCTGGTCCTCCGGGCGGGCGGCAGCGCCTGGACCTGCGCCGGTCTGGCGGGTGTGGGGGATCTGATCGTCACCTGCACCTCCCGCCATTCCCGGAACCGGAAGGCCGGTCTGCTCCTGGGCCAGGGGCTGGAGGTCCGGGACGCTCTGGAGCAGGTGGGCGCGGTGGTGGAAGGCTACTATGCCGCGGACAGCGTCCGCACCCTTTCGGAGCGGCTGGGGGTATCCATGCCCATCTGCTCCTGCGTATACGATATGCTTTACAGCGGATTCCCGGCGGAGCGCTGTCTGGAACGGCTCATGGGCCGTCCCACCAAGCGTGAATTCTGACCGTGGGGGTGGTCTTACGTGAAAAACCTGAAGCGCACCCTTTGTCTGATCCTGATCCTTTCCCTGTGCCTGGGGATCTGCACCCCCGCCATGGGCGCAGGGAGCAGCGGCTCCGACCTCAAAACCACGATCAGCGGGGCGGCCCGGTGGATCGTGAACAACGTGTCCGACCCCGGCTCGGTGGACTATTTCTGGACGGTATTCAGCGTCGCCCGCAGCGGGTATCAGGCGGAGGAAAGCTGGTATCGCAGCTACCTCAAGGCCGTCCGGGATGAGCTGGACGCCAACGGCGGCGCTTTGAAATCCAGCTACTATTCAAAATATGCCACGGCGGTGCTCGCCTATACCGCCCTGGGGCAGCAGCCCCCGGAGGAGCTGCTCCGTCCCCTGTCCAACTTCGAAAAGGTCTGCAAGCAGGGGATCAACGGCCCCACCTGGGCCCTCATCGCCCTGGACAGCGGCGGATACGACGTCCTGGCGGATCCAACGGCCAAGACCGTCGCCACCCGGCAGACGTACGTGGACGAGATCCTTTCCCGCCAGCTGGAGAACGGGGGCTGGTCCCTCTCCGCCAAGGGCGGCTCCGGCGCTGCGGATACCGACATCACCGCCATGGTGCTCCAGGCCCTGGGTGCCTATATGGACCAGGCGGCGGTGCGGAAAGCCGCCGACCGCGCCCTGACCTGCATGTCCGAACGGCAGCGGGAGGACGGATGCCTGGGCAACTTCGCAGACGAGCCCTGCAGCGAAAGCCCAGCCATGATGATCCTGGCCCTGTGCGCCCTGGGGCTGGACCCGGAGGACGAGCGCTTCGTAAAGGAAGGCGGCAGCCTGGTGGACGCGGTGCTGCGCTTCCGGCAGTCGGACGGCTGTTTCCTCCACGTGGAGGGGAACAGCACGAGCCTTCTGATCGCCACCGCCGAAAGTCTCTGCGCCCTGACGGCGGTACAGCGGTATCGCAGCGGCCAGCCCGCCCTGTATCGGATCACCGACCCCCTGAAGCTCAGCGCCGGGACTGCCCCGGAAAGGGACCCGGCGGTGAAGGTCATGCCCGTGGTGAAGGACGGCGTCTCCTTCCCGGACGTGAAGGGAAAGGCTTGCAGCGAAGCCGTCCTGGGTCTGGCCGCACGGGACATCCTCAACGGCTTTACGGACGGCACCTTCAAGCCCGATGATCCCATGACCCGGGCTCAGTTCGCCAAGACCGCTGTCACCGCCTTGGGCATCACCGTCAGCGGAACGGCCAACTTCCCGGACGTTGCCGCCAAGGAGTGGTACAACGCCGCCGTGGCCACGGCGGTGCGGTATAAGATCGTCAACGGCCGGGACGACGGCCGTTTCGATCCGGAGGCGAACATCGACCTGCAGGAGGCCGCCGCCATGGTCTGCCGGGCAGCCGGGCTCTGCGGACTGGATACCGCCATGGGCACAGCCGAAGGAGACAAGCTCCTGTCCGCCTACGGGGACCGCAGCAAGGTACAGCCCTGGGCCGTTCCCACCCTGGCCTGGTGCCTGAAAAACGGCGTGGTCGTCCGGAGCGGGAATCTGGACCCCCGGGCGAAGATGACCCGGGGAGAGATCGCCCAGATGTTCTGGCGGCTTCTGGAGCTGGCAAAGCTCCGGTAAACCTTTATCGACGGAATGAATCCCGCCTTCGGCGGGTTCAGGATAGAATTAAGGAGGAGAGCATATGAAAAAGAATCTGCTTCGCATCTTCTGCATCCTGCTGACCCTCACTATGCTGGTCGGGCTCATGCCCGTTCTGGCTGCGGAAGACGACGTCACCGTCTACGTGAGCGTCAGCGAGCAGGGCGTCCTGGCTGAAACCAAAGATGGTTCGCCTGCCGCCCAGCTGGAAGTCGCCGTCCCCGCAGGCTCCACTCTGGAGGACGCCATCATCGCCGCCCATGAGGCCTACTGCCCCGACGGGGCCGAGGGCTGGGAAACGGCGGAGAGCGACTGGGGCCTCAGCATGGTCAAGATCTGGGGCAAGACCGACGGCGTAGGCGCCTGGTATCTCAACGGCGTCATGCCCATGGACCAGTCCTGGAACATCACCGCCACGGACGGGGACTACGTGGACCTGATCCTGTACCGTGAGGACTGGAGCGACAGCTACGCGGCCTTCGATCAGCGCGCCGCCGAAGCGGCTGCCGGGGAGACCCTCACCCTCGCCCTGACCCATGACGTGTTCGATGAGAACTTTGTCGCTTCTTCCGAGGCCCTGGC
>CAMZIY010000030.1 GCA_947307365.1 uncultured Clostridia bacterium
CAAAAAAACGTTATGACGAAAAGGTCGCCAGGGTCGAAGCCGCAATCGCCCTGAAGGAACCGGACATGGTGCCCATGATGCCCTCCGCCGCCCTGTTCCCCATGCTGAACGCGGGATACACGGTGGCCGAGGTGATCTATGACACCAGCCTGGAGAAGATGACCAAGAGCATCGTGAAATACCTGAACGATTTTGATCCCGACGCCGGTCTGAACACCGGCACCAACTATGCAGGTGAAGGCCCCATGCTGGAGCTGGAGCAGCCGAAAAACATGCGCTGGGCGGGCATGCCGGGCCATATCATCGACGACAACTCCATCCAGCAGTTCATCGAGTTCCCCACCCTCCTGGACGATGAATTCGACGAGTTCTTCACCGACCGCACCGGCTGGGCCCTGCGCAAGCAGCTCTTCCGTGAATCCACCCTGCTGGAGCCCTTCTCCAAGCTCTTCGTGGGCAACCGGTTCAGCGCCCGGATGATGGCCTCCCAGGTCTCCACACCGGAATTCAAGAAGATGATGGAGACCCTGTGGAAGATCAACGATATGAACCAGGAGTATCGGAAGAACGCGGAAAAGCTGAACAAGACCGTGTATGAGATGGGCTACCCCGTCTTCCGGGGCGGCGGCGCGGCGGTCCCCTTCGACAGCTACTCCGACGGGCTCCGGGGCACGATCCTTTCTCTCCAGGACCTGTACGAGAATACGGAGATCGTGGAGAAGTACATCGAAGAATCCATCGGCCCCATGCTGGAGATGATCCGCATGCAGGGGAAGAACCCCGCCTCCAAGGGCAAGCACGTGTTCATGGCCCTCCACAAGGGCATGGACGGCTTCATGAGCGATGAGCACTACAGGAAGTACTACTGGCGGCATCTGCAGATGATCATCGAGGAGATCATCAAGGCGGGCATGGTGCCCTACATCTTCTGTGAGGGCAAGTACAATTCCCGGCTGGACTGCCTGACGGAAGTCACCCCGGGCAAGGTGTTCTACCACTTTGAGGAAGTGAACATGGAGGTGGCCAAGAGCAAGCTGAAGGATATCGCCTGCATCTCCGGCAGCTTCAGCACCAACCTGCTCCAGTTCGGCACTCCGGACCAGGTGCGGGACGAGGCCAAGAAACTGCTGGATATCTGCGCCCCCGGCGGCGGCTTCATCTTCATGACAAGCTCCGGACTGAGCCATGTGAAGCGGGAGAACGTGGAGGCCATGTTCGAGACCGTGCGGCTGTACGGAAAATACTGATCGATTTTGTCGGCTCTCCCCGCATCCTTGGGATGCGGGGAGAGTTTTTTGCGGGAATGGCTTGCAAAGCATGCATCTGTTAAACTATAATCTTTTATGAAATCTATGCGAGAAAAAGGGGGAATCAGCATGAAAAATTCACCGGTGAAAACCATCGTATCCATCGGCATCGGCGCTGCGCTCTTCTTTGTGCTGGGCCGCTTCGTGGCGATCCCCAGCCCCGTCCCCAATACCAGCATCTGCATCCAGTACGGCCTGCTGGCTTTCATGGCCGTTCTCTTCGGCCCTCTGGCCGGCGCGCTCATCGGCCTGATCGGCCATTTCCTCATCGACCTCTCCTGGGGCTACGGCATCTGGTGGAGCTGGGTCATCTGCTCCGGCATCTTCGGCCTGCTCATGGGCTTCGCCGGGAAAAAGATCCGGCTTGAGGACGGCACGTTCGGCGGCAAGGAGATCGCGATTTTCAACATCGCCCAGGTCATCGCCCACCTCATCTGCTGGGTGGTGGTCGCGCCGATCCTGGATATCGTGATGTATGCCGAACCGGCCAACAAGGTCTTTCTCCAGGGTCTGGTGGGCGGCGTTTCCAACATCGTCACCACCGCCATCATCGGCACGCTGCTTTGCATCGCATACGCTGCGTCCAAACCCAAAAAGGGCAGCCTGAAGGAAGAGAAATAAAGCGGGATACGGATACGGCGGGAGGCATGCTCCCGCCGTATTGATTATTGCGCACGAGGGATCGCCATGAAGGACATCACTGAACGGGAACCCATTATTGAATTCCGGGATTTCGGCTTTCAGTATAACGCCCAGGCGGAGCCTACCCTGAAGGGGATCGATCTGCAGATCCGCAAGGGGGAAAAGGTGCTGATCGCCGGCCCCTCGGGCTGCGGCAAATCCACTCTGGCCCACTGCATCAACGGACTCATACCCTTTGCTTACCGGGGAACCATTACCGGCAGCGTCACCGTCCGGGGCAGGGAGACGAAGGATCTGAGCATCTTCGCTCTCTCCCGTACCGTGGGCACCGTCCTTCAGGATTCGGACGGCCAGTTTATCGGTCTCACCGTGGCAGAGGATATCGCCTTCGCCCTGGAGAACGACTGCGTGCAGGAACCTGAGCTTCATGACCGGGTGCTCAAAGCTGCCGCTGCGGTGGGGATCGACACCCACCTGCTCAACGCCCCGGACCAGCTTTCCGGAGGGCAGAAGCAGCGGGTGGCCATGGCCGGGGTGATGGTGGACGACGTGGAGGTCTTCCTGTTCGACGAACCCCTGGCCAATCTGGACCCGGCCACGGGGAAATCCGCCATGGAGCTCATCGATGAGATCCATGACCGCACCGGGGCTGCGGTGATCATCATCGAGCACCGGCTGGAGGACGTCCTCCACCGGAGCATGGACCGGATCGTGCTCATGAACGAGGGGCGGATCATCGCGGACATGGACCCGGACACCCTGCTCAGCGGCGAGCTGCTCCGGAACCACGGCATCCGGGAGCCTCTGTACGTCACCGCTCTGAAATACGCCGGGGTCCGGGTGACCCCGGAGCTGAAGCCCAGCAGCATCCGCTCCCTGCGTCTGGGGCCGGAGGAAAAGCAGAAGGTGCTGGACTGGTACCGCCGGACCCCGCCCAGGCCCGCGCCGCCCCCCAGGCCGGTGCTGCTGAAGGCAGAGGATGTGACCTTCTCCTACGACGGCCGGAGGGAGACCCTCTCCCACATCTCTCTGGAGATCTTCCGGGGAGAAAGCCTTGCCATCGTGGGGACCAACGGAGCGGGAAAATCCACCTTCTCCAAGGTGGTATGCGGCTTCGAGAAGCACCAGTCCGGGACCCTGTGCTTTACCGGGCTGGACTGGCCCTCCCTCTCCCTGAAGGAACGGGCGGATCATGTGGGGTATGTGATGCAGAACCCCAACCAGATGATCTCCAAGCCCATGATCTTCGATGAGGTGGCCATGGGTCTCCGGAATCGGAACGTACCGGAGGAGGAGATCCGTCCCCGGGTGGAGCAGGCGCTGAAGACCTGCGGCCTGTGGCCCTTCCGGAACTGGCCGGTCTCCGCTCTGAGCTTCGGTCAGAAGAAACGGGTCACTATCGCCTCCATCCTGGTGCTGGAGCCGGAGATCATCATTCTGGACGAGCCCACGGCCGGCCAGGATTACCGCCATTACACGGAGATCATGGAATTCCTCCGGGAGCTGAACGCCCGGGGAGTCACGGTGGTGATGATCACCCACGATATGCACCTGATGCTGGAATACGCGGAACGGAGCGTGGTCTTCTCCCAGGGCAGGGTGCTCGCGGACGACAGCTCCGCCGCCATCCTTACGGATCCGGACCTGGTCCGCCGGGCCAGCCTCAAGGAGACCAGTCTCTACGATCTCGCCCTTCTCTGCGGCATCGACGAGCCGAAGGAATTCGTCCGGCGCTTCATCGATTATGAACGGGAGGCGTATCGGTCATGAGGAACATTTTCAACTACGTGGATCGCCCCTCCCCCATCCATCGCCTTACCGGGGCCACCAAGCTGGTCTGTCTGCTCCTGTGGAGCTTTGCCGCCATGAGCACCTACGACACCCGTCTGCTGGTGTTCCTGACGCTCCTGAGCCTGGTGCTGTTCGCTCTGTCCCGGATCCGTTTTTCGGATGTCTCCTTCCTGGTGAGCTTCATGGCCGCCTTCATGGTCCTGAACAACGTGCTCATCTTCGTCTTCTCCCCCCAGCACGGGGTCACCCTCTACGGGTCCAGCCACCCGCTCCTCAGCCTGGGCGGGCAATATGTGATCACCCGGGAACAGCTTTTCTACCATCTGAATCTGGTACTCAAGTATTTCGCCACCATCCCCATCGTCCTGCTCTTCGTATGCACCACCAATCCCAGCGAATTCGCCGCCTCCCTGAACCGCATCGGAATCAGGTACACCGTCGCCTATTCCGTGGCCCTGGCCCTGCGGTATATCCCGGATATCCAGAAGAACTACCATGAGATCAGCCAGGCCCAGCAGGCCAGAGGGATCGAAATGAGCCGGAAGCAGAACCTGGTGAAGCGGCTGAAAAGCGCCGCTGCCATTCTGATCCCGCTGATCCTTTCCAGCATGGACCGGATCGAGGTCGTCTCCAACGCCATGGAGCTTCGGGGCTTCGGCAAGGGGAAAAAACGCACCTGGTACATGGGCCGGCCCTTCCGTCCCGCCGACATCCTGGCCATGGTCTTCTGCGCCCTCCTGCTGGCCGCCGCCATCGCGCTGAACGTGTTGAACGGGGGCCGATTCTGGAATCCCTTCCGGTAATCGGCAATTTACCGAAAATCCTGCTTGCGAAGACGGGATTTATATGCTAAACTGACTAAACAGCAAGAGGATAAACAAAATTAAACGATACAGGAGGCACACAGAATATGGGAACTTTTGTCACACTCGGCGGCGAGACCCAGGAATCCTTCCTGAACATCGAGCCCATCGACCTGACCTATACCGGTCTGAAGAAAGGCTGCCTGGCAGGTGAGGTGGCCGTGGTCACCGGCAGCGCCAGCAACGTGGGCCTGGGCTACGTCCGGGCGCTGGCCTGGGCCGGAGCCAAGGTGGTCATCGCGGACCTGAACGAGGAAGCCGGCGCGGAGGCGGAGCGGGTCATCAATCTGGAAAGCGGCCCGGACTGCGCCCTCTTTGTCAAGACCAACGTCACCCTTCAGGAGGATATCGACAATCTGGCGGAAAAGGCATTCGCCAAATTCGGCAAGGTGGATCTGCTTCTGAACAACGCCATGAACATGCGGCTGAACGGACCCATCCTCAGCTCTCCGGTTTCCGACCTGGAGCAGAGCTTCGCCATCTCCGGCAAGGGCGTGATGATGGCCATCAAAGCCTTCGTTCCCGCCATGATCGAACGGGGCCACGGCGTGGTCACCTACAGCGCCACCCAGTTCCACTATATGCCTCCCATGGTGGGCGGCAGCATGTACACCGCGGGCAAGGCGTCCGCCACCAGCCTGATCATGTCCCTGGCCAACGAGGTAAAGGGCAAGGGCGTATACGTCTTCTGTCTCACCCCCGCAGGCATCGGCCGGCCGGATTTCTCCAAGTTCCCGCCTCTGAAGCCGGGAGAGAAGCGCCGCATGTTCGGTATGCCCGGCTTCGAAGGCATGATCCCGCCGGAGGCCGGCGGCGCCGGCATGGTGTACAGCCTGCTCCACGCGGAGCAGCTCCACGGCTCCGGCATCCTCATCAACGACGCCCTCATCGCCATGGACTTCCCCTTCCCCAAGCCCGAGAGCGTCAACCGCATGAAGGGCCGCAGACTCACGGACATGGAGCTCACCATGACCTTCTGCTACATGGGCAAGGGCTTCGACGAATAAACACGCTTCGCAATGCGACAGTCCCGGGAGGCAGGGCTTCCCGGGACGTTTTCATGCATGCAAAAATCCCGGAGCGGCGGACCGCTCCGGGATCGTTTCGTATTCGATTTCCTTACGCCTGAGCCTTTGCAGCGTTGATCTTCACGCCGGGGCCCATGGTGCTGGCCGCGACGCAGCTGCGGATATACTGGCCCTTGGCGGCGGCGGGCTTCGCCTTGATGACCGCGCTGATGAGGGCGTTGTAGTTCTCCACCAGCTTGTCTGCGCCGAAGGAGACCTTGCCGATGGGGCAGTGGATGATGTTGGTCTTGTCCAGACGATACTCCACCTTACCGGCCTTGATCTCGCTGACGGCCTTGCCCACGTCGGGGCTGACGGTGCCGGACTTGGGGCTGGGCATCAGGCCCTTGGGACCCAGGACACGGCCCAGACGGCCCACCACGCCCATCATGTCGGGAGTGGCGACGACCACGTCGTAATCAAACCAGTTCTCGCTCTGGATCTTCTGGACCAGCTCCTGGCCGCCCACGAAGTCCGCGCCCGCGGCCTTGGCTTCCTCTTCCCGCTCAGGCTTGCAGAAGACCAGCACGCGCTTGGTCTTGCCGGTGCCGTGGGGCAGGACGATGGCGCCGCGGACCTGCTGATCCGCATGGCGGGAGTCGACGCCCAGCTTGATATGGAGCTCGACGGTCTCGTCGAACTTCGCCTTGGAAGCCTTGATGACGAGATCCATGGCATCCTGGGGATCATACTGAACGGCACGGTCGATGAGCTTGGCGCTCTCCTGATAATTCTTTCCTCTGAACATGCTCTCAGTCCTCCTTCACCACGATGCCCATGCTGCGGGCGGTGCCCTTGATCATCCGGTACGCGCCTTCGATATCGGCGGCGTTCAGGTCGGGCATCTTCTGCTCGGCGATCTTCCGGCAGTCCTCAGCGGAGATGGTGGCCACCTTGTCCCGCTGGGGGACGCCGGAGGCCTTTTCGATGCCGGCGGCCTTCTTCAGAAGGACGGCGGCGGGGGGAGTCTTGCAGATGAAGGTGAAGCTGCGGTCGGAATAAACGGTGATGACAACGGGGATGGTCAGGCCCATGTCGGCCTTGGTCCGCTCGTTGAACTCCTTGGTGAAGGCGGCGATGTTCACGCCATGCTGGCCCAGGGCCGGACCAACAGGGGGCGCGGGGGTCGCCTTGCCGGCAGGGATCTGCAGTTTGACGATTCCGGTTACTTTCTGTGCCACTGTACGTTTCCTCCAAATATATTGTGGTGTGTGCACCGGCTATGCGCCGGTATGCGCTGGCGGAAGGGATCTCCTTCCTCCCACGTGCTTGTCTCCCGGGCCGGGAGACGGATATGCTGCCCTTAGTGTTCGATGGCCTCCACCTGATCCAGCTCCAGCTCCACCGGGGTCTCCCGGCCGAACATGGAGACGGTCACCCGCACCCGGTTCCGGGCAGGATCCAGCTCGTCCACCGTGCCGATGAAGCCCTCCAGAGGCCCATCCAGCACCTTTACGCTGTCCCCAAGCTGGAAGCCCAGGTTCAGCTCCCGCTTCTCCACCCCCAGGGCGAGGATCTCGTCCTCGGTCAGAGGGATGGCCTTTCCGGCGCTGCCCACGAACCCGGTGACCCCGCGCACGTTGCGCACGAGATGCCAGCTTTCGTCCGTGAGGATCATTTTTACGAGAACGTAACCGGGGAAAAGTTTCTTTTCCTTGGTGACGGTCTTCCCGTCCTCGATCTCCGTGACGGTCTCCAGAGGGATGTTGACCTCCAGAATCAGATCCTCCATGTGCCGGTTTTCCCGAGCCTTCATGATGGACGCGGAGACGGTGTTCTCATAGCCGGAATAGGTATGCAGGACATACCATTGTGCAAGCTCAGCCATTCCGGTACCCTCAGCCGCCGATGGAGATCAGCGTCTGCACCACCAGCATGGCCACCTGGTCAAAGGCCCAGAGCACGATGCCGGAGACGACCATCACGGTGACGGCCACGACGGTGTTCTTCATGACCTGCTTCCGGGTGGGCCAGACGACCTTCTTGAGCTCGCTCTTCATTTCGCGGAACCAGCGGTTCAGGCCGGCCCACGCCCGCTGGAACCAGTTCTGCTTTTTCTTGCCGGACTTGGTCTCAGTGGTCTTTTCCATTTTCTCAGCCAATGTTCTTCCTCCCGTCCCTTACTTCGTTTCCGTGTGGACGGTGTGCTTGCGGCAGAAACGGCAGTACTTGTTCATCTCAAGCCGCTCGGTGGTGTTCTTTTTGTTCTTCACCGTGTTGTAGTTTCTCTGCTTGCACTCGTTGCAACGGAGCGTGACCCGTACGCGGGACCCGTTCTTCGCCATGGTTTCGGCACCTCCTTATCGAATTTGGCCCGAAGGCCGGGCTGCCTCCCTGATCTTTGCCGGCTGGGCGCACGAAAATAAACCCATCCGGGGACAGGTAAAGGCACTATACCACAGCTTTCCGGCATAGTCAAGCGCATTTTCCGGAAAAAAGAGAAAACAGCCGGGCCCGGACGGGCTCGGCTGTTCTTCATGAAGGCGGATAAATTATACTTCCGTCGGATCCTTCGGCTCCTGGGGAGGCTGTTCCTCCGTCGGCTGAGGGATTTGGGGCGCAAGGGCCGCGCCGCAGTTGGGGCAGAAGCGGGAGTCCGCCTTGACGGGGCTGCCGCAGTTGGGGCAATAGATCATGGGAGCTGCGGATCCGGAGGTGGGACCGACGTTGTATGCGGCGGCTTCCTGAGCCGCCCGCTCAGCCGACATGCGCCCGCTGGTGATCTCCTCGTAGAAGGCCGCGTGGAGCAGGCCGTAGAGCAGAGGCAGGAAGGCGATGCAGGCCAGGACATAGACGAAGGTGATCAGCCGGAAAAGGACGCCCAGCACCGGGATCAGGCACAGGAGGAGCAGGATCAGACCGGCCACCGCGACCAGGACCGCTGTAAGGATATCCGCCCCGAACATAAGGCCTTTCCAGCCCTTCGTCTCTTCCCGGGAGACCTTCCGGGCTTCCAGCGGCGCAACCTCGGTCCGCTCCATGAGGATGTACGGCACGAAGGCATATTCATAGGAACGGATGATGGCAAAGATAAAGCCCACGATGGGGATCAGGCCCCACAGGAGCTTGAACAGCTCCGCCCAGGCAGAGCCCGCCAGCTTTTTGCCGAAATCCTGGCGGAAACCGTCGAACAGGTTCTCCACCCGGATGTCCTCCCCCCGGTAGCCCCGGAGATAGACCCGGTTGATGCCCAGGCCCATGAGCAGAGCAATGGCGACGGCGATCAGAGGCACCGCGCCGGACAAGCCGCTGCCCAGACTTGTGAGAAAGAGGCCCAGCAGGGTGATGCCCCAAAGCCGGAACGGCTTTTTCACCAGGACGCTGAATACGCGGCCGTAGATGGTTTTGATCATGATTCTTTACCGCCCTTTCTTTGTTTTCTTTCCTTCGGTCTGTTTTTCTCATAGAGGATCCGCAGGCCTTCCAGAAGCAGATTGTCGTCGTGTATCACTTTGTGACGGCAATGGGGGATAATCTTGGAGCTCAGCCCGCCGGTGGATACCACGGTGCAGGTGTCCCCCAGTTCCTCCTCGATCCGGTCGATGAGGCCGTCCACCATGGCGGCGTTGCCGTAGATAAGGCCGCTCTGCATGCTGTCTACGCTGTTGGTGCCGATGACCTGCTTCGGTTCGTCGAAGGAGATCCGGGGCAGCTGCGCCGTGCGGGCGGTGAGGGCGTCGAAGGAAACCATCACCCCGGGATAGATGATGACTCCCCGGAAAAACCCCTCCCGGTCGATCACCGAAAAGGTGGTAGCCGTGCCCAGATCCATGATGATCTGGGGCTTGGGGTACTTGTCCAAGGTGGCCACCGCCGCGACCACCAGGTCCGCGCCCAGCTCCTTGGGATCGCCCACCGCGATGTTCAGCCCGGTCTTCATGCCGGGTCCCACCACCATGGCTTCCTTCCCCGTCAGGATCAGCATCACGTTCTTCATGATGCTGATGAGGGGCGGCACGACGGAGGAGATGATGGAGCCCTCCACCTTTTTCAGGTCCACCTGGTGGATCGCCAGCAGTTCCTTGATCAGGACGGTATATTCCGCCTCGGTCTTATCCAGGCTGGTGGAGATGCGGGAGAGGAACAGGGTCTTCTCCCCTTCCAATCCCCCCAGGACGATGTTGGTATTGCCGATATCAAACGCAAGGATCACAGCCGCATCCTCCTCAATGCTGGTTTTTTCTGCCCAGATCGATGAGACGGATGATCACCGGGCTCAGGACGATGTTGAACAGCAGCTCAAACAGGAAATTGCCGCCGATCATGGTGAGGAGAACGATCCGCACCCCGTGTCCGGGATCGTTGAAGGCTTCCTCGATCAGCGGGATGAAGAACAGCAAGCTGCCCAGGAAAAAGATGCCGGAATTCACCACCGGGCACACGACGGCCGCTGCCACCACTGCGACCAGGCGGCTGCGTTTTTCCAGCATGCGATACACCAGTCCGGCCAGGAAGCCGGCGGCGGCGCCCTTCAGCAGGCAGACAAATACGGTGGCGCCGGGATTATAATTCATGAAGAATGCGGTGTCAGGCTGGAGAAGCACCACAATGCCGAACACGACGCCCAGCCAGGCTCCCGCCGCGGCGCCGTACAGGGCGGCACCCACCACGATGGGCACCAGAACCAGGGAGATGGAGAAGGTGCCGAACCGGATGAAGGAGCCCAGGAGCTGGAGCACCACCACGATGGCCGTGAGCAAGGCAAGCCCGGTGAGCTTGCGGGTGTTGAAGCGTTTACCATTCATATTCAATTCCTCCTTGCTGTCGCCCCGCTCCGGGCGGGTGCGGCGCAGATTGCGCTCCTATTATATGCATGGACGCGAAAAATGTAAAGAGGTTCCGGGCCTGCTGCGGTGCCGGGTCCCGGAACGCTCTGAAAATTCGTATTCCGTGACTGAAAACTTTTTCTTTTTCGGATATTGACAAACCCATTCATCTTTGTTATGATTCCCCTTGCTGGTATTGACGCGGCGCCTCATGCTGGTGTAGCTCAGTCGGTAGAGCAGCTGATTTGTAATCAGCAGGTCGGGGGTTCAAGTCCGTCCACCAGCTCCACGAATCGCCGAAGGCGATTCGATACAATTGAATTCCTCAACATCAAATCGAAGCCCAGCGAAGCGGGTTCGATTTGAAGAGGAGCCGCAGCGGAGGGAGCGAGCTTTCGGCCTTGGCCGGAAGCGAGACGATCCGGAGCTTGCGGCGACGACACGGGGGTGTTCCCGAGTGGCCAAAGGGGACAGACTGTAAATCTGCTGGCTATGCCTACGGTGGTTCGAATCCACCCGCCCCCACCAAACCCAGGAACCTGTCCAAATGGACAGGTTCCTGGGTTTTATGCCCGGAAAGGGTGGATTCGAAGGGAGCGGGAGTGAATGGGGCGCCGGGGGCGCCCCAGAGCCGCGACCCGGCCCGCCCGCAGGCGGGCGAATCCACCCGCCCCCACCAGAAAACGCACTTGCAATCGCAGGTGCGTTTTTCTTTGACCCACTTCTGACCCACACGGGGATCCGGAGCGGAAATGACCCGTTGGACCACGGCTGGCAAAATGGCAGGAGGCTCCGGTTTTTGCCGGGACCTCCTGCTGATTCTGCTCAATTATAGGCTCTGCGCCATAAGGCTGCCCATCATGTCCGCTGCCTGCTTCTGCTGGTGCGCTGTGGTGTGGGTGTAGGTCCGCAGGGTGAAGCCCGCGTCGTAGTGGCCCAGCATCTCGCTCCCCGTCTTGATGTCCACACCGTTCTGGAGCGTTTTATCACGCTTCTTCGATTTGTCAAGCAGAAAAATGGATTCTTGTTTTCCGACCTGTTATCCTTTTGGGACATTCTGTCCCTTTGGAACCACAGCACTCTCCAACACCGCGAACTTGACCGTCAGGTCGTCACTCAAAATCGTATACGCAGAATCGGCAGTGCCTAACTCACATCAGGCTTCGATGGTCTTCCGTATCGTACCGTTTAAGGGTTTGTCGACACCCTCAGAGGCTGCGGTTCGAATTGAACCGCAGCTTCTCTCCTGTTCGTTCATTTTTCCAGAGTCAGCACCACGTCCCTGACCCGGCAGAACGGGTTTCCGACAGGTCAGCACCCCGTCGGAGAAGTCAGGCCCGTCGTTTCTGCAACTTGTTCCCGGTTCCGGTGCATCTTGTTTCCCAGGCCTTTTCAAGGCAAAATCTTCTGTTATAATGGACCCGCAAAGGAAAGAGGGGACGCCCATGAAGATATGCATATCCGTATCGCCCGAGAAGGAAGAGGAGGTCATCGCCTGCCTCGCGGCCCACGGCCTGGAGACCGGGGAGGATGGAGAATACCTCCTCACGGAGAACAGCCGGTACCCGGCTTTCCTCTCCGCCCGGGACGGGGACCGGGAGCGGATCCGCCTGGCGGCGGATGAGGTGGTGTACATCGAGGCCTTCGGGAAGGACGTGGAGATCCACACCGGGAAGGACACCTACTTTGCCCAGGACAGGATGTATCAGCTGGAGGCTTTGCTGGATCCGGCGAAGTTCCTGCGGGTGAGCAAGTCGGTGATCGTCTCCGCAGCCCACGTGCGGAAGATCCGGCCTTCCCTGTCCATGAAATTCATCCTCACCCTTTCGGACGGAACCCTGGTGGACGTGACCAGAAGTTATTACAGCGATTTTCGCCGGTTTTTCGGCATCAGAACGGAGGGAAACCATGAGCAGTCTGATCATTTATATCATTATCGTCCTTGTGCTGGCGGCGGTCATCGTCGCCCTCAGCGTACATGCCTACAACCGGCGCCTGGACCGCATCACCCGGGGGGAGGAGCGGGACACCCACAGCGCCGTGCCTGAGCCCAGGACCACCGTGAGCGTCCTCTACCGCACCATCCTCATGGGGGTGGTCATCGTTTCCCTGCTCACTGTGTCTGCCCTCAGCGGCAAGATCAGCAGCCTCCAGTCCTCTCTGAACGAGCTCCGCTCCAACCAGAACAGCATGAACTGGGATCTGGAATCCATCCGGCAGCAGCTGGAAGAGCGGGATGAGCGCGTAGAGCTCTTTGCCTGGGAGATGATGGACGCGGACATGGACAGCCGGACGGCGGAAGTCCGCTTCTTCGTCCGGCTGCGGGAATACGGGGAGGACACCGCCGTGACCCTGGACCTGAACGGGACCTCTCTTCCCCTCACCGGGGATCCCGGCCGGGAGCTTACCGGAACGGCGACCCTGGACCTGTTCGGATGTTACGATCAGTCCTCTCTCCGTATCACCGAGGGGGGCAGGACTTACGTGAAGACCGAGGATATGCCGGGCTGGCTCTTCTGGGAACTCCTGCCCATGCCTTCCCTGGAGTGCAGCTTCAATGGCAGCTCCCGCCCGGGGAAGACCGCCTACAACGGGGAATACCGGGTGGTGACGGACCATACGGAGGATATACAAAGCGTGACCGTGACCTATCTCTCCGGAGGCCGGGAGCTGAAGACCCTGGACATCACCGCCCAGACCCTGGCGGAAGAAATGACCTCCCTGGAAAAAGGACTGGATATCGGGTCCGACCTGACCTTCCGCCTGGAGATCGTGACCAAGAGCGGCTTCCGCATCCAGAAGCAGATCGTCATGATCTACGATGCCGCTTATGATCCGGAACTCGTGGAGTACGAGCGGATCACGGACGCCGCCGGGAATCTCCTCTGGGAGAACCGCAAATACTGAGCGGCAGCAAAGAAACAGGAACTCCGGAAAGAGAACATGGCTGACTGATCCCGTTCGGGTCAGTCAGCTTTGATTTCCCTCGTTGTCACCCGGTTCGGGGTATGATAGAATGTTTACAGGAAAGGGGGAGAAAAGAATGAACGAATTCCTCAAAAGCGGCATTGATTTCATCAGCACCTACGGCGGGCGGATCATCATCGCCATCCTGGTCTTTGTGATCGGCTGCTTCGTGATCAAGCTGCTGATGAAAGCCCTGAGCAGGGCCATTGATAAGCTGAAAATAGACGAGACCCTGAAGAAGATCTCCAAGAAATTCCTGCGTCTGCTGCTCTATGTCATTCTGATCATCAGCGTGGTGGAGATCCTGGGCGTATCCATGTCCAGCGTCGTCGCCATCCTGGCATCCTGCGGCCTGGCGGTGGGGCTGGCGCTGCAGGGTTCCCTGGGCAACCTGGCCGGCGGACTGATGATCCTCCTGTTCCACCCTTTCAAGATCGGGGATTACATCGAAGCCGGAGGCTCCGAGGGTGTGGTGACGGACATCAGCATCTTCTATACCACGGTCATGACTCTGGACAACAAGCAGATCTTCGTGCCCAACGGGGAGCTGATGAACGCCAGCATCACGAACTACACCTCTGCGGCAAAGCGCCGCATCGACCTGGAATTCAAAATCACCAACGATATCGACGCCGAGCTGGTGAAGCGGGTGCTGCTCACCGCGTCCAGGGAGACCGAAGGCGTTCTAGCCGACCCCGCTCCCTTCGCCCGCATGGGCGCCGTGGACGACGATACCTACATCTTCTACGTACGCTCCTGGTGCGAAACGGGGAAATACTGGGACGTGTATTTCGACCTGATCGAAAACTGCAGCAAGGCTCTCGCGGATAACGATATCGACGATCCGGAGGAGCGGATCGCCGTGCGCATCGTCAAGGACGAGGACTGACAAAGGCGTTTTGATCATTTTGATAAGCTGGAGGACCGCCGGTTTTCCGGCGGTCCTCAGACTGCAGACAAACCCGTAAACGGCACGATACCGGAAAGGAAGAAAGTGTGAAAGAAACCCATCAGGGGTGTCTTTCGCGTTCAATTATAAGTTTTTCGAACAATCTATTTTATATTCCCTGTTCGAAAAACTTGCTTCAGCGGGGCTGCAAGACTTTGTCGACACGCTGAAGGACCGCCGGTTTCCCGGCGGTCCTTTTTACATATTGTTTATTTGCGGGTCGGATCGATCCAATCCAGATCATGGCGGGCATGGCCGAAGGCCTCGGCGCCTTCCGGCACCTCCCAGCCCTTGGGCATCCGGCGGCCGCCCTCCTTCTCATCGCCGGCGTCGGCAAACATGGCTTCCATTTCCTTGCGGCGGGCTTCGTTGCGCTTGCGGTTCCATTCGTCGCGGTCGGCCCGGGTCATGGTGTAGCTCTCGATGACCTCGTCGTTCCGGCGCATCTGCGAGATCCAGGTCTCGGGATGACGGTCGGGCAGGACGATGACGCGCTCGTTCTCGATGCCTTCCTTCAGGATCTCGGCCAGCTCCACCGGGTCGATGCCCTGGGCGTGGATGCTGCGCAGGTGGGCCATGGTGCCCTCGGACACATGGTAGCCGGTGTTCTTCAGGTTGGCGGGACGGAACTTTTCCGCGTTGCCGATGTTGGAGTTGATATTGGCCGGGCAGAGGACCGTGGCGCCGGAGCCGTAGGGCCGCAGAGCCTCGTCATAGGAGTACATCAGGTTGTTGACGGCGGCCTTGGAGGCGCTGTAGGGGGCGCAGGTGGAACCTGCGCCGAAGGCGCCGCCGGAGGAGGTGGTAGCCACCCAGAACTCGGTCTTGTGCGCATAGGCCTTGATCATCCGCGGGACGAAGATCAGCAGGCCGTTCACCACGGCGAAGAGGTCGACGCCCATGACCCAGTCGAAGTCGTCGAAGGTGGAGGCCTCCACGGGGCCGAAGGAGTTGACGCCCGCGGTCTGGATGAACAGATGAGGAGGACCGCCGAACACTTCCTCGATCTTGTCGGCGCAGGCGGTGTAGCTCTCCCGGTTCGTCAGGTCCACCTTGATGGGCAGAATATCCTTCTCCGGGATGCCGAAGGCGATCAGTTCCTTCTTTGCGTTCTCCAGCGCGTCCTCGCGCACGTCGCCGATGGCGACCTTCATGCCCTCCCGGCCGAAGACCTTGGCCTGGCCCAGGCCCGCGCCGGAGGCGCCGCCGGATACGAATACGATCTTGCCTTTAAAGTCTTTCATACGTAACTCTCCTTTTCCAGTTTTATTCGGATATCTATAGCTTACTTCATTTTCCCGCAGGATGCAACAGGGAACTGAAACTCCGGTACGGCTTAATCAACGTTTCATTCTTTGCTTGTCTCCCTCGTCGTTATTGTATAACTGTTCCTTAAATTATGATATTATGTACACAAAACAGAAAACCCCGCGTGCGGGGATCCCGCGCAGGCTGCGGCGGGCAGGCGGAAAAGCCGCCGCCGGACAGAAACGATACGGAAACAAGAACATATATGAGGGAGGAAACGAACATGTCCATGATACCCGTTGCGGAAGGGATCGAGCTGTACTGCGAGGAGATCGGCTCCGGCGACCGCTGGCTGCTTACCTGTCAGGAGGGCTTCCAGGAGGGTGACGGATACCTGTCATTGCTGGCAAACGAGGGCTTCCACGTGCTTTGCATCCAGATCCGGGGCTTCGGCCGCTCCACCCATGTGCTGGAGGACTACGACAATCGCTGGTGGGAGATCTGGGCGGATGACGCCGTGACCGTGGCCGACCGGCTGGGGATCGGCCGCTTCTTCTACTGCGGCGTCTCTCACGGGGCCGGGATCGGCTGGTACATCTGCCAGCGCCACCCCGAACGGGTGCGGGGCTTCTTCGGCATCGTGGCAGGACCGCATCCCCGGGGCGGGCTGGAGACCAGCGAGGCCCGGTGGCGGGTGATCCAGGCGGCCCAGACCCAGGAGAGCTGGAACGCCTACGTGAACGAGCGCTTCGGCGGCGGGCGGCCCGAGCTTACCGGCACGGAATCCGAGGAGGAGAAAGCGAAGGTTCTGAAAAAGCAGCGGGCCTACGACCGGCAGATCGCCATCCCCATCGAGTGCTCCCGCATCAACCCGAAAAAGCCCTTCAACCACTGCAAGACCGAGGAGGAGCTGAGTGAGCTCCTGTCCCACATCACCGTTCCCACCCTGCTGTTGGGGGGCATGCACGACGTGATCAGCACCACCGCCACCATGATCCGCTCCGGCTCTGCGGTGCCCAACGCCAAGACCGTTTTCTACGACGCCACCCATGGTCTCTCCGGCGAGCGGCCCCAGGAGGTGGTGGACGACATCCTGCTGTTCTGCAGGCAGCGGAAGCTGTACTGAGAAGTGATGGGGCAGAGTCATTCCCGTCCTCTGCCCCGAATGTCACCTTGCTGATATCACAGATGCAGCCAGTGAAAAAGAGAGACCCCGGTAAACCCTTTAAATACAGGGTTTTCCGGGATTCGTAAACAAAGAAATCGGCGAGTGACGAACTGATGGATCGTCATATGACGCACGTCTGTCAATGTCTGTATTTGATCAAAAGGAGTACATCAGGTTCAGGCAATCCGGCGCTTCCTCGTCGATGTAACCGGTATCGACAAATCCGGCCTTTTCGTAAACCCGAAGCGCTGCAGCGTCGTTCTTTTTGACGCAGACCTCCACGCAGTCGTATTTTCGCTCTTTTTCAAGTTCAGACATAATCATTCGCAAAGCTGCCGTGCCGAAGCCTTTTCCTTGAAACCTGGCATCGATCATGAACTGCTGCAGGTCATAACAGGCCGGCTCCTCATCCAGATCCTTTACCAGAGCGACACCGATCATTGTTTCATTGTCGGCAATGCCGATGACTCTCGCCCGGTTATGCCGATAAACGTATCCTCTTGCGAGAATGCCGACGGCTTTTGGGGAAATGCTTTTCAGCTAGGCCCACCAGATCTCTTTTCTCACTTCCTCCGGCAGCGCCTGGATCGGCATTGTATCCCAGCCGTATTTTCTGATCCATCGATCCTCTTCCTTGATTTTTCGCAGCTGTTCAGCGATTCCGCTTTGATCGCGGATCTCCTTCAGTACTCCATTTTCAAACTCAAAGCTCAACAGAGTCTGAAAAGCATAGGGCTTTTGCAGGCCCATATGGATATAATACCCCCAAATAAAACCGTCTGCCAACAAGATTTTTCCTGTATAGTCTATAGCCAATCCGATGTTCTCGTAATCCACATACGTCTCGTTCGGAAACACAGTCACCCCAGGAGGCAAAACGCTCACGCCGTTCAGCGGGGGATAGCTTCCGTTTTTATCGTGGATATGGAGCGTCTGCAGCTTTACAACATCCGTTATCTCGAATTCACACCAGTAACGGAGGGAATTCATGATTTGCTTTTTAACGAGCAGAGTAGATCTCCCTGACATGGGGATACTGAATCCTGCCAATCGTTTAATCGATGAACTACGGCTGCGTTTTCCTAATCCTTGCAGAGCCCTGCACATTTGCTCTGATCCCGATGGCTGGAACAAAACGGACTACTATGCTGCCCACACAAAGAAGATGTTTGAAGATGGCGGCTTTTTATTTGAACGTTTTTTTACCTTGGACAGCAGGAATGAGAACCTGGCGACAAAGCTCGTGTGGGAATCAAATCTTTTAATCCTTGCGGGTGGACATGTGCCGACGCAGAATCTTTTCTTCAACAAAATTGGTCTTCGTAGCTTGCTGAAAGATTTCGATGGCATTGTCATAGGTATGAGCGCGGGGAGTATGAACAGTGCCGATATTGTTTACTCTCAACCGGAAGAAGAGGGCGAAGCTATTGATCCTGAGTATCAAAGGTTTCTTACCGGGCTTGGTCTGACAAAGATCAACCTGCTTCCACATTATCAAAAAAACAAGGATAATGTTTTGGATGGATTGCGGATATATGAGGATATCGCTTGTTCCGACAGCATAGGAAAAACTTTTTACGCCATTCCCGACGGAAGCTATTTGTTTATCAATGCCGGCAAAGAAGAATTGCGTGGAGAAGCGTATATGGTGAAAGATGGTGTCATTTCAAAGGTTTCATCTCGCGGAGATGTTCTTCCCGTTTGAAATATCTTGATTTATCTGTCACCCCCTCAGTAGCGACAAAAAGCCCTTCGCTGCATACCCACAGCGAAGGGCTTTCATAATATGGATCGTTCCAGTCGCAAACCGGAGAGAACCACTCCTTTACCCCAAAACCACTTGGTACGAAGAATAAAGGGAAATCATGCGGCTGTTATCAAACTGTTATCAAAGGAAACTTTGTGAAGCCGGGAAGCCTTGATTTTACTGGCTTTTTCGGCTTTCGTACCTCATTCCCACTCTTTTTCCGGATTCTCTTACCTGCTGTTTATGGTGGCATATAT
This sequence comes from uncultured Clostridia bacterium, assembly GCA_947307365.1. Classification (GTDB taxonomy): domain Bacteria; phylum Bacillota; class Clostridia; order Oscillospirales; family Oscillospiraceae; genus UBA1774. The sequence continues at coordinate 18,773 of CAMZIY010000030.1, forward strand.
TCT
>CAMZIY010000031.1 GCA_947307365.1 uncultured Clostridia bacterium
ATACCCCGTCTGCGGGGACCGTATCCCGGGGATCGGCTCCCTCGTCGCTGAGGGCAACCAGGCGCACCTCATCCCCGGTGCAGCTCCGCCCGGCGCTGCCCGCCCGTTCCGGCAGATCGAAGGGGCGCAGGAAGCTGTTCCAGAAGGTCTCGGTCGTGCCGTAGCCGTTGAAAATGTTGGGGGTCAGCAGCTGCTGAAACCGGATGCAGTCCGCCTTATCCAGCGGGCTGCCCATGGTGACGATGCCCTTCAGGTTTCTCAGGTCCGCCGGGTGCTTCTCCTGCCGCTGCGCCAGCTGCCGGAGAGCGGAGGGCACGCCGATGAGGAAGGTGACGCCGTATTTCTGCACACAGTCCATGCAGGTCTTCGCGCTGAACATCCGCAGGATCACCAGGGAAGCCCCGGCATAGAGCGTCGGGGTGATCCCGCCGGAATGCAGGCCGCCCCGATGGAACCAGGGGGTCATGTTCATGGTCACATCCAGCGGGGAGAGAGGGAAGTGCATGATGGTGTCATGGGCGGAGAGGACTTCATTCACGTTGCACAGGGGCACGCCCTTTGGCGTCCCGGTGGTGCCGGAGGTGCCCAGCCGGGTCACCTCCGCGTACATATCCGAGATAAAGGTCTCCTCCGGCGCATCACTGGGATACTCCGTCAGCAGGCGGGCAAAATCCCGATGGCCCTCCGGCAGATCGGGATGCAGGCCCCGGTGATCCACCGCGGCGATGAGGGCGGGCCTGTGCCGGCAGAGGGAAAGGGCCTTGCGGGCCATATCCTTCACGTCCCAGTCATAGATATAGGCTTTCGGCTTGTCCCGGTCGATCAGCCGGGCGGTCTCCCCGGGGGAAAGATTGAAATTGGCGGGCTCGTTGATGGCACCCAGCTTCTGGGGAGCGATATAGCAATAAACGAACTGGGGAGAGTTATAGAGCTGATACAGCACCACGTCTCCGGGACCCACTCCGCAGGCCCGCAGGGCGTTGGCCAGGCGGTTGGTCTCCCGGTCCAGGCGCTCATAGCTCCAGCTCTCCTCCGCCATGGGGTCGATCATGGCGGTTTTCCGGGGGCTGCGGCCCACGTTCCGCCGGAACCCCGCCAGCCAGGTAAAGCTCCGCTCAAAAACGCTGCGGAATCCCTCCGCGTCGTACGTATAGTTCATTCCGCCCTCCCAACGATCAGGGATGAGTTCTGCCCGCCGAAGCCGAAGGCGTTAGACATGGCGGCTTTGACCCGCGCCGTGCGTCCGGGCTCCGTCACCAGGGGGAGGGGACATGCTTCATCCGCTGCGGTAAAGCCCAGGTTGGGCGGCAGCAGGCCGGTTTCCAGGACCTTCATGCAGGAGATCAGCTCCGTGATGCCGCCGGCGCCCATCATGTGGCCCGTAGCCCCCTTGGTGGAGCTGACGGGGGGGATCGTATCCCCGAAAACTGCGCGGATCGCCGCGGCCTCCGCTTCGTCCCCCTTGAGGGTGGCGGTGCCGTGGGCGTTGATGTAGCCGATGTCCCCGGCACTCATGCCTGCCTCCCGCAGGGCCAGCCCCATGCAGGCGGCGGCCTGTGCTCCGTCCTGCCGGGGAGTGACGGGGTGATAAGCGTCGGTGTTGTTTCCCCAGCCCAGAAGCCGGGCCAGGAGACGCGCCCCCCGTGCCCGGGCATGGGCCTCCGTCTCCAGCACCAGGGCGCCTCCCCCTTCTCCCAGGACGAAGCCGGAACGGTCCGCGCTGAAGGGACGGCTCTCCCCCAGAGGAGAGAGGGCCCGGGTCCTGTGGAGACTCTGGATGGCGGAGGGACAGATCGCGCCTTCCCCCGCCATGACCACCACCGCGTCAGACATGCCGGACTTCAGCAGCAGGGCTCCCATGGTCACCGCGTCGCCGCCGGAGGAGCAGGCGGTACCCACCGTCAGACTGGGTCCCCGGATTCCCCGGCGAATGGCAAACTGGGCGGCGGCCATATTGCCCATGTATTTTGTCATGAGCTTGGGATCTCCCGCTCTGCCGGTCTCTTGCTGGAGCTGTTGAGAACGGACCAGGTAGTCCATCCCGTGCAGGGCGGTGCCCATCACGATGCCCACCCGGTCGGAATCCGTGACCAGGCCGCTCTCCTCCACAGCCATGGAGGCCGCGGCGATGGCAAAGCGGGCGAAGGGGGCGGTATCCAGCACCAGGGGATTGGGCATGAACGCCTTGGGGTTGAAGTCCCGCACCTCCCCGGCCCAGCGGATGGGCAGGGAAGAGGCGTCGAAGCCTTGGATCTCTCCGATGCCGCAGCGGCCGGAGACGAGGCCTTCCCAGAAGGCCTCCGTGCCGGTGCCCAGGGGCGTCACAGCCCCGGTACCGGTGATGACGATGCGTTTCTCCTCCATGGCTCAGTCTCCGATTTTCCGGAAGGCCAGGCAGGCGTTGTGGCCGCCGAAGCCCAGGGATACGCTGACCGCCGCGTCGAAGTCGGCCTCCCGGGCGGTCAGGGGAACATAGTCCAGATCGCAGTCCGGGTCCGGCTCCGTAAGGCCGATGGTGGGGGGCGCGACGCCCTCCCGGAGGGCCAGAACGCTGACAATGGCCTCCGCGGCCCCGGCGGCGCCCAGCATATGGCCGGTCATGGACTTGGTGGAACTGATGACCAGCTTGCTCGCCCGTTCCTCCCCGAAGGCCTTTTTGAGGGCCAGGGTCTCCGTTTTGTCATTCATTGGGGTGCCGGTGCCGTGGGCGTTCACATAGATGCGGTCCGTATCCAGCTGCGTTTCCGCCCAGGCGTCAGCTATGGCCCGGGTCCCGCCCTCCGCCTCCGGGTGGGGGGCGGTCATATGGTAGGCGTCGCAGGTGGAGCCGTAACCGGCCAGCTCTGCATAGATTTTCGCCCCTCGGGCCTTTGCCCGCTCATATTCCTCCAGCACCAGCACGCCCGCGCCTTCCCCCATGACGAAGCCGGTCCTTCGCCGGTCGAAGGGCAGGGAAGCGGCCAGGGGATCCTCGGAAAAGCTCAGGGCCTGCATGCTGCTGAAACCTGCCGCTGCCAGAGCGTTCACCGTGGCCTCCGCGCCTCCGGCGATCATGGCGTCGGCATAGCCGTGGCGGATGAGGCGCAGGGCTTCTCCGATGGCGTTGGAGCCGGAGGCGCATGCGGTCACCGCCGGCATGGCAGGTCCCTTGCATGCAAAACGCATGGCGATCATGCCGGAGGCCATATTGGCGATCATCATGGGGATAAAGTAGGGGCTTACCCGTTTGGGCCCCCGTTCCAGAAGCTTCTGGTGCTCGCTCATGAAGGTGGCGATGCCGCCGATGCCGGTGCCGATGTATACCCCGATCCGCTCCGGCGCCGCGGTGCCGATCACGCCGCTGTCCTCCACGGCCTGGCAGGCGGCGCCCATGGCAAACTGGGTATACAGGTCGGAGTGGAGCACATCCAGCTTCTCCATGTACTGCCTGGGGTTGTAGTCCCGCACCTCGGCGGCGACCTTCACCTTGTACTCGGCGGTATCGAAGCGGGTGATGGGGGCGATGCCGCAGACCCCCGCCTTGATATTTTCCCAAAAGACCGGCACGGTGTTCCCCACAGGGCTGACAATGCCCATGCCGGTGACGACGACTCGATTCATTCCTTGCCTCCGTTGACCTGCTCTGCCAGACGGGAGAGGGTCTCACAGTATTCCGGCATCCGCTTTCTTAAGTTCAGGGGCTTGCGGGTCAGGGCATCGATGAAGCAGTGCTCGCTGCTTCCCGTGACCATGAGGCGTCCGTCCTCTCCCCGGACCTCGTACGCATAACGGAGGCGGATGCCGTTGAAGAAGCGGAGAAGGGCGTAGATGCTGACCAGATCCCCGTATTTTGCCGCGCACTTATAGTCACAGGATACATGCACCACCGGCATGAGCACGCCATGGGCTTCGATCTGCCGGTAGTCGACGCCGTATTCCCGCACCAGCTCGTCCCGGGCCTCCTCAAACCAGCGGATGTAGTTGGAGTGATGGACGATGCCCATCTGGTCGCTTTCATAGTATGCCACGCGGTGGACGCAGGGCTTCACGTTCATGCTTTCCGATCCTTTCCGATGCGGCGGAAGCGCTGATAGCGCGCCTCCAGCAGCGCAGGCGTGTCCAATGCCAGCAACTCCGCCAGCTCGGCGCTGAACGCCTGCCGCAGGCTTTCATAGAATTCCGCCTTGCCCAGTCCCTCTTCGGGAATGATCCGCTCGATCATCCCCCCGGCCAGGGCGTCCCGGGCGGTGAGCTTCAGTTGTTCCGCCGCCTCCGAGGCCCGCTTGGGATCCTTCCATAGGATGCTGGCGCAGCCTTCGGGGGATATGACGCTGTATACGGCGTTTTCAAGCATCCAGACCCGGTCCGCCGCAGCCAGGGCCAGGGCTCCGCCGCTGCCGCCCTCCCCGATCAGCAGGGAGATCACCGGCGTCTGCAGGGTCATCATCTCCATCAGATTCTCCGCGATGGCTTGCCCCTGGCCCCGTTCCTCCGCACCGATGCCGCAGTAAGCTCCTGAGGTGTCGATCAGACAGATCACCGGCCGATGGAATTTCTCCGCCTGCTTCATGAGCCGGAGCGCCTTGCGGTAGCCCTCGGGCTGAGGGGCGCCGAAGCTACGGAGCATCCGCTCCCGGAGATTGTGGCCCTTTTCGATGGCGATCACTGTGACGTGCCTGCCTTCCAGCTCGGCCAGACCGCCCGCCACCGCGGCGTCGTCGCCGTAACGCCGGTCTCCGTGCAGCTCGAAGAAATCCGTAAAAACGCCCCGGATGAAATCCAGACCGGTGGGGCGTCGGTTGGAGCGGGCCAGCTTCACCGTTTCATATGCGCTCCGGCTCATACGCTCTTTCCTCCCTCCCAGGTATGCATCCGCAGCAGCCGGGCGATCAGCGCCCTCTGCTCGCTTCTGGGCACGATGGCGTCTACAAAGCCGTGTTCCAGCAGGAATTCCGCTGTCTGGAATCCCTTGGGCAGGGCCTTCCGGGTGGTCTGCTCGATGACCCTGGCTCCGGCGAAGCCCACGGTGGCGCCAGGTTCGGCCAGGATGATGTCACCCTCCATGGCAAAGCTGGCGGTGACGCCTCCGGTGGTCGGATCCGTGAGTACGGTGAGATAAAAGAGCCCCGCGTCGGCGTGACGTTTTACCGCGCCGCTGGTTTTTGCCATCTGCATGAGGGAATAGAGCCCCTCCTGCATCCTGGCGCCGCCGGAGACCGTGAAGCCCACCACGCTGAGACGCCGCTCCAAGGCGTATTCAAAGAGCCGGGTGATCCGTTCCCCCACGGCGGTGCCCATGCTGCCCATCATGAAGTAAGGCTCCATGAGGAAGAGACAGCAGGGCTGGCCCAGGATGCTTGCGGTGCCGCAGAGGACGGCTTCCTCCTCTCTGCTGGAGGTACGGGTGGTCTCCAGCTTGTCGGCGTAGCCGGGAAACCCCAGCGGGTCGCCGCTGACCACATCCCCGAACAGCTCGGAAAAGCTGTCCTTGTCCGCCAGGTAGCGGAGCCGCGCCCGGACCCCCATGCGGAAATGGTAGCCGCAGGGGCAGACGTTCAGACTTGCCCAGAGACGGCTGAGGGGAATGGCCTGATGGCAGTTGGGGCAGGTCTTTTCCGGTTCCCGCTCGTCGCTTTGCACCGGGGCCGCGCTGCGGCCGCCCTGCTCCAGTTCATTTTTCGGCTGAAAAAGAAATTTCGGAAAGGGCATTTACCGTCCCTCCATCAGCGTGAGGTCATAGCTGCCGCGCATGAACGGTTCTCCGGAAATGATGCGCAGCTGTTCTTCAATGTTGGTGGGGATCCCTTCGATCACCAGCTCGCAGAGGGCGGCCTTCAGCTTGCGGACCGCCTCCTCCCGGGAGCGGGCGTAGACGATCAGCTTGCCGACCAGGGGATCATAATAGGGGCTGACCTCCACCCCCTGCACCAGGTAGGTGTCGAACCGGACAAAGTGACCGCCCGGGACATGGAGCATGCCCAGCCTGCCGGGAGCCAGGGCGTTGATGCGGCATTCCATGGCGCTGCCCTCCATGACGATCTGCTCCTGTCTGAACCGGAGAGGTATCCCCGCGGCGGTGCGGATCTGCCATTTCACCAGGTCCAGCATGGTGAGCATCTCCGTCACCGGATGCTCCACCTGCAGGCGCACGTTCATCTCCATGAACCAGAAGTTTCCCGCCTTGTCCAGCAGGAATTCCATGGTGCCCACGCCGGTATAGCCGATCTTCTGCACGGCTTCCCGAACCCCGGCCATGAGGGCTTCCCGCTGTTTCCGGCTGACGCCCGGAGAAGGGGACTCCTCGATCAACGTCTGGTGCCGCCGCTGCACGGAGCAGTCCCGTTCGCCCAGGCACACTGCGTTGCCCTGCTCGTCGGCCAGGACCTGCACCTCGATATGCCTGGCGGGCCAGATGTATTTTTCCAGGTACAGGGCTCCGTCCCCGAAGGCGGAGGCGCATTCGGCCACGGCCAGCGGCCACGCCTGGCAAAGATCCTCGGCGTTCTGCAGAAGGCGGATCCCGCGCCCGCCGCCGCCGGAGCGGGCCTTGAGCATCAGCGGGTAGCCCAGCTCCTCACCCCGGGCCAGGGCGTCGGTCATGTCCCGCAGGACGCCGGTGCCGGGAATGGGGCGCAGGGAAGTGCCCTCCACCAGCCTTTTCATTTCCGTTTTGTCTCCCAGACGTTCCATGAGCTCCGGCTCCGGACCGATGAAGACGATGCCGTTTCGGCGGCATTCCCGTGCAAAATCGGCATTCTCCGAAAGAAAGCCGTAACCCGGATGGATCGCCTGGGCCCCGGAGATCAGCGCGGCGGAAAGGATGCGCCGGGGATTCAGATAGCTGTCCTCCGCTGCTGCCGGCCCGATGCAGTAGCGTTCCTCCGCCAGCGCCGCGTGAAGGCTGTCCAGGTCCGCTTCGCTGTACACGGCCACCGTGGCGATGCCCATCTCCTTACAGGCACGGATGATGCGTACCGCGATCTCCCCACGGTTGGCGATCAGGATCTTTGAAAACATGTTCGATACTCCGATTGTTGAAATAAAGGTCAGACGATGGCAAAGGAAAACTCCGCCTTGACGCAGAGCCTGCCGTCCACATACCCCTCTCCCTCCGCAAAGTAAAAGGGCTTTTTGACCTTGATGACCCGGCATCGGGTCTCGAAAAGATCCCCCGGCCGCACCGGGCTCTTGAATCGGACCTTGTCCAGACCGGTATACATGGGCGTTTTGCCCGGTTCCATCTCGCCGGAGAGCAGTACGCAGACGCTCTGGGCCAGGATCTCGCAGAGGATCACACCGGGAACCACGGGATTTCCGGGAAAATGGCCTCGCAGGAACCATTCATCTCCCCGGATGCGAAGTCTGCCCAGGGCTTCTTCCTCCGCTTTCTCCGCCTCGTCCAGCAGCAGCATTTCCTCCCGGTGGGGGAGGATGTTCATGAGCTCGGTCCTGTCCATCCTAGTCCTCCATACGGAAGAGGGCAGTGCCGTATTCCACCACCTGCCCGTTTCCGGCGCAGACCTCGGCAATGACCCCGTCCCGCTCGGCGGTGATCTCGTTCATCAGCTTCATGGCTTCGATGATGCACAGCGTGTCGCCCGCCTTCACCCGGTCTCCCACGGCCACGTAGGGGGCGGCGTTCTCGGCGGGGGCGGCGTAAAAGACGCCCACCATCGGGGAACGGACCACGTCGCCCCCGGCGGATTCCGCCTTCGTCTCCGGCAGGGGGACCACCGGAGCGGAAACGGCAGCCGGAGGGACGCCCCGTTCCAGACGGACCACGGTATTGCCCTCGGTGATCTCCAGCCCCGTCAGCTCCAGCTCCCGCATCAGCTTCGCGTATTTGCGGATATTCGCTTCATCCATCCTATTCTCTCCTCACATCGCCATGCCGCCGTCCACCCGCAGGACCACACCGGTGATATAGTCGGCCTGCAGGAGAAAGGCGACGGCCTCGGCCACTTCCTCCGCCTTTCCTGCCCGTCCCAGGGGGATGGCCGCCCGGAGGGCATCCTCACCCAGGCTCAGTGAGCGGGTCATATCCGTATCGATCAGCCCCGGCGCCACCGCGTTCACGGTGATGCCCCGGGAGGCCAGCTCCTTGGCGACGGTCTTTGTCAGGCCGATGAGCCCCGCCTTGGAGGCGGCATAGTTGGCCTGGCCCGGATTGCCCATCAGCCCAGCGACGGAGCTGATATTCACGATCCGCCCGTATTTGGCCCGGAGCATAAGACCGCTGCAGTGGCGGATCATATGGAAGGCGCCCTTGAGATTGGTGTCCAGCACCGCGTCGAAATCCTCGTCCTTCATGGCGGCAGCCAGCCCGTCCCGGGTGATGCCCGCGTTGTTCACCAGGAGATGTACGCCCCCCAGATCGGACCTGATCTTTCCCACGGCGGCCTTTACGGCGTCTCCGTCGGCCACGTCGCACCGGTAGATCTCCGCGCGGACGCCCAGGGCACGGCAGCGTTCCGCAACGGCCTCCGCTTTTTCCGTATTCCCAGCGTAAATGAGGGCCAGATCTGCGCCCAGGGCGGCCAGCTTTTCGGCGATGGCGGCTCCGATCCCCCGGGAGGCCCCGGTGACGACGGCCACTTTTCCCTTCAGCATAGCCGGAGCTCCTTTCTCAGTTCTTCAAGATCATCCATTTTCGAAAGGGGGAAGCAGCGGACGGCTGCATCGATCTTGCCGATGAGGCCGCAAAGGGTCTTTCCCGGCCCCAGCTCCACAAAGGTGTCCGCTCCGGCGGCGATCATGCCCCGGACGGAGGCTTCCCAGCGCACGGGGCTGAACATCTGCTGTCCCAGAACGGCAGCCAGATCCGCCCCGTAAGGCTCCCCGGTGAAGTTCGCGTAAACGGGGATGCGGGGGGACTGCAGCAGCGCCGCATCCAGTTCCGCCTGAAACGCTTTGCCCGCCTCAGCCATAAAGGGGGAGTGGAATGCCCCCCGCACCTTCAGGGGGATCGCCCGTCCGCCCGCGGCCTTCACCGCCGCGGTGAAAGCGGCCATTTCTTCCTCCGCGCCGGATACCGTCACCTGTCCGGGACAGTTATAGTTCACCGGCCAGACCTGACGAAACCCGGAACAGAGCTTTTCCACCGCCCCATCTGTCAGCTTCACCACCGCAGCCATGCCGGTGCGCTGCTTTTCCGCTGCCTGCTGCATCAGCTCGCCCCGGCGGCAGACCAGACGGAAGGCGGTATCCTCCTCCATGGCTCCGGCGCAGTGCAGCGCGCTCAGCTCTCCCAGGGAGAAGCCTGCGGTCATATCCGGCTCGAATCCGGCCTCCCGGGCGGACGCCAGGGCGGCCAGCTCCATAGCCACCATGCAGGGCTGGGTGTTGGCGGTCTCCTTCAGCTCCTCCTCGCTGCCCCGGAAGCACTGCTCCAGGGTGCCGGGACGGATGGCCTCGCAGCGGTCGAATACGGCCCTGGCTGCCGGACTGTGTTCATACAGATCCAGTCCCATGCCTGGCGCTTGGGCCCCCTGGCCGGAAAATACAAACGCTAGCTTACCCATTTCGATGCGCTCCTGAGGATGGGCTCCGCCCCCTCGCAGACCTCCCGCACGATCTCCGCCGCAGGCTGGATCTTGTTGACCATGGCGGCGATCTGACCGGAGAGGAAGCAGCCCTTTTCCAGGTCTCCCTCCTGTACCGCCAGGCGCAGGGCTCCAGTGCCCATTTTATCCAGTTCCTCGTCGGAAACGCCGCCGTATTCCGCCTTCAGGTACTCCCGGGGGAAATTGGTGCGCAGCGCGCGTACGGGATGGCCGGTACGTTTGCCGGTCACCATGGTGCAAAGGTCCTTGGCCTTCAGGATCTTTTCCTTATAGACGGGGTGGATGGAACATTCCTCCGCGGAGAGAAAGCGGGTGCCCATCTGTACGCCGCAGGCGCCCAGCATGAAGGCTGCCGCCATTCCCCGGCCGTCGGCGATGCCGCCTGCCGCGATCACCGGCAGGGAAGTGGCGTCGCAGACCTGGGGGACCAGCGCCATGGTGGTGAGCTCCCCCACATGGCCGCCGCTCTCGCCCCCCTCGGCGATGAGCGCGCTGGCCCCGGTGCGGGTCATGAGTCTGGCCATGGCGACGGAGGCCACCACGGGGATCACCTTGATCCCGGCGGAACGCCACAGCTCCATGTATTGGGCCGGATTCCCCGCGCCGGTGGTGACCACCGCCACCTTCTCTTCGGCTGCCAGCCTGGCGATCTCGCCCGCAAAGGGACTCATGAGCATGATGTTCAGACCGAAGGGCTTCGCCGTCAGCTCCTTGGCGATGCGGATCTGGCTGCGCACATAGTCGGCGGGGGCGTTCCCCGCGGCTACGATGCCCAGGCCGCCCCCTTCGCTCACCGCAGCCGCCAGTTTGCCGTCGGCGATCCAGGCCATTCCCCCCTGGAAAACGGGGTATTCGATCCCCAGCAGATCGTTCAGTGTGGTGTGCAGCATGGCTCAGTCCATCTTCGCTTCGATGAAGGCCGCCAGCTCGCCGACGGTCTCCACCTTCTGGTCCAGCTCCACCTCAAAGCCGATCTTATCCTCCAGATCCATCAGCATCTCCACTGTGTCCAGGGAGTCGATGCCCAGGTCCTCGAAGCGGCTCTCCGGGGTGATGGCGGAGATGTCGCAGTCGTTCCGGTCGGCGATCAGTTCGGCAATCGCGTTGAATACCATGGTGTTTCCTCCAATTCTCAGCACAAGATAATGTGGACGCCTAAGCGACCTGATCCGATTATACCAGAAAAATAATACAAGTCAATATAAAATATAATATAAAATACAAGATAAAGATGAGAATGACATTAGATGATTTTTCGCTGAAGGACCGGTTATCCTGCCCGGGGACTGAGGATCGATTTCCGACCGATAAAGTGGGATAATATGGCAAATCGAGAAAGAGGGCGCCTGCCGATTCCGGCAGGCGCTGGATTTATATACTTAACCGCCGTCTTCCTGCCGCCCGCCATGCGGTTTTCACGCAAAAACCGAACGTTAAGGATCGCCCGCAACTGTGGGGCGGGGCAACGGGGGCGTGCGCCGGAACCGAGAAGGCTTCCTGAAGCGGCTTGCCTGAAACCGGCGATGATGATATGATGAATCATAATGGTTTTGGATAACTCCCCACCGGAAGGAGAGCGGCGATGAGGATCGTATTTGTTCGGCACGGAGAACCGGATTATGCGAACGACTGCCTGACTGCGCTGGGGCGCGAGCAGGCGAAGGCGGCGGCGATCAGGCTGAAGGAAGAGGGGATCGAGGAGATCTGGTCCTCGCCCTTGGGCCGTGCACGGGAAACGGCGCAAGCCACGTCTGACGTGCTGGGGCTGCCGGTCCGGACTCTGGATTTCATGCGGGAAGTGAGTTGGGGGAGCGTGGACGGCACAGAGCTGTTCGGCGGAGGGCATCCCTGGGCCATCGTCTTTGAGATGACCAGGCAGGGGATCGATCTGAACGATCCAAACTGGCGGGATCTGCCGTATTTCCGCACCAATCGCCTTCTGGACTGCATCGATCAGATCGAGAGCGGGATCGACGGGTGGCTGGAGCGGTACGGCTATATCCGGGAAGGCGCCTACTACCGGCACAGGTTGGAGGAAAAGCCGCAGCGGACCATTGCTCTGTTCAGCCATGGCGGCTCGTCCGCCGCGGCCATGGGGCATATCCTGAATCTGCAGTTCCCCTGCGCCTGTGCGCTGCTGCACATTGATCACACCGGGATCACCGTGGTGCAGATGGAGACACGGGCCGGGGGCGGCACGCTTTCCCGGCTGACTCTGACCAACGACGCGGAACACATCCGGAAACTGAAGGATCCATCGAAGGAGGCGGAATGAAATGGAAGCTCTGGAAGCGATCCTTACCCGGAGAAGCACAAGGAATTATAAGCCCGACGCCGTGGAGGAAGAGAAGCTGGACCGGATCCTCCAGGCGGCCAGGCAGGCGCCCAGCGGCGGGAACAATCAGACCAATCACTTCCTGGTGATCCGGAACCGGGAAGTCCTCGGGAAGCTGATCGGGATGACGGAAACGGCGTTCGCCAAAATGGAGATCGCGGAGGATACCTATGCCAGCCTGAAGCATGCGATAAATGCGTCGAAAAAAGGGGGCTACGTCTTCTGCTACAACGCGCCCGTCCTGATCGCCGTGGCCAACCGCAGGGACTACGGCAACAATATGGCGGACTGCGCCTGTGCCATCGAAAACATGATGGTCGCGGCCAACGCGCTGGATCTCGGCAGCTGCTGGATCAACCAGCTGCGGTGGCTGAACGAGGAACCGGCCCTGGTGGAGTATCTCCGGTCCCTGGGGATGAAAGCGGACGAGCGCATTTACGGCGCGGTGATCATCGGCTATCCCGCCGCCGAAAGCGGCCTGCCGAACCGGGATCTCATGGCGCAGAAGGGCAATGAGGTGACCTTTATCGACTGAACCGTGGCCGATCAGCTCAAAGGGAAGATGATCTGAAAGTGAGTGTATATATGATGCGTTTCCTGCCTGATGTATCAGCTGTGGGTGAGATCTTTTATACCGGCGCGGACCTGTATACGGGCGATTATCGGGTGGACAGGATCCGGATCAAGCCCAATCCCAACTGGTCCCTCAACGAGGAACACGAGATCATCGTGGATATCGCAGGCAGCTATAAATATACCGGGAATCTGGATGACGTGGTGAATTCCGCAAGGCTACAGGCGGACAACACCAGCCTCACGGCGCGGAATACCCTCATCGGCGGGAAGCACCATGTCAGCTTCGCCATCACGAACAATTCCATCATTGGGGAAGATGCTTCCATCATCCGTGCGGTCTTCGATTATGGCGGCAGCGGAAAAGAACGGACGATGAAGTTCCCGCTGCCCATGAGGGAGCTGCTCTATCGGTACGACCCGGAGGACGAAGAGCTCGTCGATCAGGTCTACCGGTATGATCTGGACCTGGATTCCGTTTGGGAGGATGGTCTCGAAGACGGTCTGCGGGGGATCTATTTCTCTCTGGTGGACGCCCAGAGGTTGCAGCAGTCCAACGGAGAAGTCTATGTGCGGAATCCGGCGGAGGCGAAAAAGGGAACGCCGACGCCTTCCGATCTCATTCCCTATATGCCGCCCCGCGTACCTGCCGATCCTCCTACCCCTGCGGCTTCCGAAGATCCTGAGCCGGAGTTGGTTAAAATCAATCCTTCGGAGAAGTTCCTTGATGTGGACCCGGAGGCCTGGTACCGTGAGTTCGTGGATTACGCCGTCTCCAACGGCCTGATGAAGGGCACCTCCGAAACGACCTTCGAGCCGGAGGCCGCGGCGACAAGGGCGATGCTGGTGACCATCCTCCACCGGCTGGAGGGGGAGCCTGCGGTCGGCGGCGGGAGCCCCTTTGCGGATGTCCCGGAGGATCAATGGTTTGCCGCCGCGGTCAGATGGGCAAAGGAAACCGGGGTCGCGGAAGGCTGCGGCGACGGGACCTTCGGCCCTGGGGATACCGTTACCCGGGAGCAGTTTGCCGCGATCCTGATGCGGTTTCTGGAAGCAGGGGAATAGATCAGAATAGTTTAAGAAATAGAGGTGGCGTGCTGCTTGCAGCACGCCACCAGACTGTAAATAAAGGGTCAAAAGCCTCGCAGAGTTCGCGCCCGCAGGCGCGAAGAGAATCAAGATAAATGATGGCCTGGAATTCATTTCCGAGACGCTCAAGCCCGCCGGACGGCGGGCTGTTTTAATGGCCTGAGGCGGGACCCGAGAGGTCCTGCCCCTCAATCCGTCTCGTAGGGGACGATCGCGTGGAGCACCGTAGCGTCGAGAGGAATATTCTGGCCCATGTAGGAGCCCACGTCGTAGGTGACGGTCAGAACGTCGCTCTGCCGAAGCCCCCGAGACAGGAAGATCTCGTTGACCCGCTGGATCAGGCTGGGGAAGTTGTTCATGGGGGTGCTGAGATGGACGGAGAGCGCCCTTTTTCCGGGGATCAGCCGGATATTCTTCCCTTCGCATGGTTTCTGCAGCGGCAGGCAGAAGGTGAGGGGCTGCTTCCGGTTTAGGTCGAAGGTCCGGTAATCCCGGCAGTCCGTAATGATCATGATGGGCCAGATATAGTTGATGGGCAGCTTATGTTTGATCGCCTCGAACTGCAGCTGCTTGGCGGCCGCGGAGAAGTTGGAGATATCGGGGATCATATTCACCTGGCTGGTGTAGCAGCAGGCGTCCCGGTATTCAATGAATTCCAGCAGGTTGTTCCCGTTGGCCCGGAGGCGGAGGCGCAGCAGGTCGATCTGCCTGTTCAGCGCCTGCTGCTTCTCCAGAAGGCTTTGGTAGAGCAGGGTATAGTCCCCGGGGTGATCGAAGTGGTCGTACATTTCAGCGTACTGGACGCCGAAGGATTTCAAGGTAAGGATCTCGATGATGCGGGAAATATTGCCGCTGTCGTAATACCGGTAATTGGAAGAATCCGACTTCATGGCCGGGGTCAGCAGCCCGGCGGCCTCCATGCGGCGGATCGTGCTTTCGCTGATGCCCAGGCTCCGGGCGAGAACGCCGATGGACAGCAGATCATGGGCTCCGGACAAGGATCGCACCCCCTGTTTTCCTGTTCTCCTGCGCGGCTGCGGCAGGGCGTCCCTCCGGCGTCGGCCCGGGATTTCCCCGGCGCCGGATGGGCAGTGGATGATTTGGTAAAATCAGTATAACCGACCTGACGTTTTCGCGCAATGAACGAAAGGTTACAAAGAGAAACAAAATGGAGTAAAAAAAGCGAACAAATACTTGACTTTTCCAGGGGTGATAGACATATAATAGGTAATCATTATGGCTTGGTATGCCATTTGTGTTTTGCAAACAATAATAATGTAAAAATAGAAGGGAAACATGTTAACCATGGAAAATCACGCAATAAGAGAGGTTGGAAGAATGAAGAACAAGGGAAAACGGTTCCTCAGTCTGCTCCTGGCGATCCTGATGATCGTCGGGCTTGCTGTGCCCACCGGCGTCCTGTCCCCGCGCGTGAAAGCGGCGGCGGGGGGTGTGCCGGATCATGCCAAGTACAGGCAGGACAACGGCGACGGCACCTACACCATCGCCCTGAACGTGACCGGCGACGCGGAAAAGAAGGTCACGAAGGTCAACGTGGTCGTCGTACTGGACAGCTCGGGCAGTATGGATGAGGACACCGGTAATGGTGAAGTCACTTTTACTCCAGACGACTCGAACGGTAACGATATGTACGGTACCATTCAAGAAACGCCGGATGTTCACAATGAAGATCATTTTTTCAGCCTGTCCAGAAATAACGGTGGCGGTTACAACAATTACTATTATACCTATTCCACGCCCGGCGTAGATTATTATCGGGAAGGTACTGGGAACGACGCTGATTACCGCCTTGTAGATGGCGAATACGTTCAGTTGACCAGGCAGGGGTATAATGGGAACTATGTATTCACCTACGAATCAGAAGGTGAAACTGCATATATCCCTACAAACAGCAATGATGCCAGCCCTACACAATATGCCCTGGTTGATGGACAGTATCTTGAGCTTACAAGACGTACTAGGCAGTACTACGGTACTGTATATTGGACTTATGGAAACAATACAAATTGGAACCAGAGATATCAAGGCGTTCGGTATGTACGAGCTGAAAACACTGCTATATATACTGGTACCAGATATCAGCGGATTGTTGATACTTCTCTGTATACAGGCCAGAGGTATACTCGTCAGGAAGCTGAGCAGACGCGTATGGAGGCCGCTCAGGATGCGGTAAAAGCTCTCGGTCAAGCGCTGCTTGACAATAATGGCAAGGACGGCAATCCCGATGATGTGGTTGAAATCGCTCTTATCGATTTCGACACACATGCCTCAACTAAAAGCGTCAGAACCGCATACAGTAATTTCGCGTCAGATGTAAACGGTGTGGACGCTGAAGGAGGAACTAACTGGGAAGCGGCACTCACCGCTGCCAAAAATGTAAATTTCGGTACCGGTGATGATGATCATACATATATCATCTTCGTTTCCGATGGTAACCCGACATTCCGAGACACTCGTAATGGCGGTACAAATGACTGGAACAACTCATATAATGCATATGGTACAGGATACGAAACGGATGACAACATTGAAAGATGTTATGCTACAGCTAAAACTGCAGCTGATTCCATAACTAATGATTCTAAATATAGCCTGTACACAATCGGCGTGTATGGTAACGTTACACGTATGGAAGGTCTCGGTGGAGACGGTTATTATGAAGCTGCCAATACCGCAGCTCTTCAGAACGCTTTGAACCAGATCCTTCAGCAGATCGAGATGGCCGGTATCGGTGACGTGGAGATGACGGACGGCACCACCAGCAACGTGACCACCACTTCCGGCGTCGTCAACCTCCTGTCCGTTGACACTACTTCCTTTAAGTATTACCGCGCGGGCGGCACGGACTCTAACGGGAATGAGAAGTACAATTCCAATATCAGTCCGATGACGAATGCCGATGGAACCACCGTCTATCTCGGCGTGGAGTGGACCTCCAGCGACTCCCCTGCGCCTCCTCCCGCTGAACTTGATGAAAACGGCAATGTCGTCTGGAATCTTTCCAGCATCGGTGTTCTGGAAAATGACGTAACATATACTGTCACCTTCAAATGCTATCCGAGCCAGACCGCCCTCGACTATAAAGCGCGTATCGATAACGGAGAAAGCTACAATAGCGTCGTTCCCCAGGCGGCTCAAGCGTACTTCCATGCGGATGGAACCGTCGAGACCAACACCTCGGGCAGCATCTCTTATACCGACAGTCGTCTACCGGGTCAACCCGCCCAGTCCACCAACTTTGTGAATCCGCCCGCAGTCGGCACTTCTTCCTCCTCAATGACGGTTACTAAGGAATGGGAAGGCGGCAGCGCTCCGAATACCACACTGACGTTGGATATCCTGATAAACGGTGACGAAGCGCACCCCTTCTATGAGGCACAACTGAATAGTGCGGGCGGCTGGCAAGCGACCTTTAATATCTCCGCTGGATTGATCGTAAATGGCCAAGCGCTTGCTGGCTCGGAGGGTCATGACTTCAGCTTTGCCGAACTCGACGATACGCAGTATCGTTGGGAGCTCCATGCTCCGACGGTTCGGCCTATGATCATTGACGGCGCACCAACGCCGACGGTGCTCATCAAGGAAGACGTCGCGAATGGCTACGACTCCACCGGAAAGACCAAGTATACGATCGATGGGCACACGTACTATGTAGATCCTTCGATTTCGACCTTAACCGCAACCAACCACCGCCGTTCCAACCTCAACCTGACTAAGGTCGTTAACGGTGATGATGCTGACCCGGATACGCTCTTCCCGTTTACCATGCAGGTGAACAACATCAAAGCGCCGGCAACCGAGCCGACGGACGACCCCGAACATAACTCCGATTACTGGGTCTGGTTCTCGATTGACACAGATCCTGATCCTGATACTTACACACCAACTACGGATGTAGAAGTTACAGGAGCAACGCCGTCCGGAGACTATTTCTATGCAAAGAGCGGCGAAACGATCACCGTTAAGCTGAAAGCCGGATGGAACCTGCGTTTCACCAACCTGCCTTCGGGTTCTACATACTCCTTTACCGAAGGCAATGTGGACAACTTCAAGTTCATCAGCGCTGAGAATACCGGCGCGGCAGATTCTTCTTTTGTCGAAAACAAAGAGAACAAGAAGGCTACCGGCACGATCGAAACGTATAACGCAAACGCATACGAAGTTACGTTCACCAACGCATACGAACTTGTTGATATCAATGTCGACAAGGTCTGGGAAGACGCCAGCAACCAGGACGGCAAGCGGCCTGAGAATCTTAACCTGACTCTGTCTCCTGCTGTCCAGGGCGTTACCCCTGAAATCGTCAAGAACGGCAACACCTGGACCTATACCTGGAAGGCCGTGCCGCGCTACGGCAACAATGGAGCGGAAATCAGCTACAGTGTTTCCGAAAGTTCTGTGCCTACTGGTTACACCTGCGCTCAGACAACCGCTTCCGATGGCGGCACCATCACCAACGTCCATACGCCGGAAGTGACCAGCGTCACGGTGACGAAGAGCTGGGCGGATGACAGCGACCGCGACAAGAAACGTCCGACCGATCTCACTCTCACCCTGAATGGCGTCCCTGAGGGCGTTACGGTCTCTGATCCTGAAATCAGCAAGAGTGGTAACAGCTGGACCTACACCTGGTCCGGCCTCCCCAAATATGCGAACGGCGAGGAGATCGCATACACTGTTTCTGAGGAAAGCGTACCCGACGGCTACGAGGTGAGCGGATCTCCGGCCAGCAACAGCGGAACGATCACGAACACTCACAGCATTGAGACGACCAGCGTAACGGTAACGAAGAGCTGGGCGGACGACAGCGATCGCGACGGCATTCGGCCCACCGACCTCACTCTCACGCTTAATGCCAACGGGACTGCGGTTACCGGTGTAACGCCCTCCGTCACGAAGAACGGCGACAGCTGGACCTACACCTGGTCCAATCTCCCGGTGAATGACAACGGCACAGCCATCACCTATACCGTAACTGAGGATGAAGTACCCGACGGCTACGAGGTGAGCGGATCTCCGGCCAGCAACAGCGGAACGATCA
>CAMZIY010000032.1 GCA_947307365.1 uncultured Clostridia bacterium
ACTTGCTTCAGCGCGGCGACAAGACTTTGTCGACACGCTGACCGCAGGTCCGTTGATCGGACCTGCGGTCAGATTTTTCTGCAGTTTACGCCTGCGGTGCTTCCGGCGCGCCGGGTGCGCCGGGCGCTCCGGGGCCGCCGGGCATGGGCATGGGGTTCTTGATGAAGTCGTGGAAGTTCACGCGGTTCTTCTTGCAGAACTTCTCCAGCTGCTCCTTGTAGCCCTCCCAGTACTTCTCATCCGCCTTGGTCTTGATGATGGGCGTGCCCATGGGCTGGGCCTTCTTGCGGATGGTGATCATTTCCTGCATTTCCTTCTTGAAGAGCTTCTTGACCTCCATCTGCATGATGGTGATCTCCTGCAGCTCATCCGCTTTCCAGATCATGCGGGTCGCCTGGTTGCCGAAGGTGACGCCGGCGACGATCTCGGTCTGATCAATGAATATTCTTTCCTTGTTTGCCATTGAAGCTTTCCTCCCAATCTGCTAGCGGGTATTCCCGTATTTGTTACTTTGCTGTAACCTATTGTATGATGCTTTCACGGGAAAAGCAAGAGAGAATTTGCCGAAATTGGATATTTTGTGAATCTTTCATATTGTCCTATCCGGGGAGATATGGTATAATCCCGTTTGCTGCTTATAGTCTGCCGGGCAGCCCCTGCCGAGGGCCGGTCCTGTCAGGCGAAAAACGAATTAAATAGGAGTGAAACAGAGCATGGAATTTATCCTGGACAACCTCTGGCTTGTCAGCCTCATCGCCTCCGTCATCGCGCTGGTGTTTGTGGCCATGCAGGCCAAGAAGGTCCTGGCCGAGGATGAGGGCACCGACCTGATGAAGCGCATTTCCCAGAATGTGCGCAAGGGCGCGGGCGCATTCCTCCGCCGTCAGTACAAGACCGTCGGTATCTTCTTCGCCTGCATGGTCGTCATCATCTGCGTCATGGCGGCCCTGGGTCTGCTGACCTGGTACGTACCCTTCGCCTTCCTCACCGGCGGCCTGTTCTCCGGTCTCAGCGGCTTCATCGGCATGAAGATCGCCACCAACTCCAATGCCCGTACCGCCGCTGCCGCCCAGAAGAGCCTGAACAAGGGCCTGCGGGTGGCCTTCTCCGCCGGTACCGTCATGGGCTTCACCGTGGTAGGCCTGGGCCTGCTGGACATATCCATCTGGTATGCCCTGCTGACCAAAGCTTTCCATGAGACCCTGGAGGTCACCACCGCCACCATGATCACCTTCGGCATGGGCGCTTCCTCCATGGCCCTCTTCGCCCGTGTGGGCGGCGGCATCTTCACCAAGGCCGCCGACGTGGGCGCAGACCTGGTGGGCAAGGTCGAAGCCGGCATCCCCGAGGACGACCCCCGGAACCCCGCCGCCATCGCCGACAACGTGGGCGATAACGTGGGCGACGTGGCCGGCATGGGCGCCGACCTGTACGAGAGCTACGTCGGTTCCATCCTCTCCACCTGCGCTCTGGGCGTGGTCGCCTTCAACGGCATCCCGGATGTGAAAGCCATCAACGCCGTGGCTCTGCCTCTGATCATGGCCGCCGTGGGCGTCATCTGCTCCCTCATCGGCTCCTTCCTGGTAAAGACCAAGGAGAACGCCACCCAGAAGGCTCTGCTTTCCGCTCTTTCCCGCGGCACCAACTTCTCCGCCATCGTCACCGCCGTACTGAGCCTGCTGGCCGTGCTCTGGCTCCTGCCCGGACACTTTGGCGTGTACCTGGCCATCCTGGCCGGTCTGGTGGCCGGCGTGGCCATCGGCAAGGTCACCGAGTACTACACCTCCGATACCTATAAGCCCACTCAGAACCTGTCCGAGTCCTCCAAGACCGGCACCGCCACCCTGATCATCAGCGGTCTGAGCCTGGGCATGATGAGCACCCTGCTGCCCATCCTCATCGTGGGCGCCGCCGTCATCGTTGCTTACTTCTGCGCCCAGATCGGTGCTGACAAGAACTCCACTCTGGGCCTGTACGGCATCTCCATCTCCGCCGTGGGCATGCTCTCCACCCTGGGCATCACCCTGGCCACCGACGCCTACGGCCCCGTGGCCGACAACGCCGGCGGCATCGCCGAGATGGCCGGCCTTCCCGAGGAAGTCCGGGAGCGCACCGACGCCCTGGATTCCCTGGGCAACACCACCGCTGCCACCGGCAAGGGCTTCGCCATCGGCTCCGCCGCCCTCACCGCCCTGGCCCTCATCGCGAACTTCGCGGAGAAGATGGAGACCAACGGTGCCTCCTACTCCCTGTCTCTGATGGATCCCTGCGTGCTGGTGGGCATCTTCATCGGCGCCATGCTCCCCTTCCTGTTCTCCGCCATGACCATGAGCGCCGTGGGCCGCGCTGCCCAGAGCGTGGTGGTGGAAGTCCGCCGCCAGTTCAAGGAGATCAAGGGTCTGCTGGAAGGCAAGCCCGGCGTGGAAGCCGACTATGCCAAGTGCGTTGACCTCTGCTCCAAGTCCTCCCTGAAGGAAATGGTCGCCCCCGCCATCGTGGGCATCGCCTCCCCCATCATCGTGGGTGTGATCCTGGGCGGCAGCGGCGTCATCGGCCTGCTCTGCGGCGCCACCGCTTCCGGCTTCATCATGGCCGTGTTCATGTCCAACTCCGGCGGCGCCTGGGACAACGCCAAGAAGTACATCGAGGCCGGCCACTTCGGCGGCAAGGGCTCCGAGAACCACAAGGCCGCCGTCGTGGGCGACACCATCGGCGACCCCTTCAAGGATACCTCCGGCCCCAGCATCAACATCCTGATCAAGCTCATGAGCATGGTCTCCATCGTGTTCGCCGGCCTGATCGCCAAGTGCAACTGGTTCTGATCCGCTGACGCGGAAAACAGCAAATAAGATCCGCCCTCCGGCGCACAGCGCCGGGGGGCATTTGTCTGTCTGGGAGAACGGGCAGCGCGGTCTCTTCAGGAGCCGCCTCAGCTTTGCGTGCGTTCGGTCGGTCGATCCTGTCGGCGGGAAACAACCGTTTCCCGGGGATGCGGTCCTCCCGCGCGCTTTTTCTTTTCCCGGTTTCACTTTTGGGGGACAGGGATGAACGTCGCCGGCGAGGGGACCCCGCCGGCGAACGCGATATTCTTATGGTTTGCGGTGCTCAGTTTCCGGATCCCTCGGACTCTTCCGACTCGGCAGGCTGCTCCTCTGTGCCGCCGGATCCCTCGGGCTGTTCTTCCCCTTCGACGCTTTCGGACCCTTCGGCGCTTTCGGGTTCCCCGGTTCCTTCGGACTCTTCTGTTGTTTCTTCAGATTCCTCCGTTCCTTCGCCGTCATCCGGCACCTCGGACTCTTCCTGCGGAATGGCCACGTTGCCGGTGGGATGCTCCGGGGTGACCTCTTCAAAGGTCAGCTCCGTGGTGAAGGTCTCTCCATCCCGCCAGATCTCCAGGGTCACCGTATCTCCGGCCCGGTAAGGCCGCTTGGCATCCATGAGTTCAGAGTTGGAGGTCACCCGGATGCCGTTCAGACTGAGGATGATGTCCCCCGCCAGCAATCCGGCCCGTTCGCCGCAGAGGCCGGGCTCCACGCTGTAGATCTCCACTCCGGCGGGGTTGCCGCCCTCCCGGTCATCCTCCAGAATGGCCCGGACGGTAAGGCCCATGAGAGGCCGCCCCCGGACAAAGCCGTGGGTCCGCAGATCCTCCGCGATCCGCACCGCATCGTTGATGGGGATGGCAAAGCCCAGTCCCTCGGAGGAAAGGCCGGTATACTTGGCGGTGGTGATGCCGATCACTTCGCCCCGGTCGTTGTACACCGGGCCGCCTGAGTTGCCGAAATTCACCGCCGCATCCAGCTGGAACATGCTCAGGGTGGTCCCGTCGCTGAAGGAGATGGTGCGGCCCAGGGCACTGATGATGCCGCTGGTCATGGTAAAGGACAATTCATCCGCCGGATGCCCCATGATATATACGCTCTGGCAGGGTTTCAGCTTGCTGCTGTCCCCCAGGACGGCGGGGGTCATGCGCTCGTCGATCTTCAGCAGAGCGATGTCGCTGTCCTGATCCGCGCCGACGATCTCCGCCGGATAGACCTTGCCTGCGAAGGTGCGTATCTGTACGTCCACGCCGTTCTCCATGGGCTCGCTCACCACGTGACAGTTGGTCATGATGTATCCGTCGTAGGAGATCAGGAATCCGGCGCCGTAGGCATGGACGGTGTTGTCCATATCCGGAACGGGCGCTTCCACGATCACCGTCTGCTCGGAGGCCAGGTCATAGATCTCCGTCGGGTCGATGGCTTCCCACGGACTCCAGACGATATTCGTCTGGGTAGCGGCGAAGGAGCGGGTCTCGCGGCCCGTGGGGACGATGTTCGTCCCTCCGTAGGTCACCGCCAGGGCGAGACCGCCCAGGCTGAACACCGCCACCAGGGCCAGAAACAGGGCCAGCCCCGCCAGTCTTTTTTCTCTCTTGCTTCCCTTCATTTCGATTACCTCCTGCCGACCTTATTCTCCGGGCCTCGATCCGAACCGCCCGGATATCTGCGCAGACCCCACTGCTGGCGCATGCGGTTGCGCATCTCTTCCAGAATATCCTGTATGCTGTAAAGAGCGGAGAGCTCCTCCGCCGACGGCGCGATCCTCTTCCTGCCGTGCCAGTCCGCAAGGATCTCCTCATACCGGTCACAGGCCCGGAGGACGCTGTCCTCCCAGGAGAGATACAGATCGTCCATGGCCTTCTCCCCGATCTGTCCCAGGAATTCCTCCCTGCCGTACAAAGAATCCAGCGCCGCGAACAGAGCGGCGGGATCCTCCCGGATCAGGATGCCGTTTATCCCGTCCGTCACGCCCTCCGCGGCGCAGCTGTCCCGGATGAGCAAAGCGGGAAGACCGCAGGCGGCCGCCTCCCGCACCACCAGACCGTTTGTATCGAAGGTGGAGGGGAACAGCAGCAGGTCCGCCCGGCTGTACCAGCCCCGGAGCTTCTCCCGGTCCCGCAGCGGACCGGTGAAGACGCACTTGTCCCCCAGGCCCAGCCGCTCCGTTTCCCCGCGGATCTCCTCCTCGTCGCCTCCGCCGCCCACAAAGACCATGCGGAAATCTTTTCCCGCAGTCTGCAGGCCGGCCAGCCCTTCCAGGATCAGCCGGATGCCCTTGTACCACATCAGCCGGCCGACGAAAAGGTACACCGGCACGCCCTCCGGCAGATCAAATCCCGCCGCCGCTTCGGCGGCAGCCCGGGGAGATACGGGACCCCGGGGCAGATCCACCCCGTTTTCCATCACCCGGTACTCCCCGGTGAAGCCCAGATGCCGCAGGTTCTCTCCCGCGCCCCGGCTCACCACCCAGACCTCGTCGCAGGTCTCCACATTGGCCACCAGCATGCGTACCGCCGCCTCCTGGAGAAGCTCCCCCTTCAGGGCGTTGGCGATGTCGATATCGTACTTCGTATGGTACGTGAACACCACCGGCACATTGGCGGCGATCCGAAGGCTCCTGGCCAGCAGATTGGAGATCATGGGGCAGTGGCTGTGGATGATGCTGAAATTCTCTTCCTTCAGCCGCTGGAACATCCTGGGCTCCAGGGGAAGGCCGGTACGGTACCCGAAGACCTTGGTGGTATCCAGGCTGGGATAGGTGTAGACGGGAAAGGAATAATCGTACTCGGCCCCGGGGTATTCCGGGGTCACCACGACGCACTCACCCCGCTTCTCGGTGATGGTGCGGGCATAATTGAGCACAGCGTTCGCCACCCCGTCGATCACGGGCGGGAAGCTGTCGTTCATCAGGCAAACTTTCATCATAATTTGATTATACCACGAAAGAACGAAACAAAAAAGATGCTTTCTCGATCTCCCTGCAGAGACTTTACCGCTGCGCCGGGAGGGTGTATACTGACTCCAGCACAGAGAAGGGAGATGGAAATATGGTCCTGCCGAGAATCAGCCGCAGGGCGGCTGTGATCCTGGGCAAAGCCGCGGGCGCCGTGATCTTCACCGTTGTGGGCGGCGCCGTTGCCTGGCTGCTGGATAAGGAGCGCAAAGCCATTCAGGCGGAGGCGATCCGGCAGTCGGAGGAGCCGGAGGCGGAATTCAGCCTTCCCCGGGAGATCGGGGATCCGCCGGAGGCGGAAGAGGCTTCCGCCGGGGAGGAGAACGGAGCCGAAGATGAAGCCTGAGCTCCAGATCTCCCTGGGCTCCAACCTGGTGCGGAATTACCCGGAGGCGGTGGAGGCATATGGGGGCGTCCCCCTGGCCGCTTATCTGCCCGAGCCTCAGCCCGAGCGCTGCGCCGGTCTGATCCTCGCCGGGGGCGAGGATGTGGAACCCTCTTTCTACGGCCGGGAAAACAAAGCCTGCTTCGGCCTGGACCCGGAACGGGACAGGCAGGAGTTCCGGCTCATCGAAGCCTATCTCAAGGCGGGAAAGCCCATTCTCGGCATCTGCCGGGGACATCAGGTCCTGAACGTATTTTTCGGCGGCAGCCTGAACCAGCACCTGCCCACGGCGGAGAGCCATATGCCCACCCGGGAGGGGGACCGGGTCCATGTGACCCAGGCGGAGGCGGGTTCCTTCCCCGCCCTGCTGTATGGGGAAGCCTTCCCGGTAAACAGCGCCCATCATCAGGGGATCGACCTTCTCGCCCCGGAGCTGGAGGCGGTCCAGCGGGCGGCGGACGGGGTGATCGAAGCCTGCCGCCATACCCGGTATCCGGTTTACAGCGTCCAATGGCACCCGGAGCGCATGTGTCTCGCCCGGGCCCGAGGGGATACGGTGGACGGCGGTGTTCTGTTCCGATGGTTCATCGGTCTCTGCGGGAAAGACGAATAAAAAGCATTCGACCCGGACCCAGTTTATTGGGTCCGGGTCGAAGGATCTACAGCTGAAGACTGCACTGATACACCAGCCCGCGCTTGAAGCCCGGCTCCGGTTTCAGCCGTTTGAACTCCGGCTCATATCCTTTGGCCTTCGCTGCCACCTCCAGGTGGGCCAGGGCCGCGCCGCAGTCCACGCACTGGTGGAACTCCGTCACCGGGTTCGCCAGCATGGATTTCTTCCGGAACAGATGCAGCCGCTGGCGATCGTCGGAAACGAAGGCCCAGGGCTGCCGGTTGAAGGAGGAGGGGGCGATCCGGGCCGCCTCCAGGATGGGCGTATATTCCGGGGTGCGGTTGAAGATGACCTTCTCCGCTTCCTTCCGCTCCGGCTGTTCCCCGGGAGCCCGGAAGGCGTCCTCCCCATAGCCCATGGCAATGCAGGTCACATAGGGCAGACTGCCGCGATAGTCCTCGTTGGGATCCACCTGGGCGCTTCCCTGCCAGCAGGTGGCGACCCCCCGGGCAGTGAGCCAGAGAACCGCCAGCTCCCCCAGGTATCCGCAGTTCTGCAGGCTGAAGTTCTTCCGTTCCGCCCGGAGCACCAGATACACCGGCGCCCGTACCGCCGGGGCGGTGGAGCAGATGCGCATCATATCCAGATAAGGGAGGGTATCGAAATTCCAGTCGATCTCCTCCTCCGGCGCTTCCAGCTCCGAGAGGAAGTCCACCAGGCCGTCCATATCCTCGGCCCGCAGCTCCTCTTCCCGGAATTTCTGGCAGCTCTTCCGGCGGCCGATGCTCTCAAACAATTCCTCGTTCATTCCGCGGCAGCGCCTTCTTCCGGCGGGCAGGGCTCCTGTCCCCCCTCAGGGGAGGCCTCCTCCTGCAAAGTGCCGATGCGCGATGAACCGGCTTCCATGGCGCCGGAAGCCTCGCGGAGGGAGGTCACCAGCTGACCGGCCTGCTGGTCCAGGAGCTCCGCCTGGAAGCCCAGTTCCCGGGAGATACGGGAAAACTCGCCCTTGAACCGGCGGAGCAGTTCATCCCGCTCCTGCCGCACACGGGCCGCCTGGTTCTCCGCCTCCCGCACCAGCGCTTCCGCCTTGCCGGCGGCGTTCTGTTCGATCTCCACAGCCCGGCGGCTGGCGTTCAGCTCCAGCTTCAGCACCCGTTCCTTCACCAGCGCATATTCCTCCGCCTGTTCCGCCGTCCGCCGATACTCTTCCTTTGTACGCCGGAGCTCATCCTCCAGGACGGCGTTCCTCTCCCGAAGCTCTTCCATCTCCCGGGCAAAGGCAGCCTGATCCCGGGAGGCGGCCTGCAAAGTCTCCAGCTGCTCCCCCAGCTTTGCGTTCTTCTCCTCCTCCGCCGCCAGGGCCGAGGCGAGCTCTTCCTTCCGGGCTTCCGCTTCTCTCAGATCGGATTCCCGGGCAGCCAGGGCGCTCTCCAGCTCCTTCTGCTTCTCTGCCGCCGCTTCCGCGGTACGGCTCAGGTCGCCGAGCTGCTGCTCCAGCCTGTCCCGTTCTTCCTTGACGGCCTTGCTCCGCTGGGCCATGCCCTCGATATAGGCGGCAACGTCCTGCCGGTTGAAGCCGTTCAGCGCGGTACGGAATCTGCCTTCACTCATGCTCTGTTCCTCCTTCCCCGCCGTTCCGGGCGGGGTCTCGTTCGTTCTTTTCTTGATTATAGCAAAACCGTCATGAAAAGCAAGACCGGGGATTCACTTCCGGCCGGCAGCGTCCTCCCTGCCCTTGACCCGGGTAAAGGAAGCGGGTATAATGACTATGTATGGACACAAGTAAAGCAGGTGAACGAATGAAGGATAAATTCAAGCCTGATGCCCAGACCCTGGTGAGCTTCAGCCTCATGGGGCCGGAGAGCGGCGGCCCCTGCCTGGTGGACTCCTCCGAAGGGCGGATCACCCGGATCAGGCCGTATTTTTACGATACAGCCTATACGGAAGCCAACTGCAATCCCTGGCGGATGGAAGCCCGGGGAAGCAGCTTCCAGGCGCCGGATCGGGTGACCATCACCCCCTTCGGCCTGGGTTACCGCACCCGGGTATACTCTCGGAACCGGGTCATGTGGCCTTTGAAGCGGGTGGACTGGGATCCCAAGGGCGAGCGCAACCCCCAGAACCGGGGGGTGAGCCGCTATGTGCGCATTTCCTGGGATGAAGCCGCCCAGATCGCGGCGGACGAGCTCGTCCGCATGAAGGAGACCTATGGACCCGAGGCGGTGCTCTGTCAGGCGGATATGCACGGGGAAGGGAAAAACACCGCCCCCAGCCATGGCTGTCCCAACCGTCTTCTGAGTCTCATGGGGGGCTACACCCTCCAGATGCGGAACATGGACTCCTGGGAGGGCTGGTTCTGGGGCGCGAAATACGTGTGGGGCTGCGAACCCGTGGGAGAAATGGCCCCCCAGACCAACCTGTATCCGGATATCGCGAAGCACAGCGACCTGCTTCTGTTCTGGGGCTGCGACCCGGAGACCACTCCCCGGGGCTTCGGCATGAACCTGCCCAGCCGGATGTGCTACTGGTTCACCCAGATCGGCATCAAAAGCGTCTACGTCTGCCCCGACCTGAACTACGGGGCGGCCATCCATGCGGACAAATGGATCCCCATCCTGCCCAATACGGACGTGGCCATGCAGCTGGCCGTCGCCTGGGTGTGGCTGACGGAGGGGACGTACGATAAGGCATATATCGCCACCCACGCCTACGGCTTCGACAAATTCGAGGATTACGTGCTGGGCCGGGAGGACGGGATCCCCAAGACCCCCGCCTGGGCCAGCGAAAAATGCGGCACGCCGGAGTGGACCATCAAGGCCCTGGCCCGATACTGGGCCCGGCACACCGCCAGCATCCTCCACGGCAACGGCGGTCCCTATATCCGGGGGCCCTACGCCTCCGAGCCCGCCCGGCTGGAGGTCATGCTCCTGGGGATGCAGGGGCTGGGCAGACCCGGGGTGCACCAGGCCAAAATGATCGAGTGGAACCTGTGGAACCGGGATTACCCCGTGCCCTACCAGGGGCAGTTCGTTCCCAAGATCACCGCCTGCGCCGACCCCCTGCGGCCGGTGGACGGGGACGTGGAGCCCATCATCAACATGGACCGCTTCGTGCTGAACAAGGAGCAGAAGGAACGGGCGCCGGAGCTCATCGACCTCTATAAGCAGCTCCCCGCCCCCAAGCAGTTCATCCCCCGCTGCCATGTGCACACCGCCATCCTGGAGGGGCACGCGGAGTGGCGGGGCCTCCAGTGCTTCTCCTCCAGCCAGCAGCCGGGGCCCGGGAACCACCGGTATCCCACCCAGCAGTATCAGTTCCAGGAGATGAAATATCCCCGGGACGGCATGAGCCGGGTACACATGATCTGGACCGACGCTCCCTGCCAGGTGACCTGCTGGAACGACGGAAACCTGAGCATCCAGGCCTACCGGCACGAGAGCATCGAGACCATCATCGCCCAGCATCCATGGCTGGAGAACGACTGCTACTTCGCGGATCTGATCTTCCCCGTGGCCACCAAGCACGAGATGCCGGACCTGGCCAACGACTTCTCCAGCGGCGCCTTCACCAGCATCTATCTGGTGGATCCCTGCTGTCCTCCCGTGGGAGAGAGCCTCAGCGATTTTGACGTGTGCGCCAGGGTGGCGGAGAAGCTGGGAAAGGAATACTACGACGCCTATACCGGCAGGCTCACCCACGACGAACGGGTGCGCTTCCTCTACAAGGCCAGCGGCTGCGAGGACTACCTCACCTGGGAGGAATTCCGGAAGCAGAAGATCTTCGTCATCCCCTGCAAGACCCAGGAGGAGCTGGACGCCCTTCCCGCCGGTCTGCTGGAGTTCTACCGGGACCCGGAGGCCAGTCCCCTCTCCACCCCCACCGGGAAGCTGGAGTACGAATCCACCCAGATCCGGGATATGACTCCCGATGATCCGGAGCGGCCCAGCGTGCCCCATTGGATCGAAAGCGGCCCCAGCCACGACGAGCGCCGCTCCTCCCCCAGGGCGGAGAAATACCCGCTGCTGTGCATGTCCAACCACGGACGCTGGCGGATGCACGCCCAATGCGACGATATCCTATGGACCCGGGAGATCGGGACCATGAAGGTCCGGGGAGAGGACGGGTACCTGTACGAGCCCGTCTGGCTCAATCCCGCCGAAGCTGAAAAGCGGGGCATCGCGCACGGAGACATCGTTAAGGTGTTCAACGAGCGGGGGATCGTCCTCTGCGGCGCCTACGTCACGGAGCGGCTCATGCCCGGGGTCTGCTATGTGGACCACGGCTCCCGGCTGGATCCCATCATCCCCGGCTGGCTGGACCGGGGCGGAGCCATCAACACCATCACCCCCACCGCCCCCACTTCCCGGAACGCCACGGGCATGGCCGTCAGCGGTTTTCTCGCCCAGGTGGAGAAGGTCAGCCCCGAGGAATGGGCGGAGTGGAAGCGGGACTATCCGGAGGCCTTCGCCCGGCACGTGGACGAGGGCTGCGGCGTCTGCCTGGAGGGCTGGCTGATCGGAGATGAGCGCTGACGATGGCGGAAAAACCGACCCGTGATCCGGGAGATACGGCGGCAAAGCACAGGAGGAAAATGATCGCTCCGATCCTCGTCACCGTCCTCGTGATCCTGTACATCGTTCTCTATTTCGGCGTGCTGATCTCCCTGCTGCACAGCACGCTGCTCAGGCTTCTGCTGGGCATTTGTCCGGTGCTTCTGGGCGCGGCCATGATCGGCGTGTGCGTCCAGCGGCACAAAGAGATAAAAGGAGGAGAAGAAGATGATCTTGGTCAATACTGATTATATCAGCGGAAAAGAACTGGAAATGCTGGGCCTTGTCAAGGGCAGCACGATCCAGTCTAAAAACATCGGCAAGGACATCTCCCAGGCTCTCAAAACCCTGGTGGGCGGCGAGCTGAAGGAGTATAATGAGATGATGAACGACGCCCGGGCACTGGCCACGAAGCGCATGGTGGCGGAAGCGGAGGCGCTTGGCGCCGACGCGGTGGTCAATATCCGGTATGCCTCCTCCGCCGTCATGCAGGGCGCCGCGGAAGTGATCGCCTACGGCACCGCCGTCAGGTTCCGCACCTGACCTTTCCGGGGGGCACGATCATGATCTATCCCCTGCCGGAAGGCAAGCGGAATTTCGTCTTCCTGGGGGAGGCGGGCTGCGGCAAAAGCGAGCTGGCGGTGAATCTGGCCTGCCGTCTGACGGCCGGAACGGACCCCGTTCATCTCTTCGATCTGGATATGACCAAGCCTCTGTTCCGCACCCGGGACCTGGGGGACGCGCTGGAAAAGGCCGGGGTGGAGCTCCATTTTGAGGAGCAGTTCATGGACGCCCCCACCGTTTCCGGCGGCGTGATGCGTCTGCTGCGGGACGAAAGCGCTTTCACCGTCCTGGATGTCGGAGGGGACTATATCGGCGCCCGGAGCATCGGGGGCTACGCGCCTCTGCTGAACCGGCCGGAAACGGCGGTCTACTATGTGGTGAACCCATACCGCCCCTGGTCTGGCACCCTGGAACGGCTGGATCAGGTGCTGACGGATATTCTCACCGTTTCCCATCTGCGTTTCGAGAACCTGCTGCTGGCGGCCAACCCGAACCTGGGAGACGGGACGACGGCGGAAGATATCCTGGAAGGGGTCCGTCAGCTGGAAGCCCTGCTGGATGGACGCTGGCCCATCCGCTTTGCGGGGGCGGAGGAAAGCCTCGTCCCGGAGACGGAGCCCCTGCTTCCCTGCCCGGTCTTCCCTGTGAAGCGGCATATCCTTTATCCCTGGTAAGCAAAACACAATTCACATAAAGGAGCGAAAACAATGGCAAAAGTGGAGATCGTGGCGGAGCGCTGCAAGAGCTGCGGCTACTGCGTGCGTTTCTGCCCGAAACACGTCCTGGAGATCGGCCACACGGTCAACTCCAAGGGTTACGAGGTGGTAGAGGCGGCCCGGCCGGAGGACTGCGTGGGCTGCGCCATCTGCGGACAGATGTGCCCCGACGGGGCCATCGACGTGTATCGCTGAGAAGGAGGCAGAGGGATGAGCAGAGTATTCATGAAGGGCTGCGAGGCCATCGCCGAAGCAGCGGTACGGGCGGGCTGCCGCTTTTTTGCGGGCTACCCCATCACCCCCCAGAATGAGATCCCCGAATACTTCTCCCGGCGCATGCCCGAAGTGGGCGGCACATTTGTCCAGGGGGAAAGCGAAGTGGCCTCCATCAGCATGGTATACGGCGCCGCTTCCTCCGGCACCCGGGCCATGACCAGTTCCTCCAGCTGCGGCATCGCCCTGAAGAGCGAGGGCATCTCCTACTGCGCCTCCGCCCGGATCCCCATGGTCTACGTGAACGTATCCCGGGGCGGTCCCGGCGTGGGCTCCATCCAGCCCGCCCAGATGGACTACCTCCAGGCCACCAAGGCCAGCGGCAACGGCGGCTTCCAGATGCTGGTCTTCGCCCCCTCCACGGTGCAGGAGGCGGTGGACATGACCTATGCCGCCTTCGACTACGCGGACCGGGACCGGAACCCGGTGCTGATCCTGGCGGACGGCGTCATCGGCACCATGATGGAGCCGGTGGAGCTGCCTCCCATGCGCAGCGACGAGGAAGTGAAGGCCATCAAGGAGGGCAAGCGTCCCTGGGCCATCGTGGGCCATGAGCTGGATTATGCCCACCGGGCCTGGATCGAGCCGGGCCAGTGGTCCACCGCCGTGATGCAGCGCACCAACGAAAAGGCCGCCGCCCTGTACGAATCCTGGGAAAAGGATCTGCGCTGGGAGGAATACCGGCTGGAGGACGCGGAGCTGGTCATCGCCGCTTACGGCATCTCCGCCCGCATCGCCCGGAGCGCGGTGAACCTGCTGCGGCAGGAGGGATATCCCGTGGGTCTCATCCGGCCCATCACCGTGAATCCCTTCCCCTACAAGGCTTTCGACAAGATCGATTACGGCAAGTGCAAAGCCGTGCTGGACGTGGAAATGAGCATCCCCGCCCAGTTCCTGCGGGACGTGTCCATCGGGGTGAAGGACCGCTGCCCCATCACGACCTGTCTCTGCTCCGGCGGCAACATCATGAGCCGGGAGAGCATCATCGAGGCGGCCAAGAAGAGCTTGGAGGCGTAACATGGAAAAGATCTATACCCGCACCAAAACCATTCAGGAGGACAAGGTCTCCGGCTTCTGCCCCGGCTGCATGCACTCTACCGTCATGAAGCTCATCGGGGAGGTGCTGGAGGAGCTGGACCAGGTGCAGAATACAGCCTGCGTGCTGGGCATCGGCTGCTGCGGCCTCCATATGGACTACATGGCCTACGACAACATCACCGCGCCCCATGGCCGGGCCTGCGCCGTAGCCACGGGCATCAAGCGCACCAATCCGGGCACCCTGGTCTACACCTACCAGGGAGACGGCGACCTGGCTTCCATCGGTCTGGCGGAGACCCTGTCCGCCGCCAACCGGGGAGAGAATTTCTCCGTCATCTTCATCAACAACGGCATTTACGGCATGACCGGCGGCCAGATGGCCCCCACCACCCTCATCGGGATGAAGGCCACCACCGCCCCAAAGGGCCGGGACCCCAAGGAGCACGGCTATCCCATGCACATGTGCGAGATCATGAACCAGCTCACCGCCCCTTATTATCTGGAGCGCACCAGCTGCAACAATCCCGCCAACGTGCGGAAGACCAAGGCGGCCATCAGGAAGGCTTTCATGAACCAGCTGGAGGGCAAGGGATTCTCCATGGTGGAGATCGTTACCAACTGCCCCACCAACTGGGGAACGGACGCTCTGGGCTCCCTGGAGTATCTGGAGCAGAACATGCTCAAGGAATTCCCCCTGGGCGTGATCCGGGACAAGAGCCTGGAAGAGGAGGGCAAATAATGGAGACCAATCTCTGTGTAGCCGGTTTCGGCGGCCAGGGCGTCATGACCCTGGGCAAATTCCTGGCGGAGGCTGCCTGCGAATCCTCCGACCGGAACGTGACCTTCTTCCCCTCCTACGGGGCGGAGCAGCGGGGCGGCACCGCCAACTGCTTCGTGGTGATCTCCGACCAGGAGATCGGCGCTCCCCTGGGGGACCGGATGGACGACCTGATCATCATGAACGAACCCTCCCTCAAGAAGTTCCTTCCCACCCTGAAGCCCGGGGGAAGGCTCTTCCTGAACAGCTCCATCGTGACGGACGACCCGGGCCGGGACGACGTGACCATCGTGAAAGCTCCGGTGACGGAGCTGTCCCTGGAGCTGGGGAACGCCAAGGTGCTGAACGTGATCATGCTGGGCGTGTACGTAGGCTATACCGGCATCGTGGACGAAGAGCTGGTATGGCGGATCATCGAGCAGAAGCTGGGGAGCAAGCCCAAGCTCCTGCCCCTGAACAAGAAGGCCTACGAGGAAGGGCTTGCCCTGGGAAAGAAGCAGAAGCAGAACTGACTTCATTGACTTATCTGCCGCGGACTCCGGTCCGCGGCAGACTCTTTTGCGGAGGCAAAGACCGGCATCGTTTTCCATTTTTACTTTTCAGCGGGCCGAAGTTATGGTATAGTAAACTATCTGATCAGTGCAGGAGGAGGACAGGAGATGGAAAATCTGCCGCCGCTTCGCTATCCGGAGCCCCAGACCGTGCTGACGGTGGAGGATATGCGCCGCTCCGACGCCGCCTGCATCGCCGCCGGGACGTCGGGCACAGAGCTCATGGCCCGGGCGGGCCGCGGGGTGTTCGAAGCGTATCCCTGGCAGGGACCCGTGGCCATCCTCTGCGGCACCGGCAACAACGCCGGGGACGGATATGTCCTGGCGGCCCTTCTCCATGAGGCGGGGATCCCCTGCCGGGTGTTCCTCCTGCGGGAACGGTTTTCTCAGGACGGGGCCTATTATTTCAAGCGCTGTCTGGAGCTGGGGATCCCCTGGTCCCTCTGGGAGCAGGGGATGAAGCTGACCCGCTATCGGGAGATCGCGGACTGTCTCTTCGGCACCGGCTTCCATGGCGCGGCGGAGGACAGCGCGGCGGACATGATCCGGGCCGCCAACGAGAGCGGCGCAAAAGTGATCTCCGTGGATATCAACAGCGGGCTCAGCGGCGTCAGCGGTCTGGCGGAAGGGCCCTGCGTCCGGTCGGACCTGACGGTCTCCGTCGGCTTTCCCCAGCCGGGCCACTACCTGGGGGAGGCCAAGGATATGCTCCGGCGGCTGGTCAACGTGGATATCGGCATCCCGCCCCTGGGCCGGCCCATCCGGCTGGCGGGGCCCGGTGATTTTTCCGAGCTCCTTCTTCCCCGGCGGGAATGCTGCAATAAGGGGGACTTCGGCACCGTGACGCTGCTGGGGGGCTGCACCG
Organism: uncultured Clostridia bacterium; assembly: GCA_947307365.1. GTDB lineage: Bacteria > Bacillota > Clostridia > Oscillospirales > Oscillospiraceae > UBA1774. The sequence continues at coordinate 16,115 of CAMZIY010000032.1, forward strand.
CCTATTCCGGAGCGGCGAAGCTGGCGAACCTGAGTCTTTCCGCTCTTCGGGCCGGCTGCGGCGTGGCCAGGCTGGCGGTCCCCGCCTCTCTGGTGCAGGGCATGCTGCCCTACGTGCTGGAATCCACCCTCTTCCCTCTGCCGGACCGGGACGGGAACATGATCGACGACCCGGACGCCATCGACGGCGCTCTGGACCGGACAAAAGCCGCCGCCCTGGGCATGGGCTGGGGTCGGAGCCCGGCAAACGGCCGCATCCTGCGGCATATCCTTCGGACCTATCAGGGAAGCCTGGTGGTGGACGCGGACGGTCTCAACACCCTGGCCGCGCTGCCGGACCGGGACGCCCTGCTCTATTCCGCCGGCGCGAAGGTGGTGCTCACCCCCCATCTCCGGGAGTTCTCCCGGCTGACGGGGATGAAGCGGGAGGACCTGCTCCGGGATCCGTTGACCCATGCCATGCGGTATGCCGGGGAACGGAACGTGATCCTTCTGCTGAAGGGCAGCAGCACCATCGTCACCGACGGGGAGACCGTGTTCCTGGTGAGTCGGGGCTGTCCCGGCATGGCCACCGCGGGAAGCGGGGACGTGCTTTCCGGCGTTCTGGCCGGTCTCCTGGGCTGGGTCTCCTGCACTCCCCTTGCCGTGGCCTGCGGCGCGTATCTGGCCGGGCTGGCAGGAGAACTGGCCCAGGCGGAGAAGGGGGATATCTCCATGGTGGCCTCGGATACGGCGGCGAAGCTGCCGGAGGCCATACGCCTGACGCGGGAAACACAAAACAAAGGATCATAGAAAGATCACATAAAGGAGGAAGAACATGGTCAAGTACAAGCGCCTGCCCCTGGAAACGATGGTGAATACCCGGGATCTGGGAGGCTATGCCACCCAGGACGGAAAGATCACCAAGTACGGCGTATTTCTCCGTACGGACTGTCCCATCAATATCAGCGAACACGATAAGCAGTATATCATCGACTATGGGATCACCCTGTCCATCGACCTTCGGGGCGTCGACGAGGTGGAAACGACTCCCAGTTCCTTTGTCGATGTACCCGGCCATACCTATCGGCACATGCCCATCAGCGAGGAGCATCGGATCATCCGCGGTGAAGGGGCCAAGCAGCCGGGTCCCCCCCAGCCCCCGAAGGACGGGAAAAACTTCGACATGGGAGACGCGTACATCGGCATCCTGGAAGAGGGCAAGGAGTGGGCCAGAAAGGTCATCACTCTCTGCGCCGAGTGGGAAGGCGGCGTCATGTTCCACTGCTTCATCGGCAAGGACCGGGCGGGCACCATCGCCGGTCTGCTCCTGGGCGCCGTGGGCGTCGGCATGACGGACATCATGATGGATTACAGCGCTTCCATGAGCTGCCTGCGTCCCAAGTACGACAAGATGGGCGCCTCCTTCCTCCCCCAGAAGCGGGGCAGACCGGATTACAGCTGGGGCTTCTTCGGCTCCGTGCCGGAGAGCATGGAGGCCGTGTGGTACTATCTTCAGGAGAAGTACGGAGGCTATACCGGCTATCTGAAGGCCTGCGGCGTGACGGATGAGACCCTGCAGAAGCTGAGAGACAAGTTCCTGGAGGATCCGGTGTAACGCTTTTCTTTGCTGAATAAACGACACTCCGTGATCCGGGAGGTCGGCATGATCGCCGGCCTCCCGGTTTCTTTTTCCGGGGATCCGGACACAGGTTTCGGGAATATTTCTCAAATATGACTGCCTCTTTGCCAATATATTGTTTATTAATTTATATATGTGTCATTTTATCTATTATCACATTTATTCTTTACATTTTGGCCGATAGTGTGTAGTATAGGCTTATCCTCGCGAAATTCAGAAAGGAGAAAAGCGAATGAAGAAAGCACTTTCCCTGGTGCTGGCTCTGCTGTTCGTTCTGGCCCTGTTCGCGGGCTGCAACAGCGGCGGCAGCACCACCCCCACCGCGGCTCCCGGCAGTGCGACTCAGGCTCCGGCCTCCAAGGCTCCGGCGACCCAGGCTCCCAGCGACAATGAGCCCGCTGCCACCGCGGAACCCGAGCCCGTGGACGAAGGTCCCTACCACTTTGCTGCCGGCAAGTATGAGAAGAATGCCGATGGTTTCCCGGTGGAGAAATACGTCTATGAGCAGCCCCTTACCGACAACGACGACGTACTGAGCAAGTGGACCACCTGCTACACCCCTCAGTACATCCCCGAGGACGGCTGGGGCAGCATCCCCGTCTGGCAGGGCGTTGCGGAATACACCGGCGTTCATATCGAGTACAACATCGTTGACTCCGCCAACCGCAGCCAGAACTTCTCCGTGCTGCTGGCCTCCGACGACCTGG
>CAMZIY010000033.1 GCA_947307365.1 uncultured Clostridia bacterium
CAGGCCTGGGAGAAGGTCTGCACCGGATTCTCGGAGATCCAGGTGAGGTCGTCCCCCATGCGCCGGAGCTCCGCCTTCCGCACCGGGTCAGCGCACTTCTCCGCCGCGTCGTAGCAGGTCCTGCCGTAGCGCTTCAGCAGGGTGATGGCCCCGTCGCACACGATCTCCACGGAGTTGTAGAACATGTATTTCTCCACGTCCTCCCCCATGAGGTCGTTCCGGTGGGCGTCCATCCAGTCCCGGGCCTGCTTCTTCAGGGCGGCGTAGCCCAGGCTGAGGACCTTGGCGTAGCCGGGGGTGGAGTGGCCCGCGGGCATCATGACGATGGGCATGTTCGCCCCGAAGGAGCGGACCCCCAGCCGGTTCAGCTCATCGTAGCCCTCCGGCTGCCAGGCCATGGCCATATCCCCGATGGTGCGGCCCTTCCAATAGCTGCCGATGCTTTTCAGATCCTCCAGCTCCTGGGGGCTCATCACCAGCCGGAGCTCGTCCGTGGGCGGGTTGTGGTACAGCCCGTCCTCTCCCATCTTCCACTGCCCGCTCTCCACCAGGCGGACGTACATGTCTCCGCCGCCCCAGCGGGGGTCGAAGCGGCAGCCGCAGAAATACTTGCTGTTGTTGGCCACCAGGATCTCGTGATCCTCCACCCGGGTGGTCATCTCCTCGCACATGGCCTTGAAGATCAGGGCGTTCTTGATGGTGGGCACGACGCTCTCATACTTCTGCGCCGCCCGGGTGATGATGAGGCAGCGCTCCGCATCCACATGGTAGACGCGCTCCCGGATGCGCTCGTGCATGAGCCGCATCCTGGGGGTAACGGGACGAAACTGATACATAAAGACCTCCGTTCCGGCTCCGTACGCGGAGGCTCGACCCCGCGCCGGAGCATCCATCGCCCAAAGGGCGTAATTTCCTGATTATCTCCATTGTATGGCAATCCGGGGAAAAAAGCAAGCCGCTCCGGCAGGCGGCACGGTGTTGTTCCGGCGGGCAAACTGTGATACACTGTCTGTAACGAATTGACGGGAGGAAAGACCATGTCCAGCAAAAAGACCCTGAAACAGATTTTGGATGAGAGCAAAGGCTGCTTCCTGGTGCCCTGCGTGTACGACTGCGCCTCCAACCATGCGGTGGAGATGTGCGGCTTCCCCGTGAGCCTCCTCAGCGGAGGCGAGACCTCCATCGCCATGAACGGGGTGATCGACTACGGCTTCACCGGTCTCACGGATCTGGAGTGGGTGGTGAGCCGGGTCTCCCAGACCAGCTCCATCCCCCTGATCGCGGATATCGAGGACGGCTTCGGCGGCCCTCTGGCGGTGTACCGCTCCGCCCGGCGGCTGAGCAGGGCCGGGGCCGCGGCCATCCAGCTGGAGGACTCGGCGGACATGGAGGAGAGCACCCGGCTCCTGCCCCGGGAGAAATACCTGGCCAAGGTCCGGGCCGCCCTGGACGCGCTGGAGGGAACGGACTGCCTCCTGATCGCCCGGTCCAATGCGGATCCCTTCGATCCGGAGGAGATGAAGGAGGGCTGCGAGCGCCTCCAGGAAGCCATCGATCTCGGCGCCGCCAGGGGCCAGTACGTCATCGCCATGATGGTGGCCATCATCAACCTGGAACAGGCGAAGGAGATGGCGAAGCGGGTCACCGGCCCCAAGATCTTCGCGGACGTGCGGGCGGAGAAGGGACCGGACGGGAAGTACCGCCCCTCCGTCACCATGGAGGAGCTCACGGAGCTGGGCTTCGTCATGTGCAGCACCCATTATACCCTGAAGGCCGCCATGGAGGGCATGCTGGAGCACGGGCTGCAGAACTATAAAAACCAGGACGTGACCTACACCTTCTCCACCGCCCCCGCCACGGGGATGGAGAGCTTCTCCGCCTCCGGCATGTTCGATCCCCAGGCCTACATGAAGCTGGAGAACCGGTACACCAGCGGAGATAAGGAATACACCATCGTGGGGCATAAGGTGGAGGATTATCCGGAAGGCTTCGTCCGCCCGGACGTGAAGGAGCGGCTCTGAGATTGAGGATCATCGACGCCCACGTCCATCTTTCCCCTGCCTCCGCCCTGGGCAGGGGGGAGGAACGCCTGGGGAGCCGCCTGGAGAGGAACGGCCGGCGGAGGACGGAAGCCGGCGGCTTCCAGGCCATGCCCCCTTATCTGACGGACAGCTGCTTTTCCGCTGAAGGGCTCATCGCGCTGATGGACGCGTACGAAGTCGAGGCGGCGGTCGTCCAGCAGACCCCTCTGTCTCCCCAGAACGAGGAGACGGCCCGGGCCGTGGAACGGTATCCGGACCGGCTCGGCGGAGCCATGCTCCTGGAGCCCCGGGAGGGCTGGCGGGAGGAGATGGAATACTGGCATGGCCGGGGACTCCGCAGTGTGAAGCTGGAGATGCGCTCCCTGACGGAGCAGACCATGTACCCCGGCCTGCGGTACACGGAGGGCCGGATGCTTGCCCTGTTTGCCCGGGCGGGGGAACTGGGGCTCACCGTCACCATCGACCCGGCGCCCACAGACTACGGGATCTATGATCCGGAAGGGCTGCGCGGCGCGATGGAAGCCTGTCCCCATACCCGCTTCGTCCTGTGTCACCTGGCCTATCCCCGGCCCATGGACAGCCCGGAGGGACGGGGAAAGTGGGAGCGGATGGCCGCCCTGGCCGGGCTGCCCAACTGCTGGCTGGACGTGAGCGCCATGCCGGATTTCTTTGGGGAGGAGGGCTGGCCCTATCCCACGGCCCTGGAGCTCCTGGGCCGGGTGCGGGACATGGTGGGGATCCGGAAGCTCCTCTGGGGCTCGGATATCCCCGGGACCCTGTGCTCCGCCGCCTATCCCCAGATGATCGAAATGTTCCGCCGGGGGGATCTGACCCCGTCGGAGCTGGAAGCCCTGTTTTGCCGGAATGCGCCGGAGGCCTATACCCTCCCGGCGGGAAAGGGATAAACATGAAAAAGATCGTTTCCTTCTTCGGGGACCGGTCCGAGCTGTTCGCGGAGCTGAACCGCCGGGCGGAGGATTATGCCCGGACCCTGGGCCTGGAATACCGCTGGGTCCCCCAGCTGCCCTTCTCGGAAGAAGAGGTGGTGGAGGAACTGCGGCATGCGGACGCGGGGATCATCGACGTGGAGCCCTATGGAGAGCCCATCTTCAGCCGGATCCGGGAGAGTACGAAGCTCCTGGTGCGCTTCGGCGTGGGCTACGACAAGGTAGACCTGGCAGCCGCCTCCCGGGCGGGGATCGCCGTGGCCCGGACCACCGGGGCCAATACCGCCGCCGTGGCGGAGATGGCCCTGACCCTTCTGCTGAGCTGCGGTCGCCGGATGAAGATCGCCCAGACCCGCACGGTGAGCGGCGTCTGGGAGAAAGACGTGGGCCATGAGCTCATCGGCGCGACCCTGGGCATCCTGGGCTATGGGGGCATCGGCCGGAAGCTCCGGCAGCTGGTGACCGGCTTCGGCTGCCGGGTGCTGGTGTGCGACCATCGCCTCACCCCGGAGGAGGCCGCCGCGGAGGGGGTGGAGCCGGTGGGACTGGAGGAGCTTTTCCGCCGGTCGGACGCCGTGAGCCTCCATATCCCCGCCCGGCCGGAGAACGAGAAGCTGGTGGACGCTCGCCTCCTGGGGCTCATGAAGCCCACGGCGGTGCTGGTGAATACCGCCCGGGGGAGCATCCTGGATGAAAAAGCCCTGTATGAAGCCCTGAAAGCGGGAAAGATCGCCGGAGCGGGTCTGGACGTGTACGCCCGGGAGCCCCTGCCCGGGGATTCCCCCCTCCTGACGTTGGACAACTGCGTCCTCACCCCCCACGTGGCCAGCCAGACCGTGGAGTCCCTGTGGAACATCTACCGCATGGCCCTGGAGATCTGCGCCGATTTCTTTGCCGGGAAGGGGAGCCCCCATATCCTGAACCCGGATTATACGGGGAAAAGCTGAGATGAAGTATTATCTGGGGGTGGATAACGGCGGGACCTCCACCAAAGCCGCCCTGTACGACGTCCGGGGGCGGGAGCTGTGCTCCGCCTCCCGGGATACGGCGGTGCTGACCCCCGCGCCGGACTGCTTCGAGCGGGACATGGAGGAGATGTGGGAGGCGAACTGCGCCGTCATCCGGGAAGCGGTGGCGGGCAGCGGCGTCAGCCCGGCGGATATCGCCGGCGTGGCGGTATGCGGCCATGGGAAGGGCCTCTACCTCTGGGGCAGGGACGGAAAGCCTGCCCGGAAAGGGATCCTCTCCACGGATAACCGGGCTTACGCCTACGTGGAGCGCTGGCGGCGGGACGGAACGGAGGAGAAGGCGTTCGCCCTTTCCTGCCAGCATCTGATGGCCTGCCAGCCCGTGGCTCTCCTGGCCTGGCTCCGGGACTGTGAGCCGGAAACCTTGAAAAAGGCCCGCTGGGCTTTCGGCTGCAAGGACTACGTCCGCTTCCGTCTCACGGGAGAGGCCAGGGGAGAGCTGACGGACTGCTCCGGGGGCGGGCTGGTGAATCTGCGCACCCGGAGCTGGGACCGGGCCCTTCTGGCCCTCTACGGGCTGGAGGATGCGGAACCGCTCCTGCCCCCTCTGTGCCTGTCGGCCGACCGGGCGGGCTGCGTCAGCCGGGAGGCGGCGGAGGCCTGCGGCCTTCCGGCCGGGACCCCGGTCTTCGGAGGAGCCTTCGATATCGACGCCTGCGCCATCGCCGCGAACGTGCTGGATGAGCGGAACGTGTGCATGATCGCCGGGACCTGGAGCATCAACGAATACATCCGGCGCGAGCCTGTACTGGTCGGGAACGCCACCATGAACTCCCTCTTTTGCCTGCCGGAATACTATCTCATCGAGGAAAGCAGTTCCACCTCCGCAGGGAATCTGGAATGGGTCATCCGCACCCTGCTGCCGGAAGCGAAGGCGGAGGCGGAGAGCCGGGGGGAGAGCATTTACGATCTCCTGGACGCCTGGGTGAGCGAGACGGAGAAGGACGCCTTCGTTCCCCTGTTCCTTCCCTTCCTCATGGGATCCAACGCCCACCCCAACGCCCGGGGCGTCTTTGCGGGCCTTTCGGCGGACATGGGGCGGGAGCAGCTGGCGAGAAGCGTATACGAGGGTGTGGTTTATTGCCACAGGGTCCATCTGGAAAAGCTGATGCAGTCCCGGGACGCGCCGCCGGATTGTATCCGCCTGGCGGGCGGAGCTGCCCGGAGCAGAGTATGGTGCCGGATGTTCGCGGATATCCTCGGCTTTCCCGTGGAGCGGCTGGAGGCTGCGGAAACGGGCGCCCTGGGCTGCGCCATCCTGGCTGCCGCGGGAACGGGAGCCTACCCGGATCTGACTGCCGCCGCCCGTGCCATGAGCCCCGTCGGGGAGCGGTTCGAACCGGACCGGGAAGCGGGACGGCGCTATGAAAAGCGCTATGGGCTCTATAAACGACTCATGGACTGCCTGGATCCCCTGTGGGGAGACATGCAGGGAGTCATCGAAGGAAAATAAAAGCGCCCGCGGCGGGGGATCCGCCGCAGGCTGGGATCAGAAAGAAAAAAACGAAGGAGAAAAACGATGAACAATAAGGGTACAGGCGCCGTCTTCTGCCTGATCGCCGCGATCCTGGCAGCCGCAAGATATATTGCCGCCGCTGTGTTTATGAGCAATGTGACGTCCTGGAACGCACAGCTCTTTCAATGCGGTCTGGATTACGTGGGTTCTCCCCTGAAGATCATGGCTGTCATTTCCCTCATCGTGGGGATCGTTTTTCTGGCCCTCGGCGTCTGCCAGGACCTGAGAAAGACAAAAAAGGACTGACGCAGGAAAACCGCCTCACCCCGTGAAGGTATACATGGCGATCTCGTCATGCTCCCGGTTGGCGGCCACGATCACGTCCGCCCCGGATGAGTTAACATAATGCATCACGTTGGCGCTGCCCGCAGGCTGCTCCATGACCTCCGCATGATAGTCCCCTCCGGCCGCGTCCCAGGTGATGGCCACGGTCCCCTGGGTGCCGCTCCGCCAGCCGACGATCCAGGCAGGCCTGCCCCCCAGGGTGCAGCACCAGGTGGCATGGAGGAAGGCGGTCTCCTTTTCCGGCAGGGGCAGCTTCCACCGGGGTACATAGCGGCCGAAGTCGTCCAGGTGCCAGACGGTCAGACCGTTTCCGTGGAAGGGACTGATGCAGCCCAGCTCCTCCTGTCCGTCCCCATCCAGGTCCGCCAGGATGGAATCGCTGCTGGGCACGGCGCAGAGCTGCCGGATCGTCCATTCCCCCTCCGGCGTTTCCGGGGGCGTATAGAGGAAGGTCCCTTCCTCGCAGCCCACCAGGCCTTCGTCATACCCTTCCCGCCGGAGCTTGCAGAAGCCGTGGTTCTGCAGCAGGCTCTTTCCCGTCTGCCGGAGCTCCAGACCGGCGCAGGTCCGCAGGGCCAGGGGATCCTCCGGGAGCAGCGCCGCGTAGCAGGCGCCGGGATCCCGCCAATCCCCGGGGTAGGCGCAGGAGGATTTCAGGCAGCACACCAGAAGCCAGGCACGGCCTCCCCGGCGCAGGATGCCGATGCGGTGGGCGTAGGGCGCCCTGCACAGGGTATGCACCGCCCAGCCGCCCTCCGCCCGGGGGAAGGCCAGCACGATCTGCGCCTCATCCGCGTCATCCGGACCGTAGAAGCGCTGCACCGCCAGAAAATCCCCTTTGCCGCCGGGGACCTGTTCCATGCTCATCACCCCGCCGGGAGAGGTCCAGACCGTATCCAGGAGCCTGCCCTCCTCCGAAAACAGGAGACAGGCGTCCTCCTTTTCCGAAGCGACCAGGAAGCCGTTTTTCTGCGGCCAGTCCAGGACGGCGATGGAGTAGCATTTATCCAGCGCCGCCAGCTTCCGTTTCGCAAAGCCCATGTCCGCACCTCCGCGTTCGTTTTTTTCAGTATACGCTGCGCCGCAGCCCGGCGCAACAGGAGAACAGCATGATGGAATATTCCCTGGGTTTGTATGAAAAGGCCCTGCCCCCCGCGGAGGACCTTGTCTCCCTTTGCCGGAAGGCGCGGGAGGCGGGCTTCGACCGCCTGGAGCTGAGCATCGACGAGTCGGACGCCCGTCTGGCCCGGCTGGACTGGAGGGAAAGCGCCCAGCGGCAGCTGGGCATCCGGAGCCGGGAGGCGGGGGCGGCCATCCGTACCCTCTGTCTCAGCGGCCACCGGAAATATCCCCTGGGGGCCCGGGATCCGGCTGTGCGGGCCCGTTCCCTGGAGATCCTGAAAAAGGCGATCGCCTTCGCCGCCAACGCAGGGATCGGCATCATCCAGCTGGCGGGGTACGACGTGTACTATGAGCCGGGGGACGAGGGCACCGTGTCCCGGTTCCGGGATGGACTGTTTCAGGGTACAGCCTGGGCGGCGGAGGCGGGGGTGATCCTGGCCTTCGAGACCATGGAGACCCCCTTCATGGATACGGTGGAAAAGGCCATGGCCTGGGTGCGGGAGGTAAACTCCCCCTGGCTGGGCCTGTACCCGGATATCGGGAACCTGCAGAATGCGGCGGTGAAATACGGCCGCAGCGTCACGGAAGACCTGGCCCTGGGGACGGGGCATACCTTTGCCCTCCACCTGAAGGAGACCCGTCCCGGAGTCTACCGGGATATGCGCTTCGGCGCCGGAGGCCATACGGATTACCCAGGCTGCCTCCGCACCGCCCTGGCCATGGGGGTCCGGCTCTTCACCGGAGAGTTCTGGTACCACGGGGAGGAGAACTGGGTTTCGGAGCTCCGCCGGGCCAACGCGTTCCTCCGGGAGAAGATCGAAGAGGCGGCGGAAGGACGCTGAGACGGGAGAAAACTGACACCCCGGCTTACTGCGCCGGGGTGCTTCTGTGTTCATTTGTTTTCGGACCCCTCCGGGCGGTCCCCCTCGTTTTTCTTCTGTTTGCGGCGGCGATACCGGGAAACCAGGATGACGATCAGGGCGATGACCACCGCGAGGGCGAGGATGATGAGGGGATAGTTTTCCGAGATCACGTCCATGGGGCCCGGCAGCGCGACGTCCAGCAGGACGAGGCGGGCGCCGATGCGGCGGATGAAGCTGGTCAGCAGGTCGAGTATCATGTTCAGTCCTCCTTCTTATCTGCCAGGCAGAAATCGTCAATCCTTCGGAGCGTCGGAACCGGTCCCGTTCTCTTCCCGGATCTGAGCGGCGAACTGCGCCTGTGTCCGCGCGGCCTCCTGCTCCAGGGTCTTTCTCCGATGTCTGCGGAACAGAGCGACGATCAGCAGGACCAGCGCCGCGAGGACGATGATCACGATGAACAGGATCGGGGGATAAAAGATCGCGGTCGCCGGCATGGCCGCGTCCAGCAGGACGAAGCGGGCGCCGACGCCGAAGAGGATGGTTTTCACCAGATCGAATACCATATGGGACCCTCCTGTTTTTGACTGTCCGCTTCCCCGTGGGGGAGCGGATGCGCTTATTCTTCCTCTTTCTTCTCCGCTTCCGGCTCATTCTTCCTGTGCCGACGGAACAGGAAGCACAGGAGGACGATGATCAGAGCGGCCGCCAGGACGGGGAGCAGGATCCGCAGGGCCGAGACCGCGACCGGTATGCCGGGAACGGCGACGGGCGGCTCCGTCTCCGGCGGTTCCGGGATCGCCACGTCCAGCTGAAGGAAACGGGTACCGAACGTTCGGATGATGTGTCTCAGAAGATCGAAAAACATGTCGTGCCCTCCTTATTTCAGCGTCCGGTTCAGCACATAGGCGCTGCCCAGGGACAGGATCACGATGAGGATGCCGTTTATCAGATACCCGAAGCTGCCGAAGAGGAACACCGGCAGCAGACCGGTGAACAGGGCGGCGGTGGTGACGCCGAAGGCGGAACCGGGGCTCTCCCGGATGACGCTCAGCAGCATGCCGAAGGTGATGGACATGGTGAGGGAGAAGCAGAATACCCCAAAAACGGAGACCAGCATCAGATCCTTGCCGAAGAGCAGAAAGGGGATGCACAGGAGCGTGGACCATACGCCGGTCCTTCTCGCTCCGAACCGGTCCGCCAGATAGCCCCCCAGGGCCTTGCCCAGCCCCATCATGCCGAAGAGGAAGAAGCTCTGCCAGAGTTCCTTTTTCCAGGAGATGGGGATGGCGTAGCCGATGAAGGAGCGCACCGCCGTCACGGCAAAGGCGGCCAGACACACGGCGGAATGCCGATCCGGGTTTTTCACCAGGTCGAAGACCGGATAGGATACGTCCCGCTTCAGCCACCGCCTGTTCGTCAGCAGGACCAGCACCTCCACCGCCGCCAGGGGCAGGATCAGCCAGAACCGGGAGAGATGCAGGGCGCCGCCCAGAAACTGGCCGGTGACCACGCCGAAGGAGCCCCCCGCCACGAACAGAGCGCTGTGCAGCAGTCTGCCCCCGGACAGGACCGTGGTGCTGACGGCCCCCGAGACATGGAGACAGGCGTTCCCCAGGGCCAGGAGCACCAGGCCCAGGATGCTCAGAGCGTCGGCGCTGCCGGTGATCGTCAGCACGCCGACCAGCATCAGCACGGCGCCGATGCTGCCGATATCCAGGGTTTTGAACCGGCGGTTCAGGTCCCCGATGGGACCCTGGATCACAAAGGCGAAGAAATCGAAGAGCAGGGCCGCGCCCCAGAGGAGGCCGCCGCTTGCGGAAAAGTACCCGGAGAGGATCGTGAAGCAGACGATCTCCACCAGGGCGTGCACGAAGAAATAGCATACGCCCTGGCTCAGCCCGGGATATCCCCTAGCGCTGCTTTCTCTTTTCATGGATGATCCCCCTTGCCAGACTGATGAGCCAGAAGATCCCCGCGGCGCCGCACAGAACGGCGAAGCCGGGGATCATCGCCTCCCTCGACGGCCTGCCCAGGATGGCCCACAGCCCCAGGCCCAGCCCCAGGGAGACCGTGTTGCCCGCGAAGGAGACCAGCAGGCACCGTCCCGGTTTGGCGCCCCGGATCAGGATCCGGTACAGGATCCCCTCCCCGATATAGGCCAGGACCAGCTCTCCCAGCAGCAGGCTCAGCCAGCCGTCCCACAGGGCGGAAAGGGGCGTGCCCGCCAGCAGGGGAAGGCACAGGCCGTTGAGGAGCAGGTTGGTGAGCAGGTTTATTAGGGCGCTGATGAGCAGGACGTAGAGATAGCCGTCCCGCTTCCAGAAGGCACAGGCGGCGATGGGACTCTCCGCAAACGCCGTGATCAGGGCAAGCAGGATCAGCACCATGGCTCAGACCCGCCCGCACCGGAAATCCCACCCATGAGACCGCCCCTTTCTGCCGGTAAGACGCGTTATTCCGCCTTTTTGTTCCGCTTGTACAGGATGTTCAGGCCCCGGAGGAGCAGCTCCGGCTCCATGTGGATCTCATGGCGGCACAGGGGAGTGATGAAGGGAGCCAGGCCGCCGGTGGCGATCACGGTGGATTCGTGCCCCAGTTCTTCATGCATCAGGTCGATCATCCCGTCTAGCATGCAGGCGCTGCCGTACATGATGCCGCTGCGCATGCAGTCCGCCGTGTTGCTGGCCACCACCCTGCCGGGGCGGCCCAGGCTGATGGCGGGGAGCTGGGCGGTCCTCCCGGTGAGGGCGTCCAGGGAGACCCGGACGCCGGGGATGATGACCCCGCCCATGTACTTCGCGCCGGGTTCCACCACCTCTATGGTGGTGGCGGTGCCCATGTCGATGATGATCAGAGGCGCCTCATATCGATCCAGGGCCGCCACGGCCACCACGATCCGGTCCGCCCCCGCCTGGGAGGGCATGTCCAGACAGAGCTCCAGTCCCGTGTCCATGGAGGAGTCCACCACCATGGGGCGGCGGCCGATGATCTTGTACACCCCGGCCCATACGGAGTTGAATACCGGCGGGACGACGGAGGAGATGATGCAGTCCCGGATGTCCTCCTTATGCACCCCGTTGGCCTCCAGCATGCTTTTGATCTCCACCCCGTACTGGTCGGAGGTCCGGGCCCGGTCCGTGGCGATGCGCACCTCGAAGCAGATCTCGTCGCCCCGGATGCAGCCGATGGAGATGTTGGAGTTTCCGATATCGATGGCAAGAAGCATGGTCAGTTCCTCCCTCAGGTTTTCTTTTTCAGCGGCAGGATCTTCGCCCGATGCAGGGCGGAGCCCACGAAGCCGGAGACGACGGTGCATACCAGCATCTCCACCACGGCGTTCACCCCCACGAAGGCGCAGACGAACACCAGAAAGCTGCGGCCGTTCATCAGTCCCCGGACGTATTCCGTATTGCCGAAGAGCAGCACCAGGGCGCTCATGAAAAAGGCGGTGTTGAGAAAGGCGGAGCAGAAGCCCGCAATGAAACAGGCGGGGCGGAAGCCCGGCTTTTTCTCCAGGGCCCGGAAGATGACCCCCACCAGGAAACCGTCCAGGGCCCGGGGAATGAAGCGCTGGATGAAGGCCAGAAAGGGGTCGATGCTGAAGAGCGTGATCCCCATGCCGCTGGGGATGCCGATGCCCAGGCACTGAAGGAAGCTCAGCAGACCGAAGACGCAGCCCATGATCAGCCCTCCGGCGGGTCCCAGGGCGATGGCCGCTACAGCCACGGGGATCACGTTCAGGGTGATGGAAAGCGGGCCGATGGGGATGGTCCCGATGGGCGTGAAGGAGAAGAGGATCAGCAGCGCCGTCATCAGGCCCAGAATCGCCAAGGCCCGTACATCAATGCTCTTGTTCATTTTTCATTCCTCCTGCTGCCCTTCCGCTTCTGCGGATAGGGCGCGATCGTATTTTCGGACCGGTTCGGACCGCCGCTCCTGGGACTCCTGTCTGCGGATGCCCCGGATCTGCCTGTCCCGGTTTCTGCGCATTATATCACAGAAAGGGGAGATTGCAAGAGGCGGGGCGGCAGTTTCCCCCGCGTGAGGTTGCAGTTTGTCTCCGCCTCGGGTATAATCCCCATAAAAGCAACCATGGGAGGCGACGCACATGTTGAAAGGAAAAACCGTACTGCTGGGGGTCACCGGGGGGATCGCGGCCTATAAGGCGGCGTACCTGGCGTCGGCCCTGGTGAAGCTCCATGCCCAGGTGGACGTGGTGATGACGGAGAACGCGACGAAGTTCATCGCCCCCCTCACCTTCGAGCACCTGACCGCCCGGAAGGCGTATACGGATACCTTCGACCGCTTTACGGTGAACGAAGTGGAGCATATCGCCCTGGCGGACCGGGCGGATTTGGTGATCGTGGCCCCCGCCACCGCCAACATCTGCGCCAAGATCGCCCACGGCCTGGGGGATGACATGCTCAGCACCACCCTCCTGGCCTGCCGCTGCCCCCGGCTCATCGCCCCGGCCATGAACACCAATATGCTGGAGAATCCCGCCACACAGGATAATCTGAAGCAGCTGGAGAAATACGGCTGGATCGTCATCCCTCCCGCGGTGGGCCGTCTGGCCTGCGGCGCCACCGGCCCGGGGAAGCTCCCGGAGCCGGAGGTCATACTTCAGTACATCCTGCGGGAGATCGCCCTGCCCCACGATCTGGCGGGGAAGAAGATCCTGGTCACCGCCGGACCCACCCGGGAGCCCCTGGACCCGGTGCGGTACATTTCCAACCACTCCTCCGGGAAGATGGGCTATGCCATCGCCAAAATGGCCATGCTCCGGGGGGCGGAGGTCACCCTGGTGAGCGGGCAGACCGCCCTGGAACCCCCTCCCTTTGTGGAGACCGTGCCCGTGGTGACGGCGGAGGATATGTTCAACGCGGTGACGGAGCGGGCGGAGGCTGCGGACTGGATCATCAAATCCGCCGCCGTGGCGGATTACACCCCAGCCCAGGTGGCGGAGAACAAGGTGAAAAAGAAGGAGGGGGACCTTTCCATCCCCCTGAAGCGCACCCGGGATATCCTCCTGTGGCTGGGGGAGCACCGGAGACCCGGCCAGCTTCTTACCGGCTTTTCCATGGAGACGGAGAACCTGCTGGAAAACAGCCGGGCGAAGCTGACAAAGAAAAACGCGGATATGATCTGCGCCAACGACCTGCGCCGGGAAGGCGCGGGCTTTCAGACGGATACCAACGTTCTCACCCTCATCACCCGGGAGGATATCCGGGAGCTGCCCCTGCTGAGCAAGGAGGACGCCGCTCTGGCGATCCTGGACCGGCTGAAGGAGCTGGAAGGGGAGAAGACCGGAGAATGACGACCCAGAGATGAAAAAGCTTTTGCGGAAACCCGGCTTCTGGATCGACCTGCTGGGGCTGGCGGTCCTGGGGGCGGCATGGGCGCTGTGGTACCGGGGGCAGAAAGGGGTCTCCGGCCCCGCCTTCGCCGCCTCCCTGGTCACCGTCGTCCTCTTTGCCCTGGTGTGCCTGCGCTTCGTGCCGGTGTGGATGCGGGCCTGGAGCGGGCGTCCGGCGGAGCCCGACGGGGGAGGGGACGAGCCCCCGAAAATGGGACTGCGCATCTTCGCCCTCCTGCTGGGGCTGGATATCGCCATTCTGCTCCTGGCCTGGGGAGTGTGGCGTTTCGCCGGGGAGGAAGGGAGCTTACGGGAATACCTGGATTTCTGGCGCTGCCTGGACAGCGGCCAGTACCTGGATATCGTCCGGGGCTGGTACCCCTCGGAGGGGGAGATGGATTCCCTGGTGCGGCTGGTGTTCCTGCCGGGCTATCCCGTGCTGGTGCGCCTGGTGTACTTTATCCTGGGGGACGACCTGGTCTCCGGCCTGATCGTCTCCGGCCTGGCCTTCGCCGGGGCGGGGACCGCCCTGTACCGGCTCCTGCGCCTGGACCTGCCCCATGGGGACGCCCTCCGGGGGATCAAATACCTCTGCCTCCTGCCCGGGGTGTTCTTCTTCGCCGCGCCTATGAGCGACGGCCTGTTCCTCCTGCTCTGCGCTCTGTGCCTGTACCTGGTCCGGAAAAAGCGCTGGGCCCTGGGCTGCCTCTGCGGCGGCGCGGCGGCCTTCACCCGGAGCCTGGGTCTGAGCCTGCTGATCCCCCTGATCTTCCTCCTGGCGGAGGTAGCCCTCCGGGAGCGGGACCGGCTGAGAGCGGGGGAGCGGTTCCGGCGGATCGCCCTGCGGGCGGTCTCCCTCCTCCTGATCCCTGCGGGCTTCGGGGTCTACTGCTGGATCAACTACCGGGTCTCCGGGGATCCCTTCAAGTTCATGGAGTACCAGAGCGAGCATTGGCATCAGCACCTGGGCTGGTTCTTCCATACGGCGGCCTACCAGATGGACTATGCCGTCAACGATTTCACGGAGAAGCCCCAGGTCTTCCTGGGCCTCTGGCTGCCCAATCTGCTGTTCAGCTTCGGCTGCCTCACCCTGATGTTCTGCGCGGCAAAGAAGCTCCGCCCGGGGTACACGGCCTGGTTCATCGGCTATTACGCCGTGGCCTACGGGGCCACCTGGCTCCTCAGCGGGCCCCGGTACCTCATCGCCCTGATCCCCGTCCCCCTGGCTATGGCCCTGGTGACAAGGAAAAAGGCGGCGGATGCCGTCCTGACCGTCTGCTGCTGCTTCCTGGCGGTCCTGTACTTCATTGCCTTCATCCTCCGCTGGCAGGTGTGGTAAAAACAAAAGCAGAAAAATCCCGGCCGGGTACAGACCCGGCCGGGACCTTTGTTTTCCGATGCCGTTTTATCTTCTGGGCGGGAAGGGGGGACGCTTCGTGAGCATATCCGCGAACTCCGCCAGGATCTCCGGGATGCGGATGCTCTGGGGGCAGATGGAGGCGCAGGCGCCGCAGCCCACGCAGCGGCGGGGATCCATAGAGGGATCCGCCGTATCCGGATCATACCGGGCCATGAAGTCCCCGTTTTTCATGCCGTTGTAGGCGGCGATGATTTTCGGGATATCCAGCTCCATGGGGCAGCCCTCCGTGCAGTACCGGCAGGCGGTGCAGGGCACCCAGTTGAGCATGGAGTCCGCCACCTCCCGGAGAAGGGCCTTTTCCTCCTCGTCCAGGGGATTCGGGGCGGCGAAGGTCTCCACGTTCTCCTGGATCTGCTCCAGGGTGGTCATGCCGGAGAGCACCACCGCCACCTCCGGCAGGTTCTGGAGCCAGCGCAGGGCCCAGCGGGCGGCGCTGTCCCCGGGCCGGAGAGCCTGGAGCTTTGCCAGCTGCTCCTCCGGGAGATTCGCCAGCCGTCCGCCCCGGACGCCTTCCATGACCACCACCTTGAGGCCGTGTTTGGCGATGGCCTCATATTTGCCCTTGGCGTCCTGGAGCTTCCAGTCCAGATAGTTCAGCTGGATCTGCACGAAGTCGAAGACCCCTTCGTGCCGGGAGAGAAAATCGTCGATGGTCTGAGCGGAGGAAGCGTGGGAGCTGAAGCCCAGATGCCGGATCTTCCCCTCCGCCTTCATCCGCTTCACGAAGTCCACCACCCTGAGATCCGGGTCGTTGTAGATAGCCAGGGAGGCTTCGTTCACATTATGCAGGAGATAGAAATCGAAGTAGTCCACCTGGCACTTTTCCAGCTGTTCTTTGAAGACCCCCTCCACGGTGTTGTCCGGCCAGCCGGCGAGGCCGCTGGTGAAGCCCACCATGCCGCCTTCCTTCTTCACCATCATGTGGCCGGGGAACTTGCTGGCCAGATAGAAGCTCTCCCGGGGATAGGCCTTCAGGGCCGCGCCGATGAAGCGCTCGGACTGGCCCCCGTGGTAACGGTAGGCGGTGTCGTAATAGTTGATGCCGTGGCTCATGGCGTAGTCGATGATCTCCTGCGCCTTCTCCCGATTGATGTTGTCGTCCTTCCCGTCCAGCGTGGGCAGGCGCATGTTGCCCATACCCAGGGCGGAAACCTTAACGCCTGCGATTTCCTTGTAATACATGGGCTCCTCCTTTCACTTCTTCGGCGGCATGGGGGGCTTGGCGGTGGAATGGTAGCTGAACCAGTAGCCGTGGATGGTGTCCCACACGGCGTCGCATTTCTCCATGGCCTCCTGGGGAATGGGCTTCCTGGCGGAGGCCAGGGCCACGTTCTGCACCACGTGCTCGAATTTGCTGGCGCCCACGATGACACTGTCCACCACCTCCCGGTTCAGCAGCCACTGGAGGGAGAACTCCAGCAGGCTCATGCCGCATTCTTCGGCGATGGCGGTGAGCTGCTCCACGGCGCTCATGTTCGTATCGTTGATGTACCGGAGATTGTAGCCGTAGTTATCCTTGAGGCGGCTGTTCTCCGCCAGCTGGCCCCGCTTGTGCTTCCCGGTGAGGAGGCCCGCGGCGATGGGGTTGAAGCAGGTGAGGCCCAGCTTGTATTCCAGCAGGAAGGGGGCCATCTCATCCTCGATGCCCCGGGTGAGGAGGTTGTACACGCTCTCCGTCACCACCGGGGCCACGGCGTGCATCTCCCGGGCCTTGTGCACCATGGAGCAGAACTGCCAGGTGCTGTAGTTGCTGACGCCGTAGTACCGGATCTTGCCGCTGCGCACCAGGTTGGTCATGGTTTCGATGACCTCCTCCGTGGGGGCGTCCCCGGAGGGATGGTGGAGGTAGAGCAGGTCGATGTAGTCGGTCTTCAGGGCCCGGAGGCTTTCCTCCACCCCGGAGATGATGTGCTTCCGCCCCTGGCCGGACTGGTTGGGCTTGAAGCCCCGGGCGTTGGTCACCTTGGTGGCGATCACCGCGTCCTCCCGCTTCCCCTCCAGGGCTTTGCCCAGGAAGATCTCGCTCTGGCCCCGGGTGTAGCAGTCCGCGGTATCAAAGAAGTTCACCCCCTGGTCCAGGGCGTGATGGACGATGCGGATGGATTCCTGCTCGTCCGCCTGATCCCCGAAGGTCATGGTGCCCAGGCAGAAACGGGAGACCTTCAGCCCGCTGCCCTTGATCAGTGTGTATTCCATTGTGTTTTCTCCGTCCTCTCCATTCATTTTGCCTGCCGCCATTGTACCACGTTTTGCCGGGAAGTACCACCATCCTCTTGCAAAAGATCCGGCGCTGTGCTAAAATAATATCCGTAAAAATATCGGTATGAACAGGGATAGATAGCATGACAACCATGCGTCTGTCCGGCCGCAGAAGAAGTCAGAAGAACAAGAATATATAGAATTTTGCAGAAAGGATCAATGCCATGTATACCTTCAGCCCTGTAACCGACCGTATCGAGCGCCTGCGCGGGAAGGTCCGGGACCGCATCATCATCGCGGATCCCTCCAAGGCCCGGATCGTCCGGGAAGCTCAGGCCAAGTACAAGAACTATCCCCCCATCCTGGCGAAGCCCGCCGAGGCCCTGTATGTGATCCAGCATATGCATACGGATATCGAGGAGGACGAATACTTCGCCGGGGACGTGGGCAACAAGCACTGGGGCGCCGCCAGCGGCTCCATGTGGCTGATGATGGACATCGAGCACACCTGGCCCATGGGGGAGGACGGCCTCTATCATGCCCCCGACGATGATCCCACCTATTCCCACCAGAAGCTGGCCATCTCTCCCGAGGACCTGAAGGAAATGCGGGAGGACATGAAGAAGAACATGCAGCCCGGCATGGTCCGGCCCGAGACCTGGCTCCCCCAGGGGGCGGATGAGCTCTTCCGCCTGGAGGCGACTCCCTTCGGCCGTCCCGGCGGCTTCGGCGTGCTGATGCCTCCCGGACACCTGACTCCCGGCTTCCAGACCATCCTGAAGCGGGGCTACGGAGACATCCGCAAGCAGGCGCAGGACTGGCTGGACGCCCGCAAGGGCAACATCATGGGGGACGACATGGGCAAGTACGAGTTCTACTCTGCCGCCGTCCTGGCCTGCGACGGGGCCATCGCCCTGACCCGCCGGTATGCGGATACCGCCCGGGAGAAGGCCAAGACCGCCGCCACCCCCGAGAAGAAGGCCGAGTATGAGAAGATGGCCGAGGGCCTGGATCACATCGCGGAGGGCACCCCCCGGAACTTCTGGGAAGCCTGCCAGATGTATATGCTCTACCATATCTTCCTCATCGTGGACAACGGCCCCGGCGTCACCAGCATGGGCCGCTTCGACCAGTACGTCTGGCCCTACCTGAAGAAGGATCTGGAGGACGGCACCATCACCATGGAATATGCCCAGGAGCTGGTGGATGCCTTCTTCCTGAAGCTGAACATCTTCTATGGCGGCGGTTTCGGCAAGGGCGCCCAGACCGCGGGCATCGGCCATATCGGCCAGCACACCACCA
>CAMZIY010000034.1 GCA_947307365.1 uncultured Clostridia bacterium
GGGGACGGGGCAGAGCCGCAACTCAGGCTCCCTCTTCGAGGGAGCTGGCGCGGAGCGCCTGAGGGAGTGCTGCTCATTGAAGCTCTGTCGTGAAAGCAGCTGCTCGTTACGCTCCCTCAGTCATCCCGCTATGCGGGCTGACAGCTCCCTCGGGGAGGGAGCCTGGATCCCCCGTTCCGCCGGATGCGGGTCTGGCCGCGCCCCGGTCCCCCTGTGCACTTTCCACAAGCAGAAACGTCTTTTTTGTGCAAAACGGGCTGAAGACTTTTTCCCTCGGATATGATAAAATGATTTGTCCGAATATACCGCATGAGCGGTATACTGATCATCATTACTTACAAGAGGATGGGTTATTATCATGCTGACTGCAAAAGAAAACATGCGCCAGACCATCATCAAGGGCGGCAAACCGGATCGCTTCGTGAACCAGTACGAGGCCATCAAGCTCATGTTCACCCCGATCCTGATGCACAACGGCGGCGCCCCCGCCCGGGGCATCGTGAACTCCCTCAACGCCTGGGGCGTTACCATGTCCTGGCCGGAGAACGTCCCCGGCGCCTTCCCGGTACACACGGCGGACAAGATCGTCATCAAGGACATCGAGCACTGGCAGGATTACGTCAAGGCCCCCGACATCGAGTACACCGAGGAGGAGTGGGCTCAGTTCGGGGAACAGTACAAAAACGTGGACCACGAGAAGGCCTTCACCGCCTCCTTCTTCGCCCCCGGCCTTTTCGAGCAGGTGCATTACCTCTGCTCCATGACCGCCGCCCTGGAGTACTACCTCACCTACCCCGATGAGATCGCCGACCTCATCAAGTACCTCACCGAGTGGGAGCTGAAGTGCGCGGAGAAGATCTGCAAATATCTGAAGCCGGAGATCATGTTCCACCATGACGACTGGGGCAGCGGCACCAACTCCTTCCTGCGGCCCAGCATGTTCGCGGATTTCTTCGTGGAGCCCTACAAGCAGATCTACGGCTACTACCACGACCACGGCACCGAGTTCATCGTCCACCACAGCGACAGCTACTGCGCCAACATCGTGGACAGCATGATCGAGATGGGCATCGACGTCTGGCAGGGCTGCATGGAGAGCAACGACGTGCCCGCCCTGAACAAGAAGTACAACGGCGCCATCACCTTCATGGGCGACATCGACAACAAGAGCGTGGACTTCACCGAGTGGACCGACGAGAACAACGACAAGGTGGTCCGGGCCTGCCTGGAGCGGAACGTGCGGGAGCACTTCATCCCCTGCATCGCCCAGGGCGGCCCCGGCAGCGTGTTCCCCGGCGTATACGCCTCCATGTGCGACGTGATCGACAAGGTGAACGAGGAGAAGTTCGGCACCCCCGTGGCGGAGATCGCCAAGATGCGTCTGCCCCACGACATCATGTTCTAAACGCTTCGCATTTCGCCCCGGACCCCTCGTCGGAGCCCGCTGCGCTCATTCCGTTTTCGCGGTTTGCGTAACAGCCGCGAAAACTGCATATCGCTTGCGGCACCTCCTCTTCGACCCGAAGCAGCTGCTTCGGGTCGATAACGGGGTGATGAGCCCAAAATCCGCTCTGCGAGGCAAAGTAAAGATGTACCCGGCCCCCATACGGGGACCGGGTGCGTTTTTATTCAGGATGAATCGCAAACATGCGCGAAGCGCAATTCACGACGCCGCAAGGCGTCAATTCATGGATTAGAGGTATCCCAGTTTCCTGGCTTCCGCCCGGAGTTCGGCACGAAAATCCGGATGGGCCACGGCGATGAGGTTGTTCACCCGCTCCCGCACGCTGCGTCCGCTGAGCCGGGCCACGCCGTACTCGGTGACGATATTGTCCGCGATGCTCCGGGTGATGGTCACCACCGCGCCGGGGGTAAGGGTGGCCTTGATGCGGCTGACGGTGCCGCCCTTGGCCGTGCTGGGCAGGGTGATGATGCCCCGGCCGCCCTTGGACTGGCTGACGCCGTAGGCGAATTCCAGGGCGCCGCCCTCCCCGGAGAACTGGACGGGACCGATGCTCTCGGAGCAGATCTGCCCGGTGATATCCACCTCCAGGGCGCTGTTCACGCTGACCATGTTGTTGATCCGGGCGATGTTGAAGGGATCGTTGGTATACTTGGCGGGGCAGATGCGCACGTTGGGGTTCTTCTCCAGAATGTCGAAGAGCTTCTGGTCCCCCAGGACGAAGGAGCCGATATGCAGCCCCGTATCTACGTTCTTTTTGCTGCCGTTGATGACCCCCGCCTCGATCAGGTCCCCCACGTAGGAACTGAACATCTCCGTATGGAGGCCCAGGTCATGGCGGTTGAACAGGTTGGAGGCGATGGTATCCGGCATGCCGCCGATGCCGATCTGGATGCAGTCCCCGTCCTTGATGAGCTCGGAGGCGTAGCCGCCCACGGCCTTGTCGATCTCCGTGGGGATGCTCCGGGGCACGATGAACAGGGGGGTGTTCACCTCCGTGAGCCGGGTGACCCGGCTGATATGGATGGTGATGGACCCCTTGATCTTGGGCAGAGCGGGATTGACCTCCAGCAGGATCTTGTCCGCCGCCTCCAGGGCCTCCGTCTCGAAAAGCATCTCCCCGGAGACCATGAGGTTGCCGTCTTCGTCCATGGGGGTGCAGGCCGCCAGGAAGACGTTGGCCTTCCGGTGACGGTAGCGCACGGGGAGGTAATCATGCAGATGGCAGGGATAGAAGGTGACCAGGCCGTTCCGGTATCCTTCCCGCACGCCGGGCTCGAAGAAATGGGACACCACGTCGATCTTGTCCCGCATCTCCGGCATGGTATACACCGGGTATGGGATGCCCTTGGCCCGGAGGATCTCGATGTTCTCCACCCGGGGGACGATCTTCTGGATATTGCTCAGGATCTCCACGGGCTCGCACAGGTTCCCTGCGGGGCAGAGGATATCCCCGGTCTCGATGCAGTCCAGGCAGTCCTGTACGCTGCCCAGTTTATCCTGATACATGGCCTGATAATCAGCGGTATTCATGCTTTGCGGCTCCTGTTCTGATGGATTATGTTTAGATTACATTAGAATAAGAATAACATAAATGCCGGAAAGCTGACAAGAGCTTTCCGGCAAGTAATTCAGATTCTATCAGGCCGTGGGTTCCAGGTCCAGGGTGATCCGGTCCCCCGCGGGGGGCGTCCAGATGAGACGTACCGCGTCCACGGTATCGAAGTCCCCGGTGAAGCTGTGGTCCAGGGTGAATACCCGCTCTCCGGTCTCCCGGTCGTAGTACCCCCCGGACCCGCCGCCGGAGCTGACCGTGATCTCCTTTCCTCCGGAGAGGACGCAGACCTGGAAGGGTGAGAGCGTCATATCCTCATAGCCGACGGACTCCGTGAGCGGGGAGCCCACGGCCCAGGCCCGCAGGCGGCCCTCTCCCTCCGCGCCCCGGAGGTACAGGCTCCTGATCTCCAGGCGGTAGACCCCGTTATCTGCGGCATAGTCCGTCTCCGTGGGGGGCGTGTTTTTGAACAGGTTATCCTGCAGCTCCTTCCGGGACTCCGCCTGACGCTCCGGGTCCACCGTCCGCTTCCTGGGCTCCTGAGGGGTGATCTGGGGCAGCTTCCCCAGCTGCTTCATATCCAGGGGGATGGTCAGGACCGTATCCCCGCTGCGGATGATGAGGGTCTCCGCCTTCTGCGTACACTCTGCCGCGAAGGTCAGGATCCCCTCCGCCGCGCCGCCGTAGCATACCCCCACCGCCACCGGCACGCCCTTGGCGTCCAGGGCCTCAAAGGCAAGGCTTCCGCCCAGGTCCACGGTGATTCCCATGGCGTTTTCCAGGCCTTTGGGCTGCCCCTGGGACTTCAGCTGCAGCTCCGTGGTATACCCGTCGGTCCAGATCCCGTCCAGGGCCAGGGTGAGGTCTGTCCCCTCCGCCTTCAGCTCCGGGTGGACCGGCGTATGGTCCCCATACAGCCATTCCCTTGCCGCCTCCAGAGGGGAGAGCTCCGCGTCCGTTACCAGGCGCTCACGGGGGATCGGCCCCGTCTCTGCCGGATACTCTGCCCCGTCCAGGCGCAGGGCCCGCACCTCCCGGATGTCTGTGGGCTCGCTGAACACGATGGACAGGTTCCAAATCCCCTGACCAGTCCCCGCGGTCTGGACGACCGCCCGGGTGGTCAGGCCGGTCATGTCCTTCTCCTCCCCGTTCCGGTACAGGAGCTGCAGACTCCCCTGCCAATGCTGATAAATGACAGGTTTTTCCGGTTCAGGGGCGTTCTCCTCCGTCATCCCGGCGATATTCTTCAGGAAGTTTGCCCGGAGGCCAAAGGGAGAAAGGACCATATCCGTATAGATGTATTCCGTGTCCGCGTCCCCCTGCCGCCGGGCGGTCTTCGTGAGGGAGGGCTTCAGTTCCGCCTCCGCCTCCAGGTAGCCCGGCGAGAATCGCTCCCCGGTCTCCCGGTTCTTCAGGCCGAACAGGCGGACGGAGATGCGGCCCCGGCTGGTGGGTCCGTTGTTGGCCCAGACGTAGGTACGCCGGGCGGGATCCGTTTCCCCCATATCCAGCTCTTCGCCGCCGCTGGCGCCGAGTCTCACGGGATGGCCCTCCTTTGTCTTGGTCCGGATAATGTCGTCCGGGATCCACCCTTCCATACTGCCTCCATCCAGGCGCTCCACGCTGTACACCAGGATGATGGTATACCCGTCCGTCACCGCCTCATGGAGGGTGAGGCGCAGGCTGTCGTTCTCCGTGGTTACCGCAATATGGTTCACATACTCTTCAATGGTTTCAAATTCCTCCGGGAACAACCGCTCCAGGAAGCCCGTCTCCCTGGCCGCCACTCCCAGCAGGGCCAGGAGGGCCAGCACCGCCGCCAGGATCAGGGCGGTGCGAAGGGGGCGGCTGAGCTTCTTCTTCGCTGCCGGGGTCAGGACGGGCTCGATGAGCGTCTCCTCCGTCCGGCCCACGGACTCCATCAGTTCCATTGCCGTCATAAGTCGATCCCCTCCTTCTGTAGATGATCCCGCAGGCTTTCCCGAAGCTTACCCAATTTTCTGTGTACCGCGCTCACGGAAAGCCCGGTCTGTTTTGCCAAAGACTCCAGGGTCTCCACGCCCCAGTACCGCCGCAGGAACAGCTCCCGGTCCCGGTCCGGCAGGCTCCGGAGAAAGGCATTCATCGCCCGGTCCAGCTCCCGGGACCGCACCTCATCCTCCAGGCTTTTCCCGGAGACGATCTCCCCCAGCTCCTCCAGAGCCAGGGCGGTCTCGCCGCCGTACCGCTTTCCCGCGTGATCCCGGCGCCATCGGTCCAGGGCCAGATTCCGGGTGATCTTCCCCAGGAAGGCCCCCAGACGGGAGGGGCGCTGGGGCGGCATGGTGTTCCAGGCCCGGAGCCAGGTATCCGAAACGCACTCCTCCCCGTCCTCCGGGATCTCCAGGATCCGCAGGGCCACGCTTCGGCACAGGGAGCCGTATTTCCGGTCCGATTCATCGATGGCCCGCTCATTCCGGTCCCAATAGAGCTGTACGATCTCCGTATCTTCCATGGCCGCGCCTCCTTTCACCCATTAAGACGGGATCCTGCGGGGTTTTTTCTGCTTTTTCGCGGAAAACAAAGCGAAATCGGCGCCGCCTCATTGAGGCAGCGCCGAAACAGATACCGGAATTACTCCGCTTCCTTCTCCACGGGGGACTCGGGGGCGTTCTTCCTCACGCTCTCGATGCCGTTGAGGCAGGTGTCCTTGGTCTTGTAGCCCTGGGAGGCCAGGATGATCTCCCCGTTCCGGGCTTTCAGGCGGAAACGGAACTTGCCGCCCTTGTCCTCGAAGATCTCGAACTTGGGGTGCTTGACCTTCTCGAAGCCCTCGACGGTCTGGTCCTCCACGCCGCCCGCGCAGCAGCGGCGGACGCTCTCGATCCCGTCCTTGCAGGAAGTTTCGCTCTTGTACTTTTCGCTGGTGCCGATGACCTGTCCGTTGGTGGCCAGCAGATTGAAGTGGAAGCCGGCGTCGGACGCCTTGATCACAAACTTGCCCATGATGTATCCTCCTTATATTTTTCTACAGCGCCTTTACTGTGCATTCGTTTCAGCGGCGATCGTCCGCCGGAAAATCGGGGATGCCGTCCCCATCCAGATCCGGCGGCATGCCGGGTCCGCCGCCCATGGGCCCAGGGTGATCCCCATCCCCGTCCGGAGCCGGACGGACGCCGGAGCCGTACAGCTCCCGGCCCTGGATCCCCAGCGTGCTCCTCTGCTTTTCGATGATCGAGGAGAGGAATTTCCGCACCCGCTCGCAATCCTTGATATTCTTCAGCTCCAGCTTGGGGTTGGAGGAATCGCTGCTCATGAGGGTGATGGTCCCCACGCCCAGAAGCTTCTGCCCCAGGGTACGGGTGGACTTCACATCCAGCACCCGATACAGCAGAAGCTCGTTGGTCTCGCTGCGAAAAAGGCCGGTCTGCACATAGAGCCGATCCTCGTCCACCCGATAGCGGGTGAAGGACAAGGGCATACCCATGATGTGCTTCCGGTCGCTCCACAGGATGGGCTTCTCCTGAAGCATTTCCCGATATGCTTTATATTTCGCCATATGCAGCCCTCTCTTTTCTGTTTTTATATAGTATATCGCCGACGCGGCGGCCTTGTCAATCGCAATCTGTTCCTGTCGGTCCCGGCTGATTGACTTTCCGCCGGGGAGCGAATATAATGGAGAAAATATTACGGTTTCATGTTTATTCGGGAGGTATTTATGTCCGTTCTGGATGCTTCCGTCCCTGTCTTCCGCTTCTTTGAGGAGATCAGCGCCATCCCCCGCCCCTCCCGGGGAGAGGACGCAATCAACGATTATCTGGAGGCCTTTGCCGCCGCCCGGGGCCTTCCCTGCCGCCGGGACGAGTCGAAGAATCTGCTCATCACCAGGCCCGCCTCCCCGGGACGGGAGAATGAGCCTCCCATCCTGTTCCAGAGCCATTCGGACATGGTCTATCTGGATCCCCCGGCGCCTCTGAAGCTCCGGGTGGAGGAGGGCTGGGTCAGCGCCGAAGACAGCACCCTGGGTGCGGACGACGGGGCCGGCACGGCCCTGATGCTGGCTCTGCTGGACGATCCGGAGCTGTCCCATCCGCCCCTGGAATGTCTCTTCACCGCCGCCGAAGAGGTGGGGCTGGAGGGAGCCAGGAATCTGCGGAGAGACATGTTCACTGCGAAGCGTATGGTGAACCTGGACGGCATGGGGGAAACGGAGACCTGCGTCACCTCCAGCGGCGGCCGCCGGATGATCCTCCATTTTCCCGTATCCTTCTCCGAATCCCTGCTGCCCTGCTATTTCCTCACCCTGGGCGGCCTTCTGGGCGGCCACTCCGGCGCGGAGATCGGAAAGGGCCGGGCCAATTCCATCCAGATGGGCTTCCGCGTCCTGTATCGTCTCCTGGAGCGCGGCGCGGATATCCGCATCGTCCGCATCGCCGCGGGCAGCCGGGAAAACGCCATTCCTTCGGATTTCCGGGTCTTCTTCGCCTCCTCCGCTCCCCTGAACCTGCTGGAGGCAGCCGCGCGCCAGGTGCTGGAGGAGCAGCGGGCGCTGTACAAAGCCGAGCCGGATATCTACCTGACCCTGGAGGAAACGGAACGGGTGAACGCCGCCATGATCCCGGAGGACAGCGGCGCCCTCATCAGCATGGGCTATCTTCTTCCCACCGGGCCCCAGGTCCCCTCTCCGGAGCTGGGCATCCCTCTGGTTTCCCTGAACCTGGGCGTCCTGGAGCAGACAGAGACCGAAGTGCAGTTCCGCATGAACATCCGCAGCCCCCTCAAGGGGCAGCGGGAGGAGGTCTCCCGGCAGGTGGAGGCCGTCAGCTCCATCTTCGGCGGCTTTCTCTCCCTGGAGTCGGATTACCCCGGCTGGCCCTATCGGCCGGATTCTCCCCTGCGGGAGGCCCTGCGCCGGGTGCTGGCGGAGGAGGGAAAGGAGCTGAAGGAGCTCTCCCTCCACGTGGGTCTGGAGGCCGGGATCTTCAGCAGCCTCTGCCCGGAGATGGACATCATCACCTACGGTCCCATCGAGGAGGACTGCCACACCCGCCGGGAACGGATGGACCTGGAAAGCCTTCGCCGCAGCTATGGCGTCCTGGCCCGGCTCCTGGCCCTGATCTGAACGATAAGCAAAAACGAAATATCATAGATTGCGTGCAAGAGGAAAGGAGACATCATTATGTTCCGCAAGATCCCGTACGTCCCCGCAGAGCTCAAGGTCGTGGACGAGCTGCCCGGCATGTTCGGCCGCCCCGCCACCCCCCTGAGGAATTTCCCCGTCACCCCCAGAGAAAACATGATGGCCCTGTACTACGAGAAGCATCCCTTCTGGATGCCCGTTTCCAACGAGGGCAAAATGATCGGCTCCGCCCTGTACAGCGATAACCTGGGCCGGGGTATGGGACACGACAACACCGACAGCTTCGGCATCGAGTGGGAATACATCGCCACCGTAGGCGGCTCCATCGTCCGGCCCGGCGAGCCCCTGCTGGCGGATGTGAACGAGTGGAAGGAAAAGATCCACTTCCCGGATATCGATACCTGGGACTGGGCCAGCGAAGCGGAAAAGGTGAAGCTGGACGGCCGCTTCCCCTACCAGATCTCCCTGGTGAACGGCTTCTGGTTCGAGCGGCTCATCAGCTTCATGGACTTTGCCCCCGCCGCCATGGCCCTGGTGGACGAGGACCAGGAGGATGCGATCCTGGAGCTGTTCCAGGCCAGCACCGATTTTGCCTGCAAGGTCATCGACAAGCTCTGCGAGAATTACCCCATGCTGGACGGCTTCAACATCCACGACGACTGGGGCTCCCAGAAGGCCCCCTTCTTCTCCGACGAGATCGCCTACAAGTTCTTCGTCCCCTTCATGAAGCAGCTCACCGGCCACATCCACAAGTGGGGCCGCTACGCCACCCTCCACTCCTGCGGCCACGGGGAAGACCGGGTCCAGTGCTTCATCGACGGCGGCTTCGACGAATGGGATCCCCAGGTCATGAACGACATCCACGCCCTGTACGACCGTTACGGAGACAAGATCGTCTTCGGCGTCTGGCCGGACAAGTTCGATCCCGAGACCGCCACGGAGGAGGAGCAGCGGGAGGCCGCCCGCGCCTTCGTCAAGCAGTTCAACCAGCCGGGCAAGCCCGCCATTCTGGGCCACTACGGCGCCTGGGCCAACACCCCGGTGTTCCTGGAGGAGGTCTACGTCGCCTCCCGGAAGCTGTATTGCGAATAAGCAGAAAATTCTGTCTGCGTCCGTGTTCGGCAAAGCCGAACACGGACGTTTTTATTGTGCGAAATTACCGGAAAGACATTGCATTCCCAATAAGAATGAGATATAATTCATAAACTGGACTTATTTTGTAAAACAAAAATCCCAGAATACTCCGAAAATGGGAGGCGATAGGAAAAATGGACGGAATCGACGAGATCCTGAAGGCGGAGAAGGAGGCCGAGCGCATCCTGCGGGAGGCGAAGGAGGCTGCCGCCGCCGCAGAGGGCTCCGCCGAAGGATACCGCACCCGCGCCCTGGAAGCTGCCCGCCGGGAGGGCGAGGAGGAGGCCGCCGCCCTGGTGAAGGCCGGGGAGGAACGGGCCGCCAGACGGCGGGAAGAGCTGAAGGCCGTTGCGGACGTGAAAAACAGCGAGCTGCGGGCCAGAGCGGAGGAAAACATGGAGAAAGCCGCTGCTTGGGTCGCCCAGGCGCTTTCCGAGGTCTGACATGGCGATCGTAAAGATGAAAAAGCTGCGGCTCGCCGCCCTGGGGAGCCAGCAGTCGGACCTGATGTACGAGCTCCAGCGCCTGGGCTGCGTGGAGCTGCGCCCCTGCGAAGCGCCGGAGGGGTACCTCACCCCGGATACCGGCGGGGACCGGGACCAGCGCATCGAGGCGCTGCAGGAGCAGAAGAAACGGGCGGAGGCCGCCCTGAAGCTGCTGAAGCAGTACGCCTATGAAAAAACGGGGCTCTTCCCCGCCCGGGACCAGATCACGGAGGCGGACTTTTTCGCGGATATCCGGGAGGAAGCCCAGCGGGCCTGCGGGAGCATCCTGGAGGCCGCGGCCACCCTGGACCAGCTCCAGGGGGAGATCTACGCCCAGCGTTCCCTGGCGGATTCCCTGGCCCTGTGGGAACCTCTCAGCCTGCCGCTGGAGATGACCGAGACCCGCCGGACCCGCATCCGCCTGGGCTCCATCCCTGTGAGCCGCGGGACGGAAGCGCTGGAAACCGCTCTGGCCGAGGTCGGCGGCGAGGTCGCCGTCGTTCCCGCGGGCACCGACCGGGACCGGGCGGGGGTCATGGTGGTCTATGCCCGGGAGCTGGAATCCGCCGTGGAGCCCGTGCTCCGGGGCTTCAGCTTCGAGCGCGCCCCCACCGGCGGGCGCACCGGCAGCGCCGGGGAGAATATCGCCGCCGCCCGCAAGGCGGAGGAGAACGCCCGGCAGGACATGGACGAGGCCAAGGCCTATCTGAAGGAATGCGGCCAGTACCGCCGCCTGATCCGCCTGTACTCCGACCGGCTCACCCTGGAGCTGGACGCCGCCGCGGCGGAAGGGACGCTGCTCCGCACCTCCTCTGCCTTCGCCATGACGGGATGGGTGGACGAACCCAGCGTGCCCGCCCTGGAGGAGCTTCTGGGCAAGTACTGCTGCGCCTGGGAGCTTTCCGATCCGGAGGAGGGAGACACGATCCCCATCAAGCTCCGGAACAACGCCTTTACGGAGCCGCTGAACATGGTCACGGAGATGTACAGTCTGCCGGACTACCGGAACGTGGACCCCAACCCCCTGATCGCCCCCTTCTTCTGCATCTTCTTCGGCATGATGTTCAACGACCTGGGCTACGGCCTGGTGTTCATCATCCTCTCCCTGATCGTGCAGAAGAAATTCAAGCTCACCGGCGGCACGAAGAACATGATCCGCCTGGTGCTGGAATGCGGCGTCACCACCGCCATCTTCGGCATCATCACCGGCAGCTTCTTCGGGGACGCCATCCCCGTGGTGGCGAAGCTGCTGGGGAAGGAAGTGACCATTCCCTCCCTGCTGAATCCCCTGGCGGATCCCATGAGCGTGCTGATCCTCTCCCTGGTCCTGGGGGTCATCCAGATCCTCTTCGGCATGGGAGTCAAGGCATACATCCTCATCCGGGACGGGAAGCCCCTGGACGCCCTCTTCGACGTGGGCAGCTGGTGGCTCCTCTTCGCCGGGATCGCCGTGGGCGCCCTCCGGGGCTTCTGGTGGATCGCCATCGCCGGCGTCGCCGCCCTGGTGCTGACCCAGGGCAGAGCCAAGCCCACCATCCCCGGCAAGATCGTAGGCGGCATCGCCAGCCTCTACGACATCACCAGCTATTTCAGCGATATCCTGTCCTACTCCCGTCTGATGGCCCTTATGCTGGCCGGCGGGATCGTGGCCAGCATCGTGAACGTGCTGGGCTCCCTCTTCGGCAGCGTGATCCTCTTCATTCCCATCTTTGTTATCGGTCACGTGTTCAACATCGGCATCAACGTGATCGGCACATACGTCCACGCAGCGCGGCTGCAGTATCTGGAGTTCTTCGGCAAGTTCTATGTGGACGGAGGCAAGGCCTTCCGTCCGTTGGACCGGAAAACCAAGTATTTTGAAATCATTAAGGAGGAATCCATCCATGGCTGAGTTTATCAATGCATTCGGCGGTCTCGCGCTGGCGTTTCTGGGAGGCGGCCTCGCCGCCGTCCTTTCCTGCATCGGTTCCGCCCGGGGCACCGGCATGACCGGTGAAGCCGCCGCCGGTCTGGTGAGCGAAGATCCCGAGCAGTTCACCAAGTGCCTGATCCTGCAGGTCATCCCCGGCACCCAGGGCCTGTACGGTTTCGTTATCTGGTTCTTCGTTCTGCTGCAGATCGGCATCTTCGGCGGGTCCGGCGTTCAGACCCTCACCATCCAGCAGGGCCTGGGCTACCTGGTCGCCTGCATCCCCATGATGCTGGGCGGTCTCATCTCCGCCAAGTATCAGGGCCGCGTCGCCGCCGCCAGCATCAATATCGCAGCCAAGAAGCCCGACGACTGGTCCAAGGGCATCATCCTCTGCGTCATCGTGGAGTTCTACGCGATCCTCTCCCTGATCGCCTCCATCCTGATGATCCTCAACGTGAAGTAAGATGAAGGGGATCGAAAACATCGCGCAGCGCATCCGGGAGGACGCGCAGCAGGAAGCGAAGGATCTCCTGACCCAGGCGGAGCAGAAGGCCGCCGAGGCCAAGGCTGCCGCGGACCGGGAAGCCGGTCAGCTGCGGGAGACCCTCCGGAAGGAGGGGGAGGCCGAGGCCGCACGGCAGTACGACCTGCTCCTGGCCGCCGAGGAGACGGAAAACCGGAAGCAGCTCCTGAGCGCCAAGCAGGAGCTGGTGGCCCGGGCCTTCCAGCGGGCGGTGGAACAGCTCTGCGCCCTGGAGGACGAGCCCTATGCGCAGCTGCTGGCCAGGCTCGCCGCCTCCGCCGCCGAAACGAAGCAGGAACAGATCATCCTCAACGAGCGGGATAAAGCCCGCGTCGGCGCACGGGTGGTGGAGGAGGCCAATCGCCTCTGCTCCGGCAGCCTGACGCTGGCGGAGGAATGCCGCCCCATCGTGGGGGGGCTGATCCTCTCCCAGGGGAAGATCGAGGTGAACTGCGCGCTGGATACCCTGGCCGCCCTGCGCAGGAACGAGCTGGCGGGCAAGGCCTCCGCGCTGCTGTTCGGATAAGGAGCCGCCGTGAGAAAGCATAAGGATACGGATTACCTCTTTCTCTCCTCCTACCTCCATGCCCGGGAAGCCCGGGCGGGAGAAGCCGGGTCCGAGACGGATAAGGCCGCCATCCTCCGGGATCTGGAAAGCCTTGCCCCGGATCCGAAGATCGTGGATTTCTTTCGGGTGAAATACGATTACCATAACGCCAAGGTCTTTCTGAAAAGCATCGCCGCCAACACGGACAATTCCCGGCTGTATTCCCCGCTGGGCCGGGTGACCCGGGAGGATCTCATGCTGGCCTACCGGGACGGGAAGACGGACAAGCTCTCCCCCACCTTCAGCCAGGCCTTTCTCCAGGCGGACGAGATCCTCTCCCGCACCAAGGACCCCCGGCTGGCGGACTTTCTGCTGGACAAGGCCTACGTGCAGGAGCTGAAAGCAACGGCGGACGCCACGAAGGCCAACCTTCTCATCCGCTACGCCGCGCTGAACGCGGACGCCCTGAACCTCCGGGCCCTGGTGCGGATGCTGAAGAGCGGCGTGGAGCCGGAGCAGCTGAACCAGGTGCTGACGGACTGCGGCACCGTTTCCCTGAAGGACGTGAACGCAGCCTACCCGGACGCGGCGGCCACTCTGGCCCTGTACCGGAGCACCGGTCTCGCCTCCCTTCTTCCGGAGGCGGAACGGGCGGCCCGGGGGGGCGGCTTCTCCGCCTTTGAACAGGGCTGCCGCAGTCTCCTGGCGAACTGGATGGATCAGGCTCGGTTCACCCCCTTCGGGGAGGACGTTCTGATCCGCTACCTCTATCGACTGGAGGCGAAGGAAGCATGAGCGCATACAAGGTCGCGGTACTGGGAGATCGGGAGAGCGTCATGGGCTTCCGGGCTCTGGGCCTGGACGTGTTCCCCGCAGAGCCGGAAACGGCCGCAGCGGTGTTCGACGCCGCCATGAGCGGCGAAGGCCAGCCCTACGCCATCATCTACATCACCGAAGAGCTGATCGCCCCGCTGAAGGAGCGAATCAACGCGGCGAAAGAATCCATGACCCCCGCCATTATCCCCATCCCCTCCAAAAACGGCACCCTGGGTCTGGGCATGGACGCCCTCACCTCCGCCGTGGAGCGGGCTGTTGGCGCAAATATCCTCTGAGCTCCGGCTCAGATCCTATCGTCGAAAACTCCCGCCGGACAGCCGGTGGAATTCGGAATGAACGGAGTTTGAATATGGGTAAAATCATCAAGGTATCCGGGCCGCTGGTGGTGGCGGACGGTCTGGCCGACGCCGGCATGGCCGACGTGGTCAAGGTCGGCGCCCAGGGTCTGAAAGGCGAGATCCTGACCATGACCGGCGACACGGCATCCATTCAGGTCTATGAGGAGACCGCAGGCCTGGGTCCCGGGGCGGAGGTGTACACCACCGGCGCTCCCCTGAGCGTGGAGCTGGGCCCCGGCATGCTGGAGAACATTTACGACGGCATCCAGCGCCCCCTGACGGAGATCCGGGCCCTCGCCGGCGAGACCATCGCCCGGGGCATCGACATCCCCGCCCTGAACCGGGAGAAGAAATGGCACTTCGTCCCCGTCAAGCAGGCGGGCGACCGGATCAGCGGCGGCGACATCATCGGCACCGTGGAAGAGACCAGCGCTCTGACCCATCGGATCATGGTGCCCCACGGGGTGGTCGGCACCCTGAAGAGCATCACCGAAGGGGATTTCACCGTTACGGATACCGTGGCGGTGGCCCAGCTGGAGCGGGGAGGCGAGCGGGCCCTCACCATGATGCAGACCTGGCCCGTGCGGATCGGCCGTCCCTATCAGCAGAAATTCCTGCCGGACACCCCCATGCAGAGCGGCCAGCGGGTCATCGACACCCTCTTCCCCATCGCCAAGGGCGGCACCGCCGCGGTGCCCGGCCCCTTCGGCAGCGGCAAGACCGTGGTGCAGCACGCCCTGGCCAAGTGGTCCGACGTGGACGTGGTGGTCTACATCGGCTGCGGCGAGCGGGGCAACGAAATGACGGACGTGCTCATGGAGTTCCCCGAGCTCCAGGACCCCCGCACCGGGGAACCGCTGATGAAGCGCACGGTGCTTATCGCCAACACCTCGGATATGCCCGTGGCGGCCCGTGAGGCCTCCATCTACACCGGCATCACCATCGCGGAATACTTCCGGGATATGGGCTACGACGTGGCCGTCATCGCGGACTCCACCTCCCGCTGGGCCGAAGCCCTGCGTGAGATGTCCGGCCGTCTGGAAGAGATGCCCGGCGAAGAAGGCTACCCCGCCTACCTGGCTTCCCGTCTCGCCCAGTTCTACGAACGGGCGGGCTGCGTGCAGTGTCTCTCCAGCGAAGTGCGCCGGGGCAGCCTCACCGCCATCGGGGCCGTTTCCCCTCCCGGCGGCGATACCTCCGAGCCCGTCAGCCAGGCCACCCTGCGCATCGTGAAGGTGTTCTGGGGCCTGGATTCCGGTCTGGCTCACGCCCGGCACTTCCCCGCCATCAACTGGCTGAACAGCTACTCCCTGTATATGGATAACCTCCGGGGCTGGTTTGAGAAGAACCTGGGCCGGAGCTTCCTGGAGAACCGGGCCAAGGCCGTGGCCATCCTCCAGCAGGAAAGCGAGCTCCAGGAGATCGTCAAATTGGTGGGACAGGATTCCCTCTCCCCCGCGGACCGGCTCACCATGGAGACCGCCAAGATGATCCGGGAGGACTACCTCCAGCAGAACGCCTTTGTGGACATCGACAACTACTCCTCTTACGACCGCCAGTCCATCCTCCTGGATATCATCCTCCAGTACGACGCCCAGTGCCGCCGGGCCATCGCCGGCGGGGCGGACCTGGGGAAGCTGATCTCCATCGAGGTCCGGGACCGGATCGGCCGCGCCAAGTCCGTGCCGGAAGAGGAATACCCCACCGCCTACTCCGCCATCGCTGCGGATATGGCGGAACAGATCAAGGAGGCGGCGCAGCATGATTAAGGAATACCGCACCATACGCGAGATTTCCGGCCCTCTGATGGTGGTCAAGAACGTGGAGGGCGTCACCTACGACGAACTGGCGGAGATCGAGCTCCCCAACGGGGAGACCCGCCGCTGCAAGGTGCTGGAGGTGGACGGCGACCGCGCCGTGGTCCAGCTCTTCGAGAGCTCCACCGGCATCAACCTGGCGGAGAGCAAGGTCCGCTTCCTGGGCCACGGCATGCAGCTGGGCGTCAGCCCGGATATGCTGGGCCGGGTCTTCGACGGCATGGGCCGCCCCATTGACGGGGGCCCCGAGATCCTGGCGGAGGAATATCTGGATATCAACGGCCTCCCCATGAACCCCGCCGCCCGGGACTATCCCTCCGAGTTCATCCAGACGGGCATCTCCGCCATCGACGGCCTGAATACCCTGGTCCGGGGCCAGAAGCTGCCTATCTTCTCCGGCTCCGGTCTTCCCCACGCCAGCCTGGCGGCCCAGATCGCCCGGCAGGCCAAGGTGCTGGGCTCCGGGGAGCAGTTCGCCGTGGTCTTCGCCGCCATCGGCATCACCTTTGAGGAATCGGAGTACTTCGTGAACGAGTTCCGGCGCACCGGCGCCCTGGACCGCACCGTGCTCTTCTCCAACCTGGCCAACGACCCCGCGGTGGAACGCATCAGCACCCCCCGCATGGCACTGACCGCGGCGGAATACCTGGCCTTCCAGCAGGATATGCACGTGCTGGTCATCCTCACGGACATCACCAACTACGCCGAAGCCCTCCGCGAAGTCTCCGCCGCCCGGAAGGAAGTTCCCGGCCGCCGCGGCTATCCCGGCTACCTGTACACGGACTTCGCCTCCATCTACGAACGGGCGGGCCGCCGGAAGGGGAAGAAGGGAAGCATCACCATGATCCCCATCCTCACCATGCCGGAGGACGACATCACCCACCCCATTCCGGACCTGACGGGATACATCACCGAGGGGCAGATCATCCTCTCCCGGGACCTGTACCTGAAGAACATTTTGCCCCCCATCGACGTGCTCCCCAGCCTGAGCCGTCTGAAGGACAAGGGCATCGGCGAAGGCAAGACCCGGGAAGACCACTCCGGCACCATGAACCAGCTCTTTGCCGCTTACAGCGCGGGCAAGGACGCCAGCGAGCTCATGACCATCCTGGGCGAGGCCGCCCTTTCCGATACGGACAAGCTCTACGCCAAGTTCGCCGAGGCCTTTGAAAAGGAATACGTGGGCCAGGGCCAGAGCACCGACCGCAGCATCGAGGACACCCTGGATATCGGCTGGAAGCTTCTGTCCATCCTGCCCAAGAGCGAGCTGAAGCGCATCAAGCTGGAGTACATCGACAAGTATCTGCCCAAGCAGGAGGGTTAAGGCATGGCCATTTCGTCGGAAGTAAAGCCGACCCGCATGGAGCTGAAGCGGACCAAGAACCGGCTCCTGACCGCCGTCCGGGGGCACAAGCTGCTGAAGGACAAGCGGGATGAGCTCATGCGTCAGTTCATGCTGGTGGTCCGGGAAAACAAGGCCCTCCGCCAGCGGGTGGAGTCCGGCCTGGAGGAGGCCATGGGCGCCATGTCCAAGGCTTCCGCCCTCATGAGTCCCGAGATCCTGGAGCAGAGCCTCCTGTTCCCCAAGCAGGGGGTGGAGGTGGACCTGACCCGGAAGAACGTCATGAGCGTATATATCCCCCAGTATTCCTTCCGTACCCGCACCGGGGCCGCGGCGGACATCTACCCCTACGGCTACGCCCAGACCTCCGGCGAGCTGGACGAGGCCATCGACCGGCTGAGCCAGGTGTTTCAGGATATGCTGGAGCTGGCCCGGGCGGAAAAGAGCATGCAGCTCATGGCCGCGGAGATCGAGCGCACCCGGAGACGGGTCAACGCCCTGGAGTACGTCATGATCCCCCAGATGCAGGAGACCATCCGGTACATCACCATGAAGCTGGAAGAGAACGAGCGCAGCACCACCACCCGTCTCATGAAGGTGAAGGATCAGCTGCTGAAGGAAGCCCACAACTTCGATTA
>CAMZIY010000035.1 GCA_947307365.1 uncultured Clostridia bacterium
TCATCCAGAGCGTTGGAAGCGGAGATGCGGCAGTTTTCCAGACCCGCCTCATCCAACATCTTCCGGGCCTGCTTGGAGAGGTAGGAAATATCCCCGGAGTCCAGCCGAATGGCGAAGTTGGTGATGCCCTTGGGCACCAGCTCTTCCTTGAATGCCCGGATGGCGTTGGGTACGCCGCTCTTCAGAGTATTGTAGGTATCCACCAGCAGCACCGCGTTATTGGGGTAGATCCGGCAGTAGGTCTTGAAGGCCTCCAGCTCGCTGGGGAACATCTGCACCCAGGAGTGGGCCATGGTGCCCCCGGCGGGAACTCCGTAGAGCTGGTCGGAAATGGTGCAGGCGGTGCCGACGCAGCCGCCGATATAGGAAGCCCGGGCGCCCAGCATGGCTCCGTCGCCTCCCTGGGCCCGGCGGGAGCCGAATTCCATCACCGGCCTGCCCTGGGCAGCCCGTACCACCCGGTTGGCCTTGGTGGCGATCAGGGACTGATGGTTCAGCTGGAGAAGCAGGAAGGTCTCCATGAGCTGCGCTTCCACCGCGGGAGCCCGGACGGTGAGGATGGGCTCATAGGGGAAGATGGGGGTGCCTTCGGGCACGGCCCAGATATCCCCGGTGAAACGGAAGTACTTCAGCCACCGGAGGAACTGCTCGTCAAAGATCCCCTTGCTCCGGAGATACTCGATGTCCTTCCGGTCGAAGTGCAGATTCTGCACATAGTCGATGATCTGCTCCAGACCGGCGGCGATGGCAAAGCCTCCCCCATCGGGCACCTGGCGGAAAAATACGTCGAAATAGCAGATCTTCTGATGCATCCCGCTGGCGAAGTAGCCGTTGCCCATGGTCAGCTCATAGAAATCGCAAAGCATGGTGTAGTTCAGGTTATCCATGATCGTTTATTCCTTTCCTATCCTCTATGGTAGAGCTTTTTGGACTGATATACCGGGTCGCAGGTGAGATTTGCCCCCAGTTTCTTGAAGGTGGAGGTGTCCACCTGGGAGAGGATGACGGTGGAGTGGACCTCCGTATGCTTCAGGTTGGGAAGCTGGGCCATGGCCCGGGCGGCATACTCATCCGTATTGGAGCACACGGAGAGGGCGATGAGCACCTCGTCCGTATGGAGCCGGGGATTGCCTCCCCCCAGGAGTTCCACCTTCAGGGTCTGGATGGGGGCGATCACATCGGGCGAAATGAGGTGCACCTCGTCCGGGATGCCTGCCAGGGTCTTCAGGGCGTTCAGCAGCAGGGCGCTGGAGGCGCCCAGAAGCTTGGAGGTCTTTCCCGTGAGCACCCTGCCGTCGCAGAGCTCCATGGCGGCGGCGGGCTCGCCGGTCGCCTGGGCCTTGTCCCGGGCTGCCATGACCACCTTTCGGTTCTCCTGGGTCAGCCCCGCCTGTTTCATGATGCTCTCGTTTTTCTGCACCACGGTCTTGTCCACGTTGCCCTTCCGATACGCGCAGGCGGCGTCGAACCAGCGGCGGATGATCTCCTTGTTTGCGGCGTGGACCACCGCGTCGTTGTCGATGATGCAGTTGCCCGCCATATTCACGCCCATGTCCGTGGGGGATTTATAGGGGCAGTAGCCGTATATGCTCTCGAATATGGCCTTCAGCAGCGGGTAGATCTCCACATCCCGGTTGTAGTTCACCGTGGTCTCCCCATAGGCCTCCAGATGGAAGGGGTCGATCATGTTCACGTCGTTCAGGTCCGTGGTGGCCGCTTCGTAGGCCAGGTTCACGGGATGCTTCAGCGGCAGGTTCCAGATGGGGAAGGTCTCGAATTTGGCGTAGCCCGCGCTGACTCCCCGCTGGTGCTCATGGTAGAGCTGGCTCAGACAGGTGGCCATCTTCCCGCTGCCGGGGCCGGGGGCGGTGACCACCACCAGGGGACGGGTGGTCTCCACATATTCGTTCCGGCCGAAGCCGGTCTCGCTCACGATCCCTTCCACGTCGAAGGGGTAGTTGGGGATGGTATAGTGCCGGTAGACCCGCAGGCCCAGGCTCTC
Organism: uncultured Clostridia bacterium; assembly: GCA_947307365.1. Classification (GTDB taxonomy): domain Bacteria; phylum Bacillota; class Clostridia; order Oscillospirales; family Oscillospiraceae; genus UBA1774. The sequence continues at coordinate 2,003 of CAMZIY010000035.1, forward strand.
CAGATGCCGCTGGAAGGCCTCCGCCCCGGCATGCTGGTCGAAATGGGTGATGACCACGCTGCCCACGAACAGGCCAATGCCCCGGAAGGCGTCGATCAGCCGCAGCAGATCCAGGTCGTAGGTGATGCCCAGATCCCCCCGGACCTTGTTCTTTTCGATGTCCCCCGCGTTGATGACCATGACGATCTCCGCCTGGTCCTTCATGGTGAGGAGCATCTTCACCTTGCTGTCCGGCTCAAAGCCGGGGAGCACCCGGGCGGCGTGGTTGTCGTCGAAGAGCTTGCCCCCGAATTCCAGATAGAGCTTGCCCCCGAACTGACCGATCCGTTCCCGGATATGGGCAGACTGGGTCTCCAGGTACTTTGCGTTGTCAAAGCCGATCTCGTATTTCATGGCTCCGAGCACATCCCTTCCCGCTGTTCTTATGCCCTCTGACTCAGGTATGCGTTGATAAAGCCGTCGATATCGCCGTCCATCACGGCGCCGATGTTGCCGTTTTCATAGCCCGTGCGGGTGTCCTTGGCCAGGGTGTAGGGCATGAAGACGTAGGAGCGGATGGCGCTGCCGAAATCGATCTTCATCTGTACGCCCTTGATGTCGCTGATCTTCTCCAGATGCTCCCGCTCCTTGATCTCCGCCAGCTTGGCCCGGAGCATCTCCCGGCAGTTCTCCAGGTTCTGGAAATGGCTCCGTTCCACCTGGCTGGAAACCACGATGCCCGTGGGGATATGGGTGAGCCGGACGGCGGAGGAAGTTTTGTTGACCTTCTGGCCGCCTGCGCCGGAGGAACGGAACACATCCATCTTGATATCCTCGTCCCGAAGCTCGATCTCCCCGGTATCGGTGATCTCCGGCATGACCTCCACGGCGGCGAAGCTGGTCTGCCGACGGCCGGAGGCGTCAAAGGGAGAGATGCGCACCAGCCGGTGCACCCCGTGTTCGCTCTTCAGATAGCCGTAGGCGTTTTCTCCCTCGATCTTGATGGAGGCGGACTTGATCCCCGCTTCTTCCCCGTCCAGCCAGTCCAGCAGCTTGTAGGTATAGCCGTGGCGTTCCGCCCAGCGGGTGTACATTCGGTAGAGCATCCCCGCCCAGTCCATGGCCTCGGTGCCGCCGGCTCCGGGATGGAGGGTGAGGATGGCGTTGTTGGCGTCGTATTCCCCGGTGAGGAGGGTGCTGAGGTGCACTTCTTCCAGCTTGCTCTCGAAGCGGGCGTATTCCTCTTCCAGCTCCGGCAGCATGCTGTCGTCGTTCTCTTCCAGGGCCATGTCGCAGAGGGTGAGCAGGTCCTCCCAGCTCCGATTGAGCTGGTCGTAATTTTCACACTTGTGCTGCAGCCGCTTGATCTGCTGCTGGACCTTCTGGGCGTTCTGCACGTCGTTCCAGAAGCCGTCCTTCCCTGTCTCCGCCTCCAGCTGGGCGATCTCCTCCCGGGCGGCATCCAGCTTCAGGGCGTCCCGCACCGTATCCAGCTTGGGCCGCAGGGCGTTCAGTTTCGTTTTGTATGCGTCAAATTCGATCATCGATAAATCCTCTTTCGAATGTTGTTTTTCATGGTTGAGCCGATCGTTCCCGGCAGAGCGTCTGTCCGGGCGCCCGGCGAAGCGGGGCCCATGGAAAGGGAAACCCTATATTTTCCCGCCCTTGCTCCCGCCGGAGAAGCCCGCCAGGATGCCGGTCTCGATCTCATGGTGGAAGTCGCCCCGGCGGCGCTCCCGTTTCAGGGCCAGCTTCACCAGTTCGTCCAGGAGCTGGGGATAGGGCAGGCCCACCGGCTCCCACAGGTAGAAGGAGAGGGAACCGGGATTGGTGTTGATCTCGTTCACCCAATACTGCCCGGTCTCGTCGTCCATCAGGAAGTCGATGCGGGCCACGCCGCAGCAGTCCAGCGCCTGGAAGGCGGCCACGGCGGCCTCCCGGATCTTCTCCCGAAGCTCCGGTGAAATGGGGGCGGGAAGAAGACGCTTCAACCCCCGCATGCCCTTGGAAGCCCCGGTCTTGCCGCCTTTGCCGCCGCCGGAGCCGTACTTATCCTCATAGCTCAGGATCTCGTCCCCCATGATGGGTTCCTCCACCTCCGAAGCCCGGGCTTCCTCCCGATCCCCCAGGACGGAACAGTTCAGTTCCCGCAGGTGCTGCACCGCCTGCTCCGTCAGCACCTCCGGCGCGAAGGAAAAGGCATAGTCCAGCGCCTCCAGCAGACCGGCCCGGTCATGGGCCAGGCGGATGCCCACGCTGGAGCCCAGGTCCAGGGGCTTCACGATCATGGGGTAGCGCAGCTGTTTCTCCGCCAGATCGCAGAAGGCTTCCCGGTCTCCCTCCGCCCCCAGGCGCAGGGCGCTGAGCACCGGCAGACCGGCGGAGCGGTACAGGAGCTTCTGGGCATACTTATCCATGCCCACGGCGGAGGCCAGCACGTCACATCCGGCAAAGGGGATCCCCAGGGTGCGGAAGAAGCCCTGGAGAGCTCCGTCCTCCACGTTGGTGCCGTGGACCACGGGGAAAGCCACGTCCAGCAGGGCATAGGGCTTTTTCTTCCAGCCGAAGGCTCCCTGCTCCAGCAGAGCGACCCGGTCCCCCAGACGCACGGGGAAGACCTGGGTGCACTTGGCCATCAGGGCCTTGGGATCCTTGTATTCCTCAATATGACCGGCGGCCTCGCCGGTGTAAAACTCGCTGTTCCGGCTGATGTAGATGGGCAGCACGGAGTACTTCTCCCGATCGAACTGCCCGAAGGCCTGGAGAGCGGAAATAACGGAGACCTCATGCTCCACGCTGTTGCCCCCGAAGAAGAGACCGATCTGGATCTTCATGCAAAAGACCTCCTCAATAATTATCCGGCAGATCGTTTTCCAGCAGGATGACCCGCTCCCGCCCCGGTTCCAGGGCGTCCGCCGCAGCGACGGCCTCCTGCACCGTATCGCATACCAGGATCTTCTCCTCCGGGAAACCGGCGGAGAGGAGTCCCGCCCGGATGGGGGGCGCCTGCTTCCGGCCCACCAGCATGGCATAGTCGCATTTCTCCGCGGCCTGGGCGCCGAGATCCCGGTTCAGGCTCTCCTGCTTCTCCCCCAGTTCCACCATGCCCGGGGTCACCAGGATCCGCAGGCCGGGAAAGGCGGAAAGGACCTCCAGCGCTGCCTTTGCCCCGGCGGGGTTGGAGTTGTAGGCGTCGTCGATGACGGTCCTGGCCCCGCCCCCCAGGAGCTGGAGCCGGTGAGGTACGCTTTCCAGCTGCTGCACCGGCAGCCGGAGCTTTTCCAGGGGTACGCCCAGAGTGTTGGCCACGGCGATGGCGGCGCAGATATTCTGCACGTTATGGGCCCCCAGGAGCCGGGTGTGGAACTCCACCCCCTTGAGGGTGAAGCTGCTGCCCCGGGGAGAGACGGTCAGGTCCTCCGCCCGGTAATCCCCGCGGATGAGGCCGTAACCCACGGTGGGGACGGCGGCCTTCCGGCCGCGGATATTCTCGTCGTCCAGGTTGGCGAACAGGATCCCGTCCTCCGGGAGGGCGTCCGCCAGCTCGAATTTGGTCTTGATGATATTGCCCAGGCTTCCGAAACTCTCCAGGTGCTGGGGACCGATGGCGGTGATGACCCCGTACTTCGGATGCACCAGATCGCAGATCTCCCTGATGTCCCCCACGTTCCGGGCGCCCATCTCGCAGACGAAGAGCTGATGCTGGGCCCGGAGCCGTTCCCGGATGGTGCGCACCACCCCCAGGGTGGTGTTGTAATTCTCCGGCGTAACCAATACATTGTACTCTGCGCTCAGCAGCTTTTCAAGGAAAAACTTGACGCTGGTCTTGCCGTAGCTGCCGGTGACGCCGATGACCGTCAGGTCCGGACACTCCCCCAGGATGCGCTTCGCGTCCCGGATGTACCAGTTGTCGATGGCCTTCTCAACGGGCCTGTTGATCGTGTCCGCCAGGAGCAGGAGCCAGGGAGCCCCCGTCAGGCAGAAGGAGCACAGAAGGGCGCCGAAGCCGCCCCCGTCCGGCATGAACAGGAGGAAGACCAGGGCCAGGAGATGGAGAATGGCGCAGGTGATCAGCAGCCTCCACATCCGCTTGGTCATCACCAGCGGCTTTTTGGCAGGGGTCCGGGGCAGGTTCAGCCCCAGCACCAGCAGGAAGAGGGCCGCCGCCAGGTACGCCCCGATCCGGCCCAGCCCATGGACCAGGGGAGCGGCCCCCAGGGCCCAGATCCCCCGCAGCATCACCTGCTCGATATTGTCCCGCACCCAGCGCTCCTGCACCGGATGCTTGTAGCCGTTCAGCTGGAAGATATGGGCATAGCGCCGGAAGAGGACGAAGCCCGCTCCCAGGAAGCACAGCCCCATGATCGCTTTCGCAAGAAACAAATACATCTATTTCTCCGCCTTTCCGAAATAGGCGTCCAGCACCCGGTATACGAAACCGGGCTGCTCCAGATAGGCATAATGTCCCGCGCCGGGGACCTCCACCAGTCCCGCGTCCGGGATCTTCTCCGCAAAGATCTTTCCCATCCACAGGGGAGTATCCGCATCCGCCGTGCCCCAGATCAGCAGGCTGGGCTCCTTCACCCGGGGCATCAGCTCCCGCAGGTCCCTGTTCACCAGCTTCACCAGGGTCTGGCGCATCAGGGGGCTGGCAGCCCGGTAGTCCGCGGAACCGTGCTTCTGCCGGTACGCCTCCAGGAGCCTGGGGAAGGGCTTCAGCAGGGTCCGCACGACTTTGAACAGAGTCTGCTTCCGCTTCTGCTTCGCCGTCTTTTCCGGCACGACGCCCGCAGCATCCAGAAACACCAGCTTTCCCAGCTCCAGGCCGGGATGGGGGGAGGCGCTGAGGCAGAGGATGATCCGGCCTCCGTTGGAGTGGCCCAGGAGATGGGTCTTCTCCACCCCCAGGACCCGGAGGAATTCCCGGGTGAAGGCGGCATAGTCCGCCGCCTCCCAGGGTTCCGGCGGCTCCGGCGTCTCCCCGAAGCCGGGCAGCTCCGGGATCAGCACCCGCATGTGCTGAGCCAGGTGTTCCCCCAGGGCCCGGTACAGGCTCAGATTCGTTCCCCAGCCCTGGAGGATCACCGCCGTCTCCGGTCCGGAACCCAGGTCCAGGTAATTCACCGGGATCCCCGAAACTTCTGCCCGCATACCGCCGCTCCCTTCCACACAAATATTCATTGTATTATATACCTTCCCCGGCAGGAATACAATTCCGGCGGCGGAAAAACAGGAGGAAAAGCAGCCGCCTTCTCCCCTGCGCTCAACTCCCTTGCAATCTCCTCCGCAAAGGTTTACTATTAGGGTATAAATGTAGGAGAATGTGCTTTGGATCGGAGGCGGCGGCATGGCGGAATTCCAGCGGGTACACAGTCTGGGCATCCGGGGCGTACACGGGTACGCCGTGACGGTGGAATGCTACGCCGCCGGCGGGGTACAGTCCAACTTCGACCTGGTGGGCCTGCCGGATGCGGCGGTGCGGGAAGCCCGGGAACGGGTGCGGGCCGCGGTGAAAAGCGGCGGCTTCCGCTTCCCTCCCGGAAGGGTCATCGTGAACCTGGCCCCAGCGGACACCCGCAAGGGGGGCACCCTGTACGATCTGCCCGTGTTTCTGGGGATCCTGGCCGCCACCGGGCAGCTGGAACCCCTGCCGGAGGAATGGGGCTTCATCGGGGAGCTGAGCCTGGGGGGCGAAGTGCGCCCCATCTGCGGCGCGCTGTCCATGGCCCTGGCCGCCCGGGAAGCGGGGCTCAGCAAGCTCTTCGTCCCCGCGGCCAACGCTTCGGAGGCGGCCTATGCCAGCGAGGTGGAGGTCATCCCCGTAGCCAGCACCCAGGCCCTCATCCGCCACCTGCGGGGTGAGGAGATCATTCCCCCCGCTGCGGTGCCGGAACCCGCTCCCGATGTGAACGGCCCGGATTTTTCCGATGTGAAGGGCCAGGAGGAGGCCAAGCGGGCGCTGGAGATCGCCGTGGCCGGAGGCCACAATATCCTGCTCTCCGGCCCTCCCGGTTCCGGAAAGAGCATGCTTTCCCGCAGACTCCCCTCCATCTTCCCCGCCATGACCCGGGAGGAGACGCTGGAAACCACCATGATCTGCTCCGTGGCGGGACTGACGGACCGGCAGCACCCGGTGATGACCCACCGTCCCTACCGCTCCCCTCACCACACCGTTTCCAGCGTCGGCCTGGCCGGCGGGGGCACGGACCTCCGCCCCGGGGAGATCAGTCTGGCCCACAACGGCGTCCTGTTCCTGGATGAGCTGCCGGAGTTCAACCGCAGCACCCTGGAGGTCCTTCGTCAGCCCATGGAGGATGGGGAGGTGACCATCTCCCGGGTAAGCGGCAGCGTGAGTTATCCCAGCCGCTTCATGCTGGTGGCGGCCATGAATCCCTGCCGCTGCGGCTGGTACGGGGATCCCTCCGGCCGCTGCACCTGTTCCGAAGGCGCCGTACGCAGCTATCAGCAGCGCATCTCCGGTCCCCTTCTGGACCGGATCGACCTGTTCGTTCAGCTCCGGGCCCTGGATTATGAGGAGCTGCATCGGCGGCAGCCGGGGGAGAGTTCTCAGGCCATCCGCCGCCGGGTGGAGGCCGCCCGGGAGCGGCAGCGGGCACGCTGCGGCACGGGACCTCGGGTGGAGAATGCCCGGCTGGGGGGCGATCTGCTCCGGGAAGTCTGTCGTCTGGATCAGCAGGGAGAGGACCTGCTCCGCGCGGCATACCAGCGCCTGGGACTCACCGCCCGAAGCCACGATAAAGTCCTGCGGGTGGCCCGCACCATCGCCGACCTGGCCGGCAGCGAAACGATCCAGCCCGGCCATCTGGCCGAAGCCCTCCAATACCGCTCCCGTTTATGGGTGCTATAGAGAGATCCCGGAAAGGAGTTCCATTGCCATGAAACGAGGCCTGACTCTTCTTTTGGCCCTGCTGATGCTCGTCTCCCTGTGCGCATGCAGCGGCAGCATACCGGCGGTCACCGCCGTACCGGACCCTACGTCTGCCCCCACCCCCGTGCCAACGCCGGAGCCCACTCCCGCCCCCACCCCCACGCCGATCCCCCGGATCGTCATGCCGCTTTCCGCGGAGGAATTCACGGGATACAGCTATCAGGAAGCGGAAAAGAGGCTCAGGATCCTGGGCTTCACCTCCATTGAGCTGAAGGAATACGCCGACCTCACCTCCCGGGAGTCGACCAGGAACGAGACCGTCCGGGACGTGATCATCGGCAGTTCCGACCGGTTTGCGGTGGGAGACAGCTTCTCCGCCGATTCCCCCGTGCTGGTGGAATATCACACTCTGCGCAGGGCGGCCGTTCCTCTCTCCCCCGCAGAGATCAGTGCCGGCGAGCCGGAAGCGCTGGTCCGGGCCTTTGCGGACGCGGGCTTCGTCAACGTCCGCACGGACGTGGTGGAGGATCTGGAGGCAGGGGCCTCCTCGACGGTGACCGCCCTCGTGGCCGGCAGCCTGGACTACAGCAAGGGGGATCAGATCCCCTTTGACGCGGAGATCCTCATCCTTACCCATATCCCCCGCCCCTCCCACGATCTGCCCGTTCTGACGGCGGAACAGATCTATGCCGCCTGCTCCCCCTCCGTTTTCTACATTGAGATCTATGACGAATACGGCTGGTGCATCAAGACCGGCAGCGGCTTCTTCCTCACGGAGGATGGGGTCGCCGTTACCAATTACCACGTGATCTCCGGCGCCGCTTCCGCCGTCATCACCGTCTCCGATACGGGGGACATGTACGAAGTGCTGGGCGTGTACGACTACAGCGTGGATGAGGACTGGGCCGTTCTCCAGATAAAGGGGACGGGCTTCCGGCCTCTGGAGGTGGGAAGCCCGGAGTATAACGTAGGCGGAGCCACGGTATACGCCATCGGCAGCCCCCTGGGCCTGCAGAACACCATCTCCGCAGGCATCATCTCCAACCCCCACCGCTGGGACGGCGGGGTGGACTACATCCAGATGAGCGCTGCCATCTCCCCGGGCAGCAGCGGCGGCGCCCTGCTGGACAAGTACGGCCAGGTCATTGCCATCACCTCCGCCACCTATACCGAGGGGCAGAACCTGAATCTGGCCATTCCCCTGACCTATCTGGAAAACGCGGAGGTGGAGGAATACGCTCCCCTGGGCGGCAGTCAGGCCGGCCCCAGCGGCGTGCTCACCCTGTCGGACGCCCAGGTCCGGGTGGCCATCGGCGAAACGTGGGACCTGAGTCTCACCGCCATTGAGCAGAACTGTACCGGCGTCTCCGTGCGGTATTCCATCAGCAACGAGGACGTGATCTCCTGCTCCTGGCTGGGCTGGCACGGGGACGACAATACCCTCCGCATCACCGGTCTTTCTGCCGGCAGCACGGAAGTCACCGTCTACTTCCTCATTTCGGAATCAGAGACCATCCTGGACTCCAAGACCGTTCAGGTCACGGTGGCTCCCGCCGGAGAGTCGGGGGTCGTCGCCGAGGACGTGGAATTCACGGTGGACGTGGAATATCTGAATCTTTCCCTCTTCGCCGGCGGCGAGATCCACGTGCACGCGGTCTACGAAGCGGACGACGAGCACACCTACGTCAGCTGGTATGCGGAGGATCCCAACTTGCTGAACGGCGAATGGAGCGAATGGGACGAGAACAACGACACCACGCTGTACATCAGCCCCGTGAGCGCAGGCAGCACCGAGCTCACGCTGGCCTACTGCCATGACGACGGCACTCTGCTAGCCATGCAGACCATACAGGTGAATATCTTCTATGCTGCGCTGGAGGTTTCCGAAGACGAGATCGGTCTGGCGGTGGACGAGGACTATGAGATCACCGTGACCATCCGGTCGGATAACCCGGGTCTCCACACCCTGCGCTATGAGATCTACGGGGAAGACGTCGTCTCCTGCACCTGGGGCGCCTGGAACGAAGACGGCATCTCCTGCCCCCTCATCATCACCGGTCTCCAGTCCGGAGAAGCGGACGTGGAGATCCGACTCCTGGACAAGGACACCAAGCAGTTCCTGTTCAGCGTGAGCATTCCCGTATTCGTAGAATAAGACCGGAGGTAACGCCTCATGAAGATCGTGATCGCAGGATGCGGCATGGTGGGCAGGGAGCTCACCCAGCGGCTCTCTCTGGAGGGCCACGACGTAACGGCCATTGATTCTGATCCCCGGCGCATCGAGGAGGTGGGCAACCTCTACGACGTGATGGGCGTGGTGGGCAGCTGCGCCGCCCTGGGGGTACAGAGGGACGCCCAGGCGGACAAGGCGGATCTGCTGATCGCCACCACCGCCTCCGATGAGCAGAATCTGATGGCCTGCCTCATTGCCCGGAAGCTGGGCGCAAAGCATACCATCGCCCGGGTCCGGGATCCCGACTATACCCGGCGGCAGGACAAGAACGGTTCCCTGCTGGACTTTCTTTCGGATGAGCTGGGTCTGAGCATGTACCTGAACCCGGAGTTCGCCGCGGCTTCGGAGATCTCCCGCCTGCTGCGCTTCCCCACCGCCCACCGGGTGGACGTGTTTGCCGGAGGCCGGGCGGAGATCGTGGAGGTCACGGCGGAGGCCGACTCCGCTCTCCCCGGTCTCCTGCTCAAGGATCTGAGCCGGGAATTCGGCCGGGTGCTGGTCTGTGCCGTTCAGCGGGGGGACGAGGTCTATATCCCCGGCGGCGATTTCCGCATCCAGGCGGAAGATCGGATCAGCATCACCGGAGAACCTTCGGAGATCGCCCGTTTCCTGCGCCGCCTGGGCATCCAGAAGAAGAAGGCGGACCGGGTGCTCATCGTGGGGGGCGGACGGATCGCCTACTACCTGGCGGTGAGCCTGGAGGGAGCCGGGACCCGGGTCACCATCGTGGAGAAGGACGAGGACCGGTGCAACACCCTGTGCGAGCTGCTGCCCGGCGCGGGGATCATCCACGGGGACGGGACCGATCACGAGCTGCTGGGGGAACTGGGGGCGGAGAGCATGGACGCCATCGTCGCCCTTACGGATTCCGACCAGGTGAATATCATCCTGGGCCTCTACGCCGCTTCCCTGGGCGCGGGCAAGACCGTGGTGAAGGTGAACAGCGGCAACCTCATCGATCTGAGCGAAAAGTCCGGCCTGGGGAGTGTCATCTCCCCCAAGCACATCACCGCCAATATGATCCTCAGCTATGTGCGGGGCATGAACGCCGCCAGCGAGGACAGCAACGTGGAAGCCATCCACAGGCTTTGCGGCGGCAAGGTGGAGGCCCTGGAGTTTTCCGTGGGCCGGGAGGTGGAAGGCCTCTGCGGCATTCCCCTGAAGGATCTGAACACCAAGCAGAGTCTGCTGGTAGCCTGTATCATCCGGGGAGGCAAAGCCCTGATCCCCGGCGGCCTGGACAGTCTCCACCGGGGGGACCATGTGATCGTGGTCACCACGGAGCAGGGGCTGGACGATATTGGAGATATTCTGGAGTAAAACGATGGAAACAAGCTTTGGATTCCACCCCGGCGGGGAGGACCTCACCCGGGAGGCGGCCCGGGCGGCCGGCTGGAAGGCCGGGGACCGGATCCTGGACGTGGGCTGCGGCGACGGCGCTTCCATGCGTCTGCTGCGGGATGAACTGGGGGTCAAGCCCGTGGGCTGCGACCGGGACAAGGCCATTCTGGCCCGGGCGAAGGAGCTGGACGGCTCCCTGCAGCTCCGGCAGACGGACGGCCTCTGCCTGGACTTTCCCTCCCTGTATTTCGACGGGGCGCTGCTGGAATGTTCCTTCTCCCTCATGAACCGGCACGACGAGCTGCTCCATGAGCTGTACTGCGTCCTGAAGCCGGGGGCCAGCATCGCCATCACAGACCTGTACTGCATCAATCCCGACTCGGACCGGGCGGGGGAGGTCTATTACGAGGCGAAGCGCATCCTGAACACCCCCCGCAAGGAAGACGACTGCAAAACGGCGGACAGCCTTCCCTCCCCCTATCTGCTGGACGGGATGTTCGTCATCGACAATCTGCTCCATGCCATTCGGGAGACAGGCTTCGAGATCACCCTTTTCCGGGACCGGACAAAGCAGCTGCAGGATTATTACGCCCAGCTCCTGTTCGACTACGGCAGCCTGGACGCCTATTGGGAGGCCGTGCTTCCCAAGGGATGCCGGCCCTTCTGCCGGGCGGTGCCCGGGAAGAACTGCGGCTATTTCCTGCTCACCGCCCAAAAGGAAACGAAATGATCGGGGCGGTGGTCCTGGCGGCGGGTCTGTCCAGCCGCATGGGGGCGTTCAAGCCCCTGCTGGAGGTGGCGGGAGTCCCCTCCCTTGCCCGGGCCATCCGCTGCCTGGCGGGCTCCGCGGAGGAGACGGCGGTGGTCACCGGCTTCCGGGCCGGGGATCTGACGGATCTGATCGCCCGGGAGGGGGCGAAGGCCCTGTATAACCCGGACTATGAACAGGGGATGTTCACCTCCGTGGCCGCAGGGGTCCGGTACTTTGCCGACCGGGGAGCGGAAGGACTCCTTCTCCTGCCCGGGGACTGCGCCGCCGTGCCCCGGCAGGCGGTGCGGGAGCTTCTGGTGAACGCCGGAGACGAGTTCGCCGTGCCGGGATACGGAGACAAGCGGGGACATCCCATGTGGATCCCCGCCCGCTTTTTTGAGGAGATCCTGGCCCATGACGGGACCGACGGGCTGAAGCCCATCCTGGCCCGCCGGGGGCGGAAGATCCTGCCCATGCCCTTCCCCGGCACCGTGGCGGATATGGACCGGCCGGAGGACCGGGAGGCCCTGGAAGCCCTTCTGGACTGTCCCCCCCTGCCGGAGCTGGCGCGGGGAAGGCGGCTTTTCCTCCTGCGCCACGGGGCGACGGTCCTCCATGCGGGCAAGGTCATCATGGGCCGCTGCGATGCCAGGCTCTCCCCGGAGGGGGAGAGCCAGATGGAGGCGGCGGGCCGGGCGCTGGCGGAACTGAAGCCGGAGACCGGGCGGATCTATACCAGCCCCCTGAGCCGCGCCAGGGACAGCGCCGCCATCGTCTCCCGGCATCTGGGACTGGAGACGGAGATCCGGGAGGACCTGCAGGAGCTCTCCCTGGGCGCCTGGGACGGTCTCCTCATCGACGAGGTCCGCCGCCGCTGGCCGGAGGCCTATGAACGCAGGGGGCAGGAGCTCATGGCCTACCGCTTCGATCAGGACTGCGAAAGCTTCTATGATCTGGAATACCGGGCCGGGGAAGCTCTTCGGCGGATCCTGGCGGAGGATGACAGCCGGGATCTGATCCTGGTGACCCACGCCGGGGTGCTGAAATGCCTCTACGGCCTGCTGAACGGCCGGGATATCGACTGGGCCTTCTCCCGCTTCAATCCCATGAAGGGGGAAATGACCCTCATTCGGGGATAAAAGCAATAAAGTTGCAAAGGGCGGGTCTGCATCGGCAGACCCGCCCTTGATTCGTATGCTGTTTTCTTTACCCGATCCCGATGCACAGGAGGCGTCCGCCGAAGTTGTCCGCCACGTAGAGGCCTTCCTCCGTCACCAGGAGCCCCACGGGAGAGATGGGGCTGTACAGGGGCGTATCCCCCTCGAAGCGGAGGAGGGTGGTCACCTGACCGTTTGCGATGCAGCGCACCGCGCCGTTCACCGTGTCCGCCACGTACACCCGGCCCAGCCCGTCCACTTCGACGGCCATGGGAGAGGAGAAGCAGGCGGAAGCCGCCGCGCCGTCCAGGAAGCCTTCCTCCCCGGAACCGGCCAGCACCTCCACGGACCCCCCTGTGATCTTCAGGATCCGGTTGGCTCCGCTTTCCGCCACATAGAGGCTGCCCTCATGCCAGCAAAGGCCGGCGGGCTCATCCAGCCCCGCCGCCACAGTGGTGGCGACGCCGTAGGGGGTGATGACCCGGATGGCGCCCGCGCCGGTATCCGACGCATAGAGGTTGCCCTCCTCGTCCACCGCCAGGCCGGTGGGCCGTTCATAGGTCACGCCGTAATCCCCGGTGGGAAGATCGCTCTCCCCGGGGGAGGCGTTGACGGTCTGGACGCTGATCTCATCCAGGTAGCGCAGGGCGTTGTTCCGTACGTCGCTGATGACCCAGCCCTCCTCCAGGAAGGGGACGATGGCCCAGGGCTGACGGAAGCAGCTCTTCTCCGGCTCCGCGTCCACGTAGCTGCCCATGGGTTCGTCGTACAGGTCCCCGGCGGTTTCCGCTCCGGCGATGCGGACGGCCTGGCCGTCCTTCACCCGCCAGATGCACTTATGGTAGGTATCCGTCACCAGCAGGCTGCCGTCCTTATCCAGGGCGAGGCCTGCGGGCTTGGCGTTGGGGATGCTCAGACGGGAGACCAGGACCCGCTCGCTCAGGTTCATGAGGATGGAGGCCAGCTCCGCCCGGGTGGCGCCCTTTTTGGGGGCGAAGCTTCCGTCCCCCATGCCGTTCACGATCCCCGCGCTTCTGGCCCAGCGCACCGCCTCCAGGGCGTAAGCGCCGATCTGCGCCTCATCTGTGAAGGGTTCGCCGCCCAGAGCGGCGGGACTGCCCAGGCTGCGCCACAGGAACACCGCCAGGTCCTGACGGCTGATGGCCTCATCCGGGGCGAAGCGCCCGTCCTCCTTACCGGTGGTGACTCCCTCCAGAGCGGCCCAGGTCACGGAATCCGCGTACCAGCTGTCCGCCGCCACGTCCGGGAAGGTCTTCTCCGAAGCCCGGACCGGGCTGCCGGAGAGGCGGTACAGCACCGTCACCACCATGGCCCGGGTGGTGCCGCCTCCGGGGGCGAAGCTATCCTCCGACACCCCGTTCATCAGGCCCTGGGCGGCGCAGTATCCCACCGCCCGGGCAAACCAGGCATTGCCCGGTACGTCCGTATAGGCCGCCTGTTCCCCCTCCGCCAGGACCGGCAGGGTCAGGACCAGGGCCAGGATCAAAAGCAGGGCCAAAGTCTTTTTGATGGTTTTCATATCATTCCCTCCGTTCCGTTCTGCTCAGGGGGCTTATTCGCCGTGGATCTCGATGTACAGCCAGATTTCATCGGCGTCATCAGGCATGATGAAGGAATAGGTCTCATTCTTTCTGTCGTTATCAACGTGCGTGATTTCGAGATTATCGTAGCTGCTTTCACATCCCCAGATGAAGTAATCGTTCGTAACGGCGTTTACTGTCACCTCTGTTCCGCCGCTCACCAGAAGAGCTTCACCGTTGCTGACGGACACTACCGTACCGTTCGCGCTGATGGTGAGCGTATCCGCTTCGCCGGAGACCGTTTCTACGCGGACGGAAGGCATATTCACGCTCACGGGGTATTCAGGCATGGTAAATGTGTAACTGCCGTTATCGCCGCTCACTTCGACTGCTGTTATGGTGTTGTCCACAGTGTAGGTCACGCTGGGCTTGCTGCCCGCGGCGATCGCACTGCCTTCATTCGGCGTGATGACCACGGACACCTCTTCCCCGGCCTTGGACTTGAAGTACAATTCATACAACTCCGGATCGCTGCCGTTCACAGAGACCGTCGCGTTGTTGAGCATCGTCTCGTAAACGGTGATCTGGTAGAGCGCGCTGACGTTCGCCGTGAATTCAGCATCCCCCGCGGGCATGGTAAAGGTGAAGGTGCTGACGCTGCGATCATCCGTCTCTTCATAGTTCGTCATTTCCTGGGTCTCGGATCCGCCGTCCCAGGTCATGGTCACGGAATCCAGCACGCTGTACTCGTTTGCCCAGGAGACGCGGACGGTCACGGTGTCGTCGGTAGCCACCTCATCAATACTGGTCGTTGGCTCGCCGTTCTCCAGCAGCATCACGATCGTGTCGAATCCAGCCGGTTCATCCGTCGGAGAACTCGCTCTGGCTCTGAACGTCTGCGCCGCGAGGCTCGCCTCCACCGTCACGTCAGCAGCGGGCATCTCGAAGGTATAGACTCCGTTCTCACCTTCGGCTTCGAATTCGCCGTCTTCAGTGGACACGAGGACGCTCTCGATATCATAGCCCTCCGCCGTCACCGTCACGGTCACGGTATCGCCCTCCGCCGCCTTCTCCACGTCAGCCTCCATCGTGGGACTGTTGTCGGGATCGATCACGGTGACTGAGTAGAGCGGTATCTCGTCAAACTGGGCGGTGTAGGTCGCCTCGCCGGTCACCGCTTCGATCTCCGGATCCCAGGTGCCGTTGAAGGAGTACCGGTAATTTTCGTCCGCCTCCTTGGTGGGCTCTTCGTCGCCGGTATACTCCGGCGTATCGCCGTAAGCGACCGATTCCTCAAGGAGGGTGTTCCCGTCTCCATCCAGCCAGGTGATGGTGTATTCCCGGGGGCTCTCCTCATACTCCGCTGTATACGTTACGTCCGCCGTGACCGCGGGCAGCTCCTCCGGCGCGTAGGTATCCGTGCCGTCGTTCCACCCCAGGAACCGGTATACGGTATCCTCGGTGGGTTCCTTTTCCGGGATCTGATGGCTCGGCGTGTCGCCGTAGCCCCAGGTCGAATCCTCGCTCTCCCCGTCGATCACCCAGGTCACCGTGTAATCCCGGGGGCTCTCCTCGAATTCCGCCGTATAGGTCACGTCCGCCGTCACCTCCGGCAGCTCCTCCGGCGCATAGGTGTCCGTGCCGTCGCTCCACCCCAGGAACCGGTATACGGTATCCTCGGTGGGTTCCTTTTCCGGGATCTG
>CAMZIY010000036.1 GCA_947307365.1 uncultured Clostridia bacterium
TGGACTGGTGGATGAGCGAATGGGGCTCCTGGTGGACCTCCTGGGGTCCCGAGGGAACCCTGTGGGAGTACAACGAAAAGGGCGAGATGCGCCTCACCGACTGGTGCATGAACTGGGAAGGCGGCATGGCCTGGTGCATGTGCCTGTACGGCTGCAACGGCCTCGTTGAGTTCTGCCTGCAGATCCACAAGCGCAACTACTATTATGACGGCGGCGAGCGCGCCCTGACCGCTTTCGACATCTTCACTCCCACCGGCTACTACGACGGCGCCTGGGAATGGGCTTCTTCCATCAAGCAGACCGACGAAGAGCGTGAAGAGGTCACCGAGCTCATGAGCGACCTGAGCACCTACTACGAAGAGAACTACGTGGCCTTCGTGGACGGCTCCAAGCCCATGAGCGAGTGGGATTCCTACATCAACGATCTGAACACCTTCGGCTATCAGCGGGTGCAGGAGATCTATCAGCAGGCCTACGACCGCTATATGTCCCAGCAGTAAAACCTGAGCCCTCAGCGCTCCGGCTGCTGGATCCAACCGCGAACAGCTCTCCGCCCCTTCGGGGGCGGGGAGTTTTTTCGTCTTGACAAGGCCGACGCCCTCGGCTAAGATAGGCCTGCCGCCGTGCTTCGGCACGGCGGCAGAACTGCGCAGAGGCGGTGAAAAGCATGGAAAAGGAAAAATGGCGGGGTTTCACCCGGCGCATCCTGTATATCCTGGCGGGGAACCTGTGCAATGCCCTGGCCCTGAACCTGTTTCTCACGGAGAATGAGATCGCGGCCGGCGGCTTCTTCGGCATCGCCATCGTTCTGAACCATTTCTTCTATGTTCCCGTGGGCGCTTTCGTACTGGTCCTGACGATCCCCCTGCTTATCTGGGCCTGGTTCGTCCACGGCTGGAAGTATGTGCTGAATACTCTGATCACCACCGCAAGTTATTCCCTGTTCGTGGACGGTTCGGCCCTGTTCCTGCACCGGGTAACGGAGAATCTGGCCCTGGCTGCAGTATGCGGCGGAGCGCTGGTGGGCCTGGGGGCTGTGTTCTATCTGCAGGGGGAGAGCTCCAGCGGCGGAACGGACCTTTTGGCCCGGCTGCTGGTCACCTGCCGGCGGGACGTCAGCCTGGGCACCATGTTCATGGTCGTGGATGGAGCGGTGATCCTGGCCTCCATCCTGGTCACCGGGGATATCGAGCTGGGCCTGTACGCCGCCATCAGCCTGGGGGTCTGCTCCTATGTGAACGATCTGCTGATCCACGGCATGAACAAAGCGGAGGTATTCTTCATCATCCCCTCCGGTGATCCGGAACCCATTGCCCAGGCCATCATCCAGGGCCTGGACCGGGGCGTCACCAGCCTCAGCGGCCGGGGCATGTACGGCCATGAGGCGAAGCAGGTGCTCATGACGGTGGTGAAGCCCCGGCAGAGCCACCGGGTCAAAGCCCTGGTGAAGGAGATCGACCCCGCCGCCTTCGTCTTCCGCGCCCAGGCCAACGAAGTGGTGGGAGAAGGCTTTCTGGATGTGGACGCAGGAGAATCGCAGAAAGACAAATAACGTTTGAAAAACGGCTCCGGGCGAATCGCCCGGAGCCGCTCATTATCATCTCAGTTGACTGCTGCTGCTTCTTTCATCTTTTCCTCCGCCTTCTTCGGCGGTCCCTCCAGCTGCTCCGGCTTCGCCAGATACTGGCGGAAGCGGTTGAAGGCCAGGGCAAAATAATGGCCCGTCGCGATGCGCTCGTCCATCACGATCCCCAGAGGGAGGCACCGGTCGAACACGATGCCGTCCTTGGAGCGGCGGGGGATCTCATGCATGTTTCCCATGGTGATGGACAGGCTGGTGGAACCGAATTCGTAGATATGGTGATAAATATGGTTGGTGCGGATGCTGGCCAGGTTGGAGATCAGCAGGCTGGCGTGGAAGGGGCTGGCCTTCACCAGGGCCATGGGCAGGAGCCCGTGCCGGTCCATGAAGCGCAACAGGGCCAGGAAAATGCTCATCAGCAGCTTCATGCGTACGATGCGGGCCATCCATTTATCCAGCAGGTTCTGCTCCTCAACGCTCCGGTTCTCGCTGATATAGGAAGTGATCTTCTCCTGGATGGAAAAAACGTCGTCGTCGGAATCCAGATAGATCTTGCTCATGGCGTCCTCTCCGTTGGGCCGGAGCACCACCATGGAAACGGTTTTGTCCTTATGCTCATAAATGGTCTTGTTTCCCACAAAACGGTTCAGGGCGGGATACTCGTCCAGCACCCGCAGATAAGCGGTAATCACCAGAGCCAGATGGCTCACGGGCCTGCCCTCCCGCCGCTTTTCGTTCATATAACGGCGCATGGGCTCCTCCGGCACATCCACCGTGATCATATTCATGGAGTCGTATCTCCGGGTGAGGAAATACGGGATGAGGAAATACATCGGATCCGCTTCTTTTACCTTGATGCCGTCCGGGCGCATGGCTGACTCCCCCTCTGCTCTATCTCAACCCCGCTCTCCGGCGGGTCTCAGGTGCGTTTACAGTTTATTCACATCTTAACCGAAACAGGCCCTTTTGTCAATGCTTTGCCCCCTCCCGACAGCTGCGTGCGCCTTGGGCAAAACCCACGAATCTTCCGGTCCGATGGAGAGAAATTTCGTGTTTTTTCGGTGGTTTTTCTCTTCTTCTTCCGACGCTCATCCCGTATAATATGAACTTAGTGCGGCTGAAGCCGCCGGAAAAGAGGATGCAACATGAACGCCGTTTTATCCGTGGGAGTGGCGCTGCTGGCCGGCCTGCTCCTCACCCGTCTTTTTACCCGTCTGAAGCTGCCGGACGTGACCGCCTACCTGGTGGCCGGCGTTCTGGTAGGCCCCTATGTGCTGGGCAGACTGGGGATCCCCGGCCTGGGCTTTGCAACCGCGGAAGAAGTGGACGGGCTCCGGTTCCTCTCGGATATCGCCCTGGGCTTCATCGCCTTCGCCATCGGCAGCGAGTTCCGGCTCAGCAGTCTGAAGAAGATCGGGAAGCAGGCGTTGCTGGTAGGCATCGGTCAGGCAGTGTTCACCACGCTCCTGGTCTGCGTCTTTCTTTTCATCCTCCACCTGATCCTGGGGGAAAAGCTCCCGGTTCCCATGGTCCTCACCCTCTCCGCCATCGCCGCGGCCACCGCTCCCGCCGCCACCCTCATGGTGGTGCGCCAGTACAAGGCCAAAGGCGTGGTGACGGAAATGCTCCTGCCGGTGGTGGCCCTGGACGACGCGGTAGGCCTGGTGCTCTTTGCCGTGAATTTCGGCATCGCCATGGCCATGGTGAGCGGCACCGCCTCCCTGGGCTCCATGCTCCTGGCCCCGATCCTGGAGATCGTATTCAGCCTGATTTTAGGCGCCCTGCTGGGCTGGTTTCTCACCTTCCTGGAGCGCTTCTTCAACTCCAACAAGAACCGCCTCTGCCTGATGACCGGCATCGTGGTGCTCTCCGTGGGTCTTTCCCAGCTGAAGTTCCATTTGGGCAGCGTCACAGTGGGCATGTCCCCCCTGCTTGTGTGCATGATGCTGGGCACGGTGTTCTGCAACGCCTGTCCCCTGTCCGAGGATCTGATGGAGCGGGAGGACCACTGGACCGCCCCCATCTACACTCTGTTCTTCGTCATCAGCGGCGCCGCTCTGCAGCTGGATGTGTTCCGGGACGTGGCCTGCGTAGGGATCGGCATCGTGTATATTCTCTCCCGCTGCCTGGGAAAATACTTCGGCGCCCGGCTGAGCACCAGCGCGACCCACTGCGATCCCCGGGTCCAGAAATATCTGGGCGTGGCCCTCTTCCCCCAGGCGGGAGTCGCCCTGGGCATGTGTCTCCAGGCCACCGCCTTGGGCGCCCAGGGCCAGCTGATCCGCAGCATCATCCTCTTCAGCGTGCTGATCTATGAGCTCACCGGCCCCATGATGACCAAGATCGTTCTCACCAAGAGCGGAGATATCCAGCCCAAAAGCCCCGAGGTGGAACACCGCCGCCAGCTCAAGCTGGAAAGGGCGGAGGGCAAACACTGAGTATCGTCTTTCCCGCCGGGAAGGCTGCGGCCTTCCCGGTTTTTTGTTCCTTTCCGGCCTTTTCTCTTGCTTTCTCCCTGCCTTTGGGCTACAATACCAGCAGAATAAACAAATCAGGCCCTCTCTCCGGGCCGGAAAGAGGTTATCATGACGAAACGCAGCATGAGGCAGATGTATCTGGATATGCTGGAGGGGATCGAACCGGATTTCCTTTTGCAGTATTCCTATGGCCGCAACCCCTATTCAAAGCGGGACCCTCTGGTCATGGGCTATGGTCCTTCCGTCGTCCGCGGCAGGGAGAAGGGCAAGGATATCTGGGGCGTGTCCTACGTGTCCAACCGGGAGGCGGGTTTTGCCTCCCTCCCCGAGCCGGGCAACTTCATCCTGGACGATATCACCAAGTGGCGGGATGTGATCAAGGCGCCGGACATCTCCGGCGTGGACTGGGAGCAGATGGCCAAAAAGGATATGGAGCGGGCCGCCGAGTTCGGCATGGACCGGACCAAGTCCGCCGTGACCTATGGGATCCACATGGGCTATTTCCAGACCCTCATGGCTTTCATGGGTTTTGTGGAAGGCCTGTGCGCCATCCAGGAGGAACCGGAGGAGGTCTACGCTCTGTTCGACTATCTCTGCAGCTTCTATGAATCCGTCACGGAAAAATGCATCGACTACTATAAACCGGATATCATCCAGCTGACGGACGATATCGCCGCCTGGGCCATGCCCTTCGTCTCTCCGGATCAGTACCGCACCCTGATCAAGCCCTTCCAGGAGCGGGACGCCAAATTCGGAAACGACCGGGGCCTGCCCATCGCCATGCACTGCTGCGGCAAGTGCGACATGTTTGTGGAGGACTGGGTAGGTTTCGGCGTGCGGTACTGGGATCCTCCCCAGACCAGCAACGATCTGGCGGCGGTGCAGAAGAAATTCGGCAACCAGATCATCCTGGAAGGGTGCTTCGATATCCTTGGCGAGCTCATCAGCGAGAGCTGCACGGAGGAAACCTTCAAGGACGCCGTGCGCCAGGCCATCGACACATACTCTAAGGATGCCATCTTCGTCTTCAACCACTGGCTCTTCGGGGATCCAGACAACGAGCTGTTCAACCAGCGCAACCGCTGGATGACCGAGGTGGTGGAGGACTACGGTCTCCATTGCTACGGAGGCAGGGGCTGACCTGCTTTCCTGCCGACCCGACCGGACTGCCGCGCATGCGGCAGTCTCTCTTTTTCCTTGCCCCGGGCGGAAAAAGCGGGTATAGTATGCTCAGAATGATTTGCGGAGGCGTACCATGAGTGAATTTACCGTTTATCCCGGGTCTGTCCGCCCCCATGGCTGCGGCAAGGCCTATATGCTGCGGGACAATCAGGGCAAGGAGTGGTTTGTGAACTGCGGCATCACCCACCCCCTGGATCACAAGACCGCGGAGATGCTCCGGCGGGAATTTCCCTGGACTGCCCCTTCCCGGGTGCTCGCCCTGCGGAAGACGGTGGGAACGGGAGACCGGCTGGATCTCTGCGCTCCCGGGATCCTGGAGGGTTTCCGGGACTCCGACGCCGTTCCCGTGCCGGTGCAGCAGTCTCCCCTGGAGCTGAACCTCAGCGGCAGGACCTGGGGGGAAGCCCTGGACGCCGCTACCTTCGCCGTCTATCGGGAGGGCTATCTCGGGCCCTGGGGCGCCTGCGCGGACCGGCTCCAGAGCTTTCAGGAGATCGAGGCCGCCCTGGCTGCGGGCTATACCTGCCTGAGCGTGGACTGCGCCCCTCTCCTGGGTCAGGGAGATGCCCCGACGGATGAGCTGCGGGAACAGTATCAGGGCCGCACCTTCTCCGTAGAGGGAAAGCAGATCGTCTTTGACCGTCTCACCCTGGAGGATTGCTGCCGGGAATACGGGCAGATCGTCATCCTCCTGTCCGAGATATACTATTCCTATGCCCAGCGTTCCGAAGCGGACCTGGAGGTCATGCTGAACGAGGGGGATACCCCCACCGGCGGAGCAGGACTCTATTTCCTGGCAAACGAGCTCTGCCGCCGGGGCATATCCTTCCAGGCTGTCTGTCCCCGGCTGGAGCTGCCCCTGGAGGCCGCCGCGCCTTTGGAGGCAGAGGCGGAATCCCTGCGGAAGGAGCTGGAGCTGCTCAATGCGATTGCCCGGAGCTTCGGCTTCAAGCTGAGCTTCCGGAATCTGGAGCATAAGCCGGATCTGCTCTCTCTTCTGGGGGAAATCACCGGAGACCGGTTCCATGGCGGCCTGGGCGGCCTGGGCTGGCTGGAGGCCATGCGGCTCCTGGCCCGGGAGGAACCGGTGCTCTTCCGCCTGGTCTACGGGCTCTCCCTCACCGCTCTCCCCGTGGCCCGGCAGGTTTTCCCCTCCAGCCTGGACGAGACCGCTATCCCCTCCCTGGACGAACGGACGGATGAGGAGCTGCCCTCCCTTCTCGCCCTGCCTCCCGTGATCCGGCTGCTGGACCTCACCTATGGCCAGGTGCTCCATTCCCAGCTGAAGGAGCGGCTCCTGACTTTCCTTAAAAACCATGCTGCCAGGCTGGAGGAACAGATGAAAAACCAGGTCCGGGCGAATCTGGACAGGTTGAAATGAGATGCAGCCCCGGAGCCGTTCTCGCGGCTCCGGGGCAATGCTTACAGCGTCAGGGTCCCGTCCTCGTCCTCCAGCAGGAGCAGGACCTTTGCCTCCTCCCCGGTGCGGGCATCCACGTAAACCAGACATTTTCCGCCGGACGGCGTATCGCAGAGGAATTCCCGGCAGTAACGCTCCCCCTTCCCTTCGGTGGGGATCATTGCCAGTCTGTCCGACCGGATGGTCAGGCCGGGAGCCACCCTGGCCGCCGCTTCCTCCCGACTCACCGGCGGGGGGAGATCCCGCCGGGTATGGTTCAGAAGATACCCTTCGGCGTCGAAGCCCACCACATTCCCCTTCTCCAATTCGATCCGCACTTTGATCAGATCCGGGTAGCACAGGACCTCGTCCTGAAGGGGGGCGAAATTGATGAGCACCGTATTGCCTTCCCGCCGCCAGTAGCTCTCCCGCATATTGCCGTAACCCCGGCTCTCCAGGAACGCAGCCGCCTTTTCCACCGCATCCTCCGGGGCAAGCCGGGCTTCCCGCGTCTCCCCTGCAGCCACCATATCCAGGATCCTGCCGCCCCGGACTGTAACGCGAAAGGTCAACTCCGCCCCCTCCCGCTGGGCAGACAGGAGATAGCAGGGCAGTCTTCCCTCACTCCTGCCCAGGGATCTCACCGTACCCTGGGATACGCCCCCGAAGGACACGACTGCCCATACCGCCTCTTTTTCGCTCACCTCCGGCAGTCCGGCCAGGAATCTGACCTCCCCCTGATCCACGCTGTCCGAATAAGGGCCGTCGTAGATCAGCACAGGCAGTTCGGGAAAGGCGTCCTCGATCTCCATCATCCCGGATCCCAGATCCGGGATCGCCTCTTCCACCCGGTCCGGATCCTCCGCCAGCTGTCGGATGCTGATCATCCCCTGCTCCAACTGGGACTGGAGCTCCGTCAGGCTCCGGTCCAGGCTTTCCGCCGCCCGGGAAAGGGCTTCCAGCGTCTCCCGTTCCGGATCCCCTGGCAGGGCGGCGTAAGCTCCCTGGGCCAGCACCCGGGAATAATCTCCCAGTCGGCCCAGGAAACCGGAGGTTTTCTCCAGCAGCAGGCCGGAAAAGGGCAGCTCGCCCATATTCAGCTGCGCTTCCTGCGCCCTGGCGCTGATCTCCGCGCAGGCGGAACCCACCAGTCCGGGGGAGGAGGAGCAGAGGCATTTGGTCAGGGCGGTGCGGATCTGTGCCGCGTCGGAGGTCAGCGCAGCGAAGGATCTGCGCCAGCCCGCTTCCAGCTGCCGCCTGTCCTCCCTTGCTTCGCCCATGGCCCGGGCGGTGAAACCGCCCATCACCAGCAGCGCCGCGGCACAGAAGCTGAGGAGCCGCACGGCCGTTCTGCGTTTTCGCATAATGATCACCCCATGCCGCTAGTATGGCATGGGGTGATCAGAATATGTTCGGTTTGATTTTCCAGGCTCACATGGTCAGGCTCAGAGTATCCAGCATGGCGCCCAGGAGGCCCAGATCCGCATCCAGGCGGTCCAGGGGGCAGCTCAGGACCACGGTGAAGACTCCCTCGGGCACGTTCAGGAGCCAGGCTTTCACCAGCAGATCGGTGCCGGAGGCGGTGATCGTCTCGTCCATGGAGATGCGCCCCAGTCTTGAAGCGCCGGAAAACTCGATCTCGGTGAATTCCAGATAGGCATTGATGAAATCCGGCAGCAGATCATCGGCGTCGGTACCGTAGATGAAGCTCATCTCCAGCCAGGCGGGAGTCTCCGATCCGGACAGGATGGGGAAATACCATGCGTTCGTCAGAAACATGGTGGATACCGATTCCTTGGGCGCCATCATGCTGAAGCCCAGGTGCGGCTCCTCCCGAAGAAGGTACTCCCGGCCGTAGGCGGGGATATGCTGCTCCTCCCCGTCGATGCGGACGACCAGTTCCCCCTCTTCCCCCTGGGTCCAGTCCGGCGTGGGGCTGGGAGAGATCTCCGGGATCACGGCGGGGGTGGCGGAGGGGGCGGGGGCTTCCGAAGGCGTGGGCTCAGGGGATGCGGTGCCGTCAGCAGGCCCCGGTGACGCGGAAGCCGAGGGAGAGGCAGGTCCGCCGGTGACCGCCGGTTCGGCAGGACCGGCACAGGCGGAAAGGAGCAGAGCCAGGATCAGCAGCCCGGCAAGCAGAAGCGGGCGGCGCAAGGTTCAGCCCTCCTGCCCGGCCTTGAGCCGGGCGAGTCCCAGCCGCAGACGGCGAAGGGCTTCCTCCCGTCCCAGCAGGCAGCAGATCTCCACCGCTCCGCCGGGGGTGACCGTCTGGCCGGAGAGGGCGATGCGCACCGGCCACAGGAGTTTTGCGTTCTTGACGCCCAGCTCCTCCGCCAGCCCCATGAGCCCGTCGTGCACCCCATCCTTCGTCCATGGGGAAAGCTGTTCCACCCGGGGGATGGCTGCCTCCAGCATTTCGATGGAGGACGCGGCGTCCGACTTGGATTTCTTGTTGTTGAACAGCTCCGTTTCATACTCCGGCAGTTCCTTCAGGAAGCCCAGCTGCCCGGGGATATCGGAGAGCTTCTCACACCGCTGCTGCAGCAGGGAGGCGATGAGGGCGGTGTCCATCCCGGCGGCTGCCTGCTGGATATAGGGCTTCGCCGCGGCGTGGAAGTCCTCCGGGCTCATACCCCGGAGATAGGCGCTGTTGAAATAGGTGAGCTTCACCGGATCGAAGATGGCGGGGGATTTGCTCATCCCCTTCAGGTCGAAGGCCTCCACCAGCTCCGGCAGGGTGAAGAACTCCCGCTCCCCCGCGGGGCTCCAGCCCAGGAGGGCGATATAGTTGAGGATGGCCTCCTTCAGATACCCCTGGTTCAGCAGGTCGTCGTAGGTGGGATCCCCGTGCCGCTTGCTGAGCTTGTGCTGGGCGTCCCGCATGATGGGGCTGCAGTGGATATAGGCAGGCTTTTCCCAGCCGAAGCCCTCATACAGCAGATTGTATTTGGGGGTGCTGGACAGGTATTCCGTGCCCCGGACCACGTGGGTGATCCCCATCAGATGGTCGTCGATCACGTTGGCAAAGTTATAGGTGGGCAGCCCGTCCCGCTTCATCAGGACCTGGTCGTCCAGGTCCGCATTGGGGGCGGTGATCTCTCCGAAGATTTCATCCCGGAAGGTGGTGCTCCCCTCATGGGGGATCTTCTGCCGGATGACATAGGGTTCTCCGGCCTTCGCTCTGGCCTCTGATTCCTCCGGGCTCAGGCTGCGGCAGGGATCGTCTCCCCGGCTGAAATCCCCGCTGTCCTCCTCGGACTCGGTCTTCTCGCAGAAGCAACGGTAGGCGCAGCCCCGCTGCACCAGCAGCTCCGCGTAGGGCATATACAGGTCCCGCCGCTCCGTCTGGATATAGGGCCCCACGGGACCGCCCACGTCCGGTCCCTCGTCCCAGGTCAGCCCCGCGCCCTTCAGGGTGCGGTAGATGATCTCCGTGGCGTCCTGCACCAGTCTTCCCTGATCCGTATCCTCGATGCGCAGGAGGAATTTTCCCCCCGCCTTCCTGGCGATGAGCCAGGTATACAGGGCGGTGCGCATATTGCCGATATGCATATAGCCCGTGGGGCTCGGGGCGAAGCGGGTGCGCACGCCTCCCACGGGGATCTTCGCCTCCAGGGCGTCAAACCATGCCTGATCCTTCATATCGTTACCTCCGTTGCAGGACAGTTATTTCTGTTCAGCACTTTATTTTATCTTCACCGCAGGAGTCTGTCAAGGCATGGGGCCGCTATGCCCAGGTTCCCGATTTGTCAGCTGAGGATTAACCTTTGAAAATAACTGTATTCGATGGATTATTGATCAACTCAGTCTAATAACAGTGCCCAAGCTTTGACCCTTGATAAAGGCCTCCCAGTATGGTAGATTGTTTAAGCATAATTAGAGCATTTCGTTTTTCCACGCAGTGGTTAGTATGCTAAGTTCAACTGTAGCGTTGAATACGAAAGTTGAAATGCTACATCTATCCTCAACGGCACAAATCAGTTTAGGAGATTGTGCTTTGGGCGTAGAGAATCGACTTTTTATAGAAATCATCGCGGGATTATTTGTCGGTCATTGTTAAACGAATACTTGTTTTTCTATGCATTCATACTCGAATATAGGTGGTAACGTATATGCACTTATCCCTTTTCAAAACATCAATTGTTTCAGTGTTAGCTAACCGCCAATTCTATATCGGAATAGGTGTTATAATTGTTTTAGCGCTGGTTATTTATCTCATAAATGATTATTTGCGAGTACCGTTTGGGTACCCCATAGTAATGCATACTATTGATTTATCCGGTAGACGACGTCCATCATATGATGATTGTATTGATGAATGGCTAATACATTTTGACGGACACAGTCAAGCTATTATTGACGAGTACGAGAAAACACTCAAAGAGTGGGAAGGAACCTGGGAGGATTACATAAACAGATCATGGTTTTGGAAAAAGCATAAACGAAAAACTTACAATTCAATAAGAGACGTTGTTACTGCTAGTAACTACGAGATGTTTAAGTTTAGATTCACTCGTGATCAAACTAGATATAAACAAGTATATTATCAGAAGTACGCATATAAAACTAGACGGCAAGAGCATGTGATAATGTTGACTCTATGCGAAATTCTCGAAATCTATGATGAGCTTGAAGAGATCGATTATGAAACGACACGAGAAAAGTATTTTGCAAAGAATCAACGCAGGCTAATGACTAAAGAACTCCGTCGAAGGATAATTGAAAGAGACAATTATACATGTCAAATATGCGGTAAGTTTATGCCTGATGAAGTTGGATTGCATGTTGACCATATTATTCCAATTAATAAGGGTGGTAAAAGCATTGAGAGCAATCTGCAGGTTCTGTGTGATAAATGTAATCTGAGAAAAGGAAGGCAGTGAAGATTATTGTCAGAATATTGATCTAAGGTTAATTGCATTAGATATGCTATGGGGAGAGGCAGTTCACGACAGGACTGCCTCTTTGTCTGCGCTATTACTACGCAGGCTTTTCGTTTGTACTTCCGACTTTTGCTTGAAATCCTGCGGCTGTTATGGTAAGATATTTTAATCGGTCATCATGCCGATAATTCCTACCGTCGGAAGCGAGGAAGCAACAATGGACGAGAAACGGAAAGTGATTTTCAGCGGTATCCAGCCCAGCGGCGAACTGACCCTGGGTTCCTATATGGGGGCCATCCGGAACTGGGTGGACCTGTCCGGGCAGTATGACTGCTATTACTGCATCGTGGATATGCATGCCATCACCGTACGGCAGAATCCGGCAGAGCTGCGGCGGCGCAGCATCAGCCAGCTGGCCCAGTATATCGCCTGCGGCCTGGATCCGGAGAAGAACACGCTGTTCATCCAGAGCCATGTTGCGGAACATGCCCAGCTGGGCTGGGTGCTGGACTGTTACACCATGTTCGGCGAACTGAGCCGCATGACCCAGTTCAAGGATAAATCCGCCAAGAATGCGGAGAACATCAACGCCGGTCTGTTCACCTACCCCTCCCTGATGGCGGCGGACATCCTGCTGTATCAGACGGATCTGGTCCCAGTGGGCAGCGACCAGAAGCAGCACGTGGAGCTGAGCCGGGATATCGCCCTGCGCTTCAACGGCATCTACGGGGACGTGTTCACCATTCCCGAGCCCTTCATTCCCCAGGCCGGCGCCCGGATCATGAGCCTGACCACCCCCCAGAACAAGATGTCCAAGTCCGACAAGGACCCCGGGGGCTGCATCTATATCCTCCAGAAGCCGGAGGAGATCCTCCGCTGCTTCAAGCGGGCCGTGACGGATTCTGATACGGAGCGCTGCGTCCGCTATGATCCCGAAGCCAAGCCCGGGGTATCCAACCTCATGCAGATCTATGCCTGCGCCACGGGAAAGACCTTCCCGGAGATCGAAGCGGAGTTCGACGGCAAGGGCTACGGGGACTTCAAAACCGCCGTGGGGGAAAGCGTGGTGGAGCTGCTCCGGCCCATCCGGGAAAAGACGGAGGACCTGATGAAGAATAAGGACTACCTCACCTCCATCCTGCGCAGCGGCGCCGAGAAGGCCTCCCGCACCGCCTCCCGCACCCTGCGGAAGGTCTACAAAAAGGTCGGCTTCGTAGAAAGGTAACGTCATGTTCACCATTGATATGGGTCTTCTGGCCCAGGTCCTGGTCTCTCTGGCTGCCGCCCTGGTGATGAGCTTTGCCCTCACCCCGGTGGTCAAGGTCTTTGCCCAGAAAGTCGGCGCCATGGACGTGCCCAGGGACGGCAGACGGATGCACGATCACCCCATCCCCCGGCTGGGCGGACTGGCCATGTTCCTGGGCTTCCTGGTCAGCACCCTGCTGTTCAGCAAGGTGGATCCCCAGGTCCGGGGCATGCTCCTGGGCTGCGTTCTGGTTGTCATAACCGGAGTCATCGATGATATCGTCCCCCTGAAGTGGTGGCTGAAGCTCATCCTCCAGATCGCCGCCGCCCTGGTGGCCGTGTTCTCCGGCATCCGCATCGAGGTCTTCTCCAACCCCATCCCCTTTATGGGGACGGAATGGCTGATCCTCCGGGATCTGAGCATCCCCATCACCGTCCTGTGGATCGTGCTGGTGACCAACTCCGTGAACCTCATCGACGGGCTGGACGGGCTGGCCGTGGGGGTCAGCGCCATCGATTCCCTGGCCATGCTGGTGATCGCCCTGCTGGTGAGCGAAGGGAACGTCGCCATCATCATGGCCGCCCTGGTGGGGGCCTGCGTGGGCTTCATGCCTTATAACATGAACCCGGCAAAGATCTTCGCCGGAGATACGGGCGCACTGCTCCTGGGTTACGTGCTGGCCACCATGTCGGTGATCGGCCTGTTCAAGACGTACGCCATCATCTCCTTCCTGCTCCCCTTCCTGCTCCTGGCCCTGCCCCTGTTCGATACGAGCTTCGCCATCATCCGGCGGCTCGCCCACGGGCAGAGCCCCATGCATCCGGACCGGGGGCACGTCCATCACCGGCTCATCGACATGGGCCTGAACCAAAAGCAGGCTGTCGCCATCCTCTACTGCGTCAGCGCCGTGTTCGGTCTGTCCGCCGTGGTGCTGGCCACCAGCGGCGGGATGAAGGCCCTGCTCCTGGTCCTGGCCTTCCTGGCCACGGGTCTGCTGGCGGGCTTCGTCCTTCACAGCGGGCACCGGCCTGAGCCGGAAGCGCCCAAGGCAAAGGACAACCCCGATCCTGCCATCCGCATCACGCTGAAGGGCCATGAAGAAGCCCCGCCGGAAAACCGGGAGGAAAAGGAAGAACCATGAAGCGCTTGAGTTCCCTGGCTATCGCCGTGATCGCCACGCTGGTCCTGCTGGCGGGGATCCTGCTGTTTCTCGCCTCCCCTCTGTCGGCGAAGAAAACGGCGGAGGTCCATCTGCCGGAGATCCAGGACCGGTTGCCGGAGCATACCGGTGCGGCCGTACCCAGGGAGCTGACGCAAGTGGACGTAAATCCCGAAACGGTGCAGGCCGTGATCTCCACCCTGAACCGGCCGGACAGCTACTCCCGCACCCTGCAGGTGTTCCAGTTCTGGGACGGGGGCGGCCGAACCGCCGAGATCCGGGTATGGGTCAGGAGCGGCGCCGTCCGGCTGAACATCGTCGGCGCGGAACGGGAGATCAACTACCTGCTGAACGGGAACGTTCTCACCCTCTGGTACGGCAGCGATATGGAGCGTCGGTACACCTACAACAAAGCGGACGCCCGTCTGGGGGACAGTCTCCAGCGCATCCCCACCTATGAGGATATTCTCTCACTGGATCCGGCCTCCATCCGGGATGCAGGCTGCGCCTGCACGGAGGACGGAAAATGGCGGATCCTGGTGGCGGCGGTGGATCCGGATTTCAATTACCTGGATATCTATTATGTCTCCCTGGATACAGGCCTGCTGGTGGGAGCGGAACAATGGGACGGGGACACCCTCATCTACCGGATGACCGCAGGCGAAGCGGATCTTTCCGCTCCATCCGATCAGCTCTTTCTGCTGTCCTCCTGATCGCCGAAGCTCAGCACCACCAGGGCGGCCAGAGTGATCAGCAGTTCCTCGTCCTCCTTCTCCAGATACAGGAGCAGGAGCACCAGGTACAGGAGCAGGTCCCCCGTATCCACCCGGTTCCCCAGAAGTCCGTTCAATATGCCTTTCAGCCCGGCGGCCGACCCCGCCGGGCTTTCTCTGTTTTCCGGCCTTCGGACCGGCCGGTGCTCCGACCGCCCGCCCCGATCCTCCCCGACGTCCTGCCGTGTCTGCAGATACCGGTTGTACATCCCGCTCCCCTTCTCCGATCATCGTCTCATCCCCAGCTCCGGGATCGCCGTCCTGGCCGCCCGGGTCAGCCTGGCGATGCGCAGGGCTTTATCCAGCCGTTTTCCCCGCTCCTCGTCCAGCCAGGGGCGGAGGGCCGCCACCAGTTCCCCCGTCCGGCTGGGGGCCTGGAATTCCCGAAGCACCCCGGTGATGAGCTGCATGAGCTTGGGATCCATGCCCTCCGGCATTTCTGTTCCCCGTTCCGGCTCGGAACTCCGGTCTCCGCCTCCGCCGCCCAGCGTCCCCGCCAGGGTATCCGCCAGCTGCTTCAACTGGGCCATGCTTTCCGGAGATGAGAACAGGGCCCCCAGTTTTTCCTCCCATCCGTCCAAGCGGCTTCCCTCTCAGCCCAGCAGGTCCTTCAGCTGACCGGCAAGCCGTCTGCCCTCTTCGGTGCTCAGCACCCGCTCCATGATCTGCTTCAGTTCCGCCGCATCCCCGGTTTCCAATGCCTTTGCCGCCTTCTTTTCATCCCCCAGCAGCTTCCGGACCTTTTTCCCGTCGGCGGATTCCGCCAGCTTCTGAAGATTTCCCGCATTGGCCTGCAGGGACCGGGCCCGCTCCTCCGTCAGAAGGCTTCCCGCCCCGTTCTCCGGCGCCTGTTTCATCTCCGCACCTCCCCCGGCGGCTCACGCCGCCTCTCTGCATCATTCTATGCAGAGCTTATGGCCCGGGTGCGGAGAACATGCCGTTCTATTCCGCGCCTCCGGGGGCATACACTGCAGCAAGTAGGAAACGGAGGGATCGGCTTTGGACAATCAAACCATCTATCAGGACATCGCCACCCGAACGGGCGGCAACATCTATATCGGGGTGGTGGGCCCTGTGCGTACGGGCAAATCCACCTTTATCAAACGCTTCATGGAAACGCTGGTCCTTCCGGGGATCGAGGACGTATACATGCGGGAACGGGCCAGGGATGAGCTGCCCCAGAGCGGTTCGGGCCGCACCGTCATGACCGCGGAGCCCAAATTCGTCCCGGAGGACGCGGTCCGGGTGGACGCGGGGGGAGCAGTGTTCTCCGCCCGCCTCATCGACTGTGTGGGCTATCTGGTGGAGGGGGCCGCAGGAGCGGAAGAGGACGGCAATCCCCGCATGGTCACCACTCCCTGGTTCGACCATGAGATCCCCATGGTGGAGGCGGCGGAGCTGGGTACCCGCCGGGTGATCGCGGAGCACTCCACCGTCGGGGTGGTGGTCACTACGGACGGGACCATCGGTGATATCCCCCGCTCCAGCTTCGTCCCTGCGGAGGAACGGGTGGTGGCGGAGCTGAAGGCCATCGGCAAGCCCTTCGTGGTGGTGCTGAATTCCGCCAGGCCGGACTCCCCCGAAACTCTGGGCCTGGCCGCCGACCTGGGGAAGAAATACGACGTGGCCTGCCTGCCCGTCAGCTGTCTCACCCTGGGGGAAGAGGAAGTACGGAGCATCATCCGCAGCCTGCTTCTGGAATTCCCCATCACGGAGCTGGGGATCTGCCTCCCTGCCTGGGTCACCGCCCTGCCTCCGGATCATCCCGTGCCCACCCGGATCTGCGCTGCCCTGCGGAAAGCCTGCGAGGGGATGACCCGTCTCCGGCACGCGGAGGCGGCGGTGCAGCGGCTCGGTACGAGCGACGCGGTGAGCTCCGCCGCCCTTCGGGAGATCCGGGCCGGCAAGGGAGTCGTTCTGGCGGAAGCGGCGCTGCCCAGGGAGCTGTTTTATGAGACCCTCAGCGAGCGCTCCGGCATCCCGGTGGCAGACGACGGGGACCTGCTGCGTCTGCTGACGGATATGGCTCAGATGAAGCAGGAGTATGACCGGGTGCGGGACGCCCTCCACAGCGTCTATGAGACCGGCTACGGCATCGTCTGTCCCCGGGTGGAGGAGCTGAAGCTGGCGGAACCGGAGATCGTCCGCCGGGGCGGGCGGTACAGCGTCCGGCTGAAGGCCAGCGCCCCCTCCATCCATATGATCCTGGCCAACATCGAAACGGAGGTCTCCCCGGCCATCGGCAGCGAGAAGCAGAGCGAGGAGATCATCAACTACCTGCTTCAGGAGT
>CAMZIY010000037.1 GCA_947307365.1 uncultured Clostridia bacterium
CTCCCGGTCCACCAGGGGCAGACGGCAGGTCTTCCCCACCATGTCCTTATACCGTTCGTCGTTGGGGTTCACGGCCACGCCCGTATCCCCCAGCATGGTCTCGGGGCGGGTGGTGGCCACGATCACCCAGCCGCTGCCGTCCGTCAGGGGGTAGCGGATATGCCACAGGTGACCGGGCTTCTCCTGATACTCCACCTCCGCGTCGGACAGGGCGGTGACGCAGTGGGGGCACCAGTTGATGATGCGGCTGCCCCGGTAGATGAGGCCCTTTTCAAACAGGCGCACGAAGACCTCCCGCACAGCCCGGCTGCAGCCCTCGTCCATGGTGAAGCGTTCGCGCTCCCAGTCGCAGGAAGAGCCCAGCACCTTCTGCTGCTGCACGATCCGGTCCCCGTATTTATGCTTCCAGTCCCAGACCTTCTCCAGGAACTTCTCCCGGCCCAGGTCATAGCGGCTCAGGCCTTCCTTCCGCAGTTCCTCCTCCACCTTGATCTGGGTGGCGATGCCCGCGTGATCCACCCCGGGGACCCACAGGGCTGCATAACCCTGCATCCGCTTGAAGCGGATGAGGATATCCTGGAGGGTGCAGTCCATGGCATGGCCCATGTGGAGCTGACCGGTGACGTTGGGAGGGGGCATGACGATGGTGAAGGGTTTCTTTTCGGGGTCGCGCCTGGTGGAGAAATAGCCTCCGTCCAGCCACATCTGGTAAATGGAAGTCTCCACGGCTTTGGGATCATAGGTTTTCGGCAGGTCTTTCATGTTCGCATCTCCTCTGCAAGAAAAAACGCCCCGGGAATGCGCTTTTGCATTCCCGGGGCGGAAAAATTCCGCGGTACCACCCGGATTTCTCACTTCGCCGCTTTCACGGCTTCGCCCGATCACGGGAGCACCCGTCGGCGCCTACGGCGGCCATGCCGCTTTCAGACCGAAGCTCAGGGGTGACTTCCGCGTGATTCCGGAAAGGCTCGCAGCATCCGCCTTCTCTCTGCACCGGTGCTCTGCGCGTACTGGTCCCCGTCACAGCCTTTATGAGATTATCGGGAGTATACCCCCGGAAAGCGCTGTTGTCAAGAAGAATTTGCATATCGGGCAGTTTATGCATTGACAGATGAATATGCCATATGATAGTATTCCTTTACTTTGAATCGGAGGTAGGAACGATGGCGCTGTGGATGGATCGACAGCAGGGCGGACGCAGGCAGCGTCTGCCGCATCGCGCCTGACCGAAAACCGTCACTCTGCGGCATGGCTGAGGCCATGCCGGTTTTTTATCGGGGGTCTCGCTATGGATAAAGCGGAAAGCAAGAATTTCATCGAACAGTTCATCGAGGAGGATATGGCGCCCGGCGCCCGGTGCGACGGCGTGCAGATCCATACCCGTTTCCCGCCCGAGCCCAACGGATATCTGCACATCGGCCACGCGAAGGCCCTGTGCATCGACTTCGGCTCCGCGGAGCGTTTCGGGGGCATCACCAATCTGCGGATGGACGACACCAACCCCGCCAAGGAGGATACGGAGTACGTAGAGGCCATCCAGGAGGATATCCACTGGCTGGGCTATGACTGGGGCGACCGGTTCTATTACGGCTCGGATTATTTCCCCCAGACCTACGAATGCGCGGTGAATCTCATCAAGCAGGGCCTGGCCTATGTGTGCGAACTCTCTCCGGAGGAATTCAAGCAGAACCGGGGGGATATCGGCGTGCCCGCCGTCTCCCCCTACCGCGACCGGCCCGTGGAGGAATCGCTGGATCTGTTCCAGCGGATGAAAAACGGGGAATTTGCCGAGGGAAGCATGACCCTCCGGGCGAAGATCGACCTAAGCAGCGGCAACTTCAATATGCGGGATCCCGTGCTCTACCGGATCCGCTACGTGGAGCACCACCGGCAGGGGAACAAATGGTGCATCTATCCCATGTATGACTTTGCCCACCCCATCCAGGACGCCATTGAGGGCATCACCCATTCTCTCTGCTCTCTGGAGTATGAGGAGCACCGCCCCCTGTACGACTGGGTGGTGGAGCACGCGGGCATTCCCGGCCTCAAGCCGCGGCAGATCGAGTTCGCCCGTCTGGGCATCAACTACACCGTCATGAGCAAGCGCAAGCTGCGCAAGCTGGTGGAAGACGGCGTGGTTGCCGGCTGGGACGATCCCCGGATGCCCACCCTCTGCGGCCTGCGCCGCCGGGGCTACACCGCTGCCAGCATCCGGAATTTCTGCGAGCGCATCGGCGTCGCAAAGGTAGACTCCACTGTGGACTGGGCTTTCCTGGAGAGCTGTCTGCGGGAGGATCTGAACCAGTCCGCTCCCCGGGTGATGGCTGTCCTCCACCCGGTCCTGCTTACGGTGACCAACTATCCTGAGGGACAGACCGAGGAAGTCAGCATTGAGAACAATCCCGTACGTCCGGAAACCGGCTCCCGCAAGGTCACCTTCTCCCGCCGCCTCTGGGTGGAGCGGGAGGACTTTGAAGAGGAACCGCCGAAGAAGTTCAACCGCCTCTACCCCGGGAACGAGGTCCGGCTGAAGGGAGCCTATGTGGTTCGCTGCACCGGCTGCGTAAAGGACCGGGATGGACATGTGGTGGAGGTCCTCTGCGAATACGACCCGGAATCCCGGGGCGGCGACCCTGCGGACGGCCGAAAGATCCGGGGAACCATCCATTGGGTGGACTGCGGCACCGCCGTGAACGGTGAGGTGCGGCTCTACGACTACCTCTTCAACGATCCCGATCCGGACGGTCCGGGAAAGGACTTCATGGAATGCCTGAATCCCGGCAGCCTGATGATCCTGCGGGACTGCAAGCTTGAGGCCTGCCTGGCGGACTCCCCCGCCCCGGAAAAGGGCCGGTCCTCTCCCGGGTATCAGTTCCTTCGCACCGGCTATTTCTGCACGGATCCGGACAGCCGTCCCGGACATCCGGTATTTAACCGGAGCGTTGCTCTGAAGGACAGCTACAAAAAGTAAGACGATGGTTTTCGCCGGGCCGCCCGATGTGGGCGGCCCGGCGTTGCATTCATATACATACCATGGTATAATTTTCTTTAATAGAATGAAGAACAGAAAAGAGATGAACGCAGCGTATGGAGCAAGAGAAGCAGGAAAGAACGTCGAGAAGAGTCAACAAACCCATCACCCTGGATAAACTGGAATGGGGCACGGAAGAAACGTTGGAGGAGGAATACCGAAAATCCCGGAAGGAACGAAAGGCCCTGCCGGACACCATCACCTCCCGGGAGCTGTATCGGGATATCACCCAGATCGCCTGGCCCTCCCTCTGTGAGCTGTTCCTCACCAGCCTGGTATCCATGGTGGATACCATGATGGTTGGCGGCCTGGGTCCACACGCCATAAGCGCCGTCAGCCTGGCAAGCCAGCCCCGGTTCCTGTTCATGAACCTGATCATGGCCCTGAACACCGGCGCTACTGCCGTGATTTCCCGGGCCAGAGGCATGCAGGATCAGGAGCGGGCCAATGCCATTCTGCGGCAGAATATGGTGTTCATCACCTTCATCGCCATCTTCAGCACCATCGTAGGCTTCACCCTGTCCGAACCCCTGATCCGGTTTATGGCCAACGGCGGATTGGACGACGATGTGGTGAGAGAAGGCGTCATCTACCTGCGCATCCAGTTCTGCTTCTTCCCGGTACTGGCCTGGACAGCCGGAATCACCGCCTGCATGAAGGGCACCGGCGAAGCCAAACCCAGCCTGTTCTACAATACCGCGGCCAATCTGGTGAACATCTGCTTCAACTGGCTGCTCATCAACGGCAAACTGGGTTTCCCGAAGCTGGGGGTGGCGGGCGCTTCCCTGGCTACGGGCATCGGGCAGTGCGTCGCCCTGATCATCGCCCTGTACTGCGTGTTCAGCGGCCGCTTTTACTGCAAACTGGTTTTGAAGCACTTCCTGCACTTCGATAAGGATATCATCCGAGGCATCGTGAAAGTTGGCGTTCCCAGCCTCGTCGAACAGTTCATCATGCGCTTCGGCGTCATCATGTACACCCGCACCGTGGCTTCCCTGGGCAATCTGGAATTCGCCACCCACAATATCTGCATGAATATCCAGAGCATGTCCTTTATGATCGGCCAGGGCTTCGCCGTTTCTTCCACCGCCCTGGTGGGGCAGAGCCTGGGCAAAAAGCGGCCGGATATGGCGGAGCATTACAGCCGCCGGTGCCGGAACATGGGCCTGGTGGCCTCCCTGTTCATCGCCTTGCTCTTTGTGGTCTTCCGCCGGTTCCTGGTGGGCCTCTATAACAAGGACGCGGAGATCCTCCGTATGGGCGCTTACGTCATGCTGATGGTAGCCCTCCTCCAGCCCTTCCAGGCCAACCAGTTCATCCTGGGCGGCTCCCTCCGGGGCGCGGGAGACACGCGCTTCACCGCCATGGTCATGCTCATCACCATCGTGGGTATCCGGACCTCCGTGGCCTGGCTCATGGTGGATACCCTTCACCTGGGACTCACCGGCGCCTGGATCGCCGTCTGCGCGGATCAGATCTGCCGCAGCTTCATCATCATGGGCCGGTACAACCAGGGCAAGTGGAAAAAGATCAAGCTTTGATCCTAACGAAAAACAGGGGGCAGGCCGAACGGCCTGTCCCCTGCTGTATGCTGACGTTATTTTCCGTAGAACTCCGCGTAGATGCCCCGGACGGCGGTCTCATAATCCATCGCGTCGATGCCTAGGATGATGTTCAGCTCGCTGGAACCCTGGTCGATCATGCGGATATTGACCCCCGCGGCGGTGACGGCCCCCAGGATGCGGGCGGCGATGCCCTTGTTCGCCACCATGCCGCAGCCCACGATGGCGATGAGGGCCAGGTCCTCCTCCAGCTTCACCGCATCGGGCTTCAGCCGGACCTCCACCTCCCGCAGGATAGCT
Source organism: uncultured Clostridia bacterium (assembly GCA_947307365.1). GTDB lineage: Bacteria > Bacillota > Clostridia > Oscillospirales > Oscillospiraceae > UBA1774. The sequence goes on from CAMZIY010000037.1 coordinate 4,894, forward strand.
TCCTTATGGGGTGCGAAAAGGCTGTCCGAAACCACCACAGACATGGTGTCGATGCCTGTCGGGCAATGCTCGAAGGGAACGCCCAGATCGGCAAAGATATCCAGCAGCTTCGCCCCGAAGCCCACCTCCGCGTTCATCATGCTTTTTTCCACCAGAATGGCGTCGAAGCCCTTCCGTCCGGCAACGCCGGTGACCGGCGCGGGACTGATCCCACTGGGCAGGACCGGTACGATCATCGTTCCCGGATCCTCAGGGCGGTTGGTATTGCGGATATTGATGGGGATATTTGCCTTCCGCACCGGGAACACCGCGTCCTCATGGAGGACGGAAGCGCCCATATAGCTCAGCTCCCGCAGCTCCCGATAGGTGATATAGGCAATGGGCTTGGGCTCCTTGACGATCCGGGGGTCGGTGAACAGAACGCCGGAGACGTCCGTCCAGTTCTCATACAGATCCGCTGCGGCGGCCCGGGCCACCAGAGAACCGCTTACGTCGGACCCGCCCCGGGAGAAGGTGATCACCCGCCCGGTCTCGTCCGCCCCGTAAAAGCCGGGGACCACCGCCCGTTCCAGACCGGACAGGGCCTCGGAAAGCAGTTTCTGGGTGGTATCGCCGTCGAAGCTGCCGTCGGGAGCGAAGCGGACGCAGGAAGCAGCGTCCACAAAAGGCCAGTCCAGCCAGGCAGCCAGAAGCCGGGAGTTCAGATACTCTCCCCGACTGGCCATATAGTCCCGCTGCGGTGCGGTACGGAGATGCTCCCGAATGGGGATCAGCTCGGCGTCCGCGTCGAAATCCACCTTCAGCTCCCGGGCAATGGCGGCAAAGCGCTCCCGGATCTGGTCCAGGACCGGCTCAAAATCGTCCCCCGCCGCGGCCAGATCATAGCAGCGATAGAGCAGGTCTGTCACCTTGGTATCTCCGCTGTCCCGCTTGCCGGGAGCGGAGGCCACCACAAAGCGGCGGGCGGGGTCGGCGGCCAGGATCGCCCCCACCTTGCGGAACTGGGCGGCGCTGGCCAGGCTGCTGCCGCCGAACTTGGCTGTGATCGTTTTCATATTTTCTTTCCCCTTTGTGATTCCGGCAGGCAAACACGCCTGCATAAGTATCCAATAATTTGGGAATATACCATGTCCCCGCCGGATTGTCAATGATCCGGACCGTTCCTTCCCGGGATTGCCCCGCTGCGATTCAACCGAAAGTAGATATTTTTCTAATTTCTCGTTATTTACGAATCCGCGTTTCCGGCGTATGATGATCCTGCGGACCGCAAATACACTGAAACGAGGAAAAGAAATTGGATGCATTGAAGATCGGACGATATCTCCGGCATCTGCGGAAGGCTGCCGGAATGACGCAGAGGGAGCTGGCGGAAAAACTGAATCTCTCCTTCCAGGCGATCTCAAAATGGGAAAACGGCGACGCGCTGCCGGACACGGCGATCCTGCCGGACCTTTGCGACGCTCTGGGCACCACGGCGGACCTCCTGCTGCGGGGCGGAGCCCTGGCTGCAGGAGAACGGCGGCCCATGCGGGCCGAAGACGTGGTCAGAGGGTTCCGCTGCATGGAGGAGATCGGGGAACTGCTTGGCGAGGACAGCACCTATTTCACCGGGATGGTGGAGGGGATCAACGAAAAGATGAACATCGATCTGCTGGCCTACCTGAAAGATCCCCGGGCGCGGGAGGTCATGTACGCCGAGGCGCTCATCCAGGGGATCCTCTCCGGCCGCACCGTGGACATGGAGGAGGCGGGTCGGGTGATCCACAGCGAAAAAATGAGGGAAACGATCCGGCGCTATCTCGGCAAAGCCGGGGAAAATCAATGATCAGGCCTCGGATCTCCGGGACCGGAAAGGGATCGGGCTGACGCCGAACCTCCCAAGGGGAGACGCGTCAGCCCCTTCCGCCTTACTGGGTCCCCAGAGCCGCCGCCTCCCGGTAGCTCTCGCAGCTCTCCACCGTATCCGGCGGGAAAAACTCATCCACCGGAAAACTGATCCGCCGGAACAGGGCGCAGGGATCATCATCCGTTCCGGCGGTGCATGCCTTCTCCGGCATGCAGTAATCGTACGCCGGCATCAGGAGCTGGGTATCCCGCTCCAGCCGGATGATGCTGAACTGTCCCAGGGTGACGTAGACCCGCCTGGGGGACCGATCCAGGGCGATGCCCTCCGGAAAGGCCGCGGAGATGAAGGCCGGGATCTCCCCCAGCTCCTGCTCGCCGGGACTCAGGTCCTCCATGAGATCCACCGTCCGGATATTCAGCACGATGGGATCCACCGCCTCCACCACCGCCGTGGGGAGATCCGTCCGTTCCAGGGCCGGCGCCGTCCGGGAGGTGAAGACTTTTGCGCTCCCCTCGCTGCCGAAAAGCAGCACCCGCTTGTCAAAGACGCACAGGCCGCTGATGCTCTCCGTTCCGCTGCCCAGGGTATAGGCCTCCCCCTTGATCCGGTAAAAGAAGCGCACGTCGACCGTGTAGTATCCCCGGTTGAAGGCCACCTCCTCCACGTTCACTCCGGCGTACAGCAGCTCCGCAGACCTAGCCCGCACGCCGATGGCGTTGGCGATGGCCGCCTGGGAGCCCGCTTCGGGGTAAAGGCGCAGATCCTCCATGCAATCCTTGTCCCGGCAGGAATCAAAGATCTTCCGTGTATGCACGCATACGGCTTCACGCACGCTTTCGGAGCCGTCCAGGGGCCCCGGCGTCACTCTATCCGCCATGAAACTACCTCCTGATCCTGGTTGGTTTCAGTACAATCTATGATTGCCGTGCATTTTTGTGCACCGGATTCTTTTCACCGCGGCGTTTCTGTGTTATAATCAGATCATAAAGAGTCAACGGTCCTGCTTCTGTGAGGTGTATTCATGGATAATGTAGGCTTCATCCGGGAAAAGCTGGATATCAAGCTCCTGGTCCTTTTCGTGCTGAGCCGGCTCACCCGCCCCGTGACCATTCTGGCTTTGTCGGACCTGGTCCTGACGGAAAGCTCCGTCAACTATTTTGATTTTATCGACGCTCTCTCCTCTCTGGTGAAGAGCGAGCACGTGATGGAGCTGGACGAGGACCGGTATATCATCACCAGCAAGGGCATCCGCAACCTGGCGGAATTTGAGACCCGCATCCCTTATACCGTCCGCCTCCGGGCCGGGAGCGCAGCGGAGCGCATGGCCCGGGTGCTGCAGCGCAACGCCATGGTGCAGGTCAGCCATGAGATGCGCTCCGACGGCAGCGCTACGGTGCATCTTGCCTTGTCGGACGGGCTGGGTCCCATCCTGAGCATCGACCTGCTGGCGGGAAGCGAGCAGCAGGCCGAAACCATGGAAAAGAACTTTCATAAGAATGCCGAGGAGTATTACGGCCGCATCGCCAATATGCTGCTGGACTGAAACGCTTTTCGCCCGTGCCGGTCTTCCGGTCCGGGCGCTTTTTTCCGTCTTCAAAAAGGAAATTTGCATAGAGGCCTCCCGGGAAGGGCCCGGGAGGCGGGAAAGGAGACTCCATATGAGCAAGTTCAGGCTGAATCCCGGCACCCCCTTCAAGGGAGACATGTTCGGCGGAAACGCCCCCGAGGGCAGCATCCGCAACAACACCAACTCCAACACGCATATTCCTCCCCATCCCCCGGTGCTGTGCTCCAAGGTCCTGGCGGACGGCAAGGAGGACAGCTGGCTGGAGTACGTGCCCGCGGACCTCGACCCGGAGAGCCGGCCGCCCCTCATCATCTCCTGCCATGGCGGCGGCGCCCAGGCGCAGATGCAGTTCGACGAGACCTCCTGGTGCTACATCGCGGAACAGGAGGGGGCTGTCGCCGTGTTCCCCAACGCGGGGGGCACCCGCCGGAGCTGGCTCACTGCGGACGATGCGGAGCAGAAACCCGGAGAACGCCCCAGCATGCTGGACGTTTTCACTGAGAACCCGGACGGCCGCGCTTCGGAGACCGCCCACCATATCCAGTTCCTGAAGGCCCTGATCGGGGAGATGAAAGCGAAATACAATATCGACGAAGGACGCGTCTACGTTCAGGGCATGTCCATGGGGGACATCATGACCATGATGTTCGCCCGGGTCTGCGGCGATCTGCTGGCGGGCATCGACAGCACCGCCGGCCCCTCTCCCCAGGTGGCGCTCTTTGACGAGGATGATAATATCAAAGGCTTCAAGTGCCCGGTGCCGGTGTACCAGTCCCGGGGCGAGCTGGACGCCATCGTGGTGGGCCCCGTGGCCGGGAAGGAAAACACCACCCGGCAGGACGTCAACTATATCAACCGCAAGTTCTGGCTGAAGGTGAACGAGTGCGACACCCTTCCCCGTCTCTCCATTCTGGATGTGAACAACTTTGCCTTCTATACGGGCAAAAAAGCCAATGTGGTGTATCGGGACGTGAAGCACCGGGCGCACGGCCAGACCCTGGACGACGCCTACTGGGCCTGGAACACCCTGTTCAAGGGCACCCGCCGGAATCCGGACGGCAGCATCACCTGTCTGGATACGGATTATTCCGCCCGGGGCGACGTGGACGCCGCCGCCCTCTGCGATGGCTGCGGCTACGCCTATATCAACAACTCCCGGGTGAAGCTGGAGGCTCCCGCCTTTATCGAACCTCTGTCCAACTTTGACTTCGCCACCCGAAGCCTGCAGGAATACAAGCGGGAGCTGTATGTTCCCGTGAGCTTCCTGACCCAGTACTTTGACATCCCCGTGGACTATGCGCCCGACCGGCGCAGCGCCGTCCTCCACTGCCCCGAGGGGGACTGCGAGATCGCGGAGTCCAGCATCGCCACCCTGTGGGACGGCTTTCTGCGCTCCATGTTCGTCCCCGCCATCCTGAAGGACGGGGTCCTGTTCGTGGCGGTGCGCTGGTTTGCAGAGGTCATCTTCGGTATGCACGTCACCCAGTGCGACGACGCCCTGTACATCTCCGACCATCACGGCGAGATGAGCAAGGACATGGCCTACCTCATCCGGGATATCCTCTCCTGAACCGAAAGATAAACAAAGCCCCGAAGGCTGATGCCTTCGGGGCAATCTTTTCGGATCCGTTTATTTTTCCACGATCTCCAGCACTTCCATGGGGCAGGCCTTGACGCAGATGCCGCAGGCGATGCACTTGGAGGAGGTCTCCGACTCGGGGACCTTCACCAGCACGCCGAAGGGACAGACCTCCTTGCATTTTCCGCAGCCGGTGCAGAGCTTCTTGTTGATCATGTACACGCCCTTGGGGTTCTGGGTGATGGCGCCGGCTTCGCAGACCTTGGCGCATTTGCCGCACTGAACGCAGGTTATGGGCTTCACTTCGCCGTTTTTCTCCACGATTCGGATGCAGGCTTTATCCTGATGGAATTCCTTGTAAAACGCTTCGGAACAGGCCCGGACACACTGGAGACACGCCATGCATTCCACGCCTTTTTTCACTGCCAGTCTTTTCATACGCTGCTCCTTCTTCTGTGCTGAACTGGATCCCTTCTGCCGGGAGGCATCCGGATCCTTTGCATTATATCCGACTTTTTCAGCATTATCAAGTCCCAGACAGCCCATATCATGCTGTGGGACTTTACGCCGGCGCGGATTTGGTGTATCCTAACGGCGTACCCATCGGTGCAATACGCTTTGTAAATCAAGGAGGGCCGTTCCCTTGAAACGCTTGATCCCCTTTCTGCTGATCGCCGTCCTGCTTCTGGGGCTCCTGGGCGGCTGCGGCGTCGTAAACTCCCAGGACGTGCTGAACCTGGCAAACGACGTGCTGGAGGAGGTACTTACCGAGACGCCTGAATCGGAAGGCCTGGTCCTGGAGACCGCCGGACCGGAGGAAACGCCTGCCCCCACCCAAAAGCCCGCAGAAACGCCTTCCCCCAAGCCCACGCCGGAACCTACGCCCGCGCCTACGGCTGAACCTACGCCCGAGCCCACGCCCCAGCTGGCGGAGGACGGCAGCTACACCACCAAGGAGGACGTAGCCCTGTATATCCATCTATACGGGCATCTGCCGGACAACTTCATCACCAAGAAGGAAGCCCAGAAACTGGGCTGGGGAGGCGGCTCTCTGGAGCCCTACGCCCCGGGCAAGTGCATCGGAGGGGACTACTTCGGCAACTATGAAGGCCTGCTGCCGGAGAAGAAGGGCCGGAAATACACGGAATGCGACATCGACACCCTGGGCGCCAAATCCCGGGGAGCGAAACGGATCATCTTTTCCAACGACGGTCTCATCTATTACACGGACGACCACTATGAAAGCTTCGAGCTGCTGTACGGGGAGGAATAAGGAATGAAGGAAGTGATCCTGGACGGAGCTCGCTGCACGGACCGGAAAAAGACCTGTGCCGCGCTGGCTCTGAACTGCGGGTTTCCCGAAGAATGCGGGCATAACCTGGACGCTCTGCACGATCTGCTCACCGCCAGCGGGGAGGACATCCGGCTGACCATCCTGCATCCGGAGGAGCTGGAGCGGGGGCTCGGACAGGATTATGCCGGTCGTCTGCTCCGTATGCTGCGGGATTCGGCCGGAGAAAACGAGCATATCACCCTCCGCATCGAGCGGACGGATAATGGGAAAGGACGGACTGAAGCCATGACTGTAGAAAACGCCAATGCTTACGGCAACGAACTGGAGCAGCGGCTGCTGCTGCGCTATTCCCCCATCGCGCTGAAGCTGCTGTATTCCGAGGACGAGATCCCCGAGGGGACCATCCGTCCCGTGCGGGACGAGGGGAACCGGCTGGCCATGTGCCAGGCCTTTGCCCTGGTGCGCCGGAACCGGAAGGCTTACACCATGCTGAAGGACGACCATTGGTGCGTATGGCCCCTGGTCTCCTATAAGATGTGCCCCATGGAGGACGAGGATTACGTCTACATGGGCACGAAGTTCTTCATGAAGGATCCCCAGCGGGGAGTCAAATTCCTGCGGGAAGAATACCCCTTCCTGAAGGGCAAGGCGCCCATCGGCTTCTCCATCGCCCCTCTGCGGAGCTGCACCTTCGTGCCGGATATCGTGTGCATCTACTGCACCCCCGCCCAGATCCGCAGCCTGATGATGGCCACCAAGTACATCACCGGGGATATGCTTGACCTGACCCTGGACCCGGTGGACTCCTGCGTGCATTCCAGCATCCCCGTACTCAACGGCAAGGATTTCAACATCACCTTCCCGGATCCCGGAGAATACGAGCGGGGCCTGACGGATGAAAACGAAGTGATGTTCACCCTGCGGAGCGAGCGGCTGGAGGAGTTGGTGGAAAGCCTGCAGCGCTTCGACAAGATCGGCATGGGCTTCCAGAAGCTGCGGATGGAAATGAGCATGAATTTCCCCCGTCCCCCCTTCTACGAGGAAATGTTCAAGAAGTGGGGTCTCGCCACCGGTCCCCTGTGGGGGCAGAAAGGTCCCGCGAAGCCCATCGAATAACGCGCAGAAATACGCTCCCCCGGGGCGGCAGACGCCGCTCCGGGGGAGATCCTTTTTTCTTTGCTCCGCTCAGCTTTCGTAATCGCTGAAATTGGTGTTGATGAGCTGCTCCAACGCCTCGACGGCTTCCTGCTCATCCGGACCATCCGCGGCAATATCCATGGTCATGCCCTTGATGATGCCCAGGGAGAGAACGCCAAGCAGGCTCTTTGCATTGATCCGCCGCTCATCCTTTTCGATCCAGATGCTGCTTTTGAACTCATTGGCCTTCTGGATGAAAAATGTCGCCGGCCGGGCATGAAGACCGACCTGATTGTTGACGGTTACAGTCCTGATGTACACTGGCTACACGACCTTCTTTTCTGAATTATTAGTCCTTTATGGTTTGATACTTTACCAAAAAAAAAGGGGTCAGTCAAGTCCAAACGCCGCTTTTCTCATCGGCTGTCCTGCCGAAAATCAGCGGATTTCAGACCTTTATTTCGGCGATTGTGACCCCATCTTCCCCTTCGCCGTATCTTCCGATGCGGAAGCTGCGCACATCCCCGCTGCGGCGCAGGTAATCCTGCACCGTTTTCCGCAGCGCGCCGGTGCCTTTGCCGTGGATGATCCGTACGGTGTTCAGCTTGGCCATCCTGGCGCTGTCCAGATACCGTTCCAGCATCAGCAGCGCTTCCTCGCCGGTGAGTCCCCGGAGATCCACCTCCGGACTGACGGAGAGGTTGCGGAGCTTGGATTCCGTTTCCCGCAGGAACTTCTTTTTATCCGGCGACGCGCTTTCCGCCAGCTTGACCTCCTCTGTTTTGGCCGTCACCCGGAGGATACCCGCCTGGAGGGTCAGGGCTCCGTCTGCGCCGACGGTCAGGACCGTGGCGGGTGTGCCCAGTTTTTTCAGGATCACCGTATCCCCCGGTTTCAGCGGTCTGGCGAGGGGGGTATTGTCCTCCTCTTCCTCCTGCCCTGTGCCCAGCTGATCCTGCGCCTCGTTCAGCCGGCGCACCAGCTGCACCTTGGCCTCGTTCACCTGCTGGACGTTCTCCGCCTTCACCGCCGCCTTCCGCAGTTCGTTCAGTTCCTCAAAGGTCTCCTCGGAGACCCGGCGGGCCTCCCGCAGCAGCCGGTCCGCTTCCCTCCTGGCGTTGACGCCCGCTTTGTTCCGTTCCTCCTCCGCCTTGGCCCGGAGCTGGGCGGCGCTGTCCGCATCCGCTCTCGCCTGCAGTCTCAGGCTCTCCGTCTCCTCCTGGGCCTGCTCCAGCTTTTTCCGCTCTGTCTGCAGCAGGGCCAGGACCTGTTCGAATTCCGCCTGCTCGCTGTCCATCCTGCCTCCGGCGTCCTGGATGATCTCCTCCGGCAGCCCCAGCCGCCGGGAGATCTCGAAGGCGTTGGATTTTCCGGGGATGCCCATCAGCAGGCGATACGTGGGACGGAGGGTCTCCACGTCGAATTCGCAGGAGGCGTTCATGACTCCCGGAGCGGTGGTGGCGTAGACCTTCAGCTCCGCATAGTGGGTGGTGGCGGCGATGCAGGCCCCCTGCTTCCGGGCGTACTCGATGATGGAAATGGCCAGGGCCGCCCCTTCGCTGGGATCCGTGCCGGCGCCCAGTTCATCGAAGAGCATAAGGGTGCCCTCCTCCGCCTCCTCCAGCATCCCCACGATATTGCGCATATGGGAGGAAAAGGTGGAGAGAGACTGCTCGATACTCTGCTCATCCCCGATATCCGCCAAAACCTTCCGGAACAGAGGCAAGGCGCTGCCGCTTTCCGCCGGGATATGGAGACCGCAAGCGGTCATGACGCTCAGCAGGCCCAGGGTCTTCAGGCTCACCGTCTTGCCGCCGGTATTGGGGCCGGTGATCACCAGGGTATCGAAATCGCCCCCCAGAGCAATGTCGATGGGGACCGCGCTGCCCTGGTTCAGCAGGGGATGCCTGGCCTTTTTCAGCTGCAGACGGCCGTCATGGGAAAGGATGGGTTCCTCGCCCCGGAGGCGGTAACTCAGCTGCGCCTTGGCAAAGATCAGGTCCAGCCGGGCCATGCAGTCGAAATCACAGACGATATCCGATTCGAAGTTGGCGGCGTCGGCGCTGAGCTCCATGAGGATGCGCTCGATCTCCTTTTTCTCCTTGGCCTGCAGTTCCCGGATCTCATTGTTGGCCTGCACCACCTGCATGGGCTCCACGAACAGAGTCTGACCGCTGGAGCTCACGTCGTGCACCAGTCCCCCCAGCGCGCCCTTGTGCTCCGCCTTCACCGGGACCACATACCGGTCCGACCGCATGGTGATGATGGGGTCCTGCAGCACCTTGGCATAGGTGGGCGAAGTGATGATCTTGTTCAGCACGTCCCGGATCTTGGCGCTGGCCGCCCGCATATGCCGCCGGATGCTGGCCAGCTCGCTGCTGGCGGCGTCGGCGATCTCCTCCTCCCCCACGATGGAGAGGGTGATCTTTTCCTCCAGGAATTTGTTGGGGATCAGGGCGCCGAACAGCCCGGTGAGGCATCCGGCCTCCTCCCCCGCCCAGCCCTTCAGCTGACGGGCGGCCCGCAGGACGCCGGCGATATCCAGCAGCTCCCGGGTATTCAGCATCCCGCCCAGCCTGGCCCGGGCCAGGCTCCCGCTCACCGGGCGGATATCGCAAAGGGGCGCGGTCCCCTTCAGCGCCACCATGCGCGTGGCGTCCGTGGTCTCCCGCAGCCGATCGGCCACCTCCGTGTCGATATCCGACGGACGCAGCTCCAGCGCCGCCTCCTTGGCGGCGGAGCATACCGCCTCCTCCTGGAGCATCCGCAACACGCTGGGCAGCTCCAGGGTCAGGAGGGATTTCTCATAGAGTTTGTTCATTTCTTTCATGGGCTTACTCTCTCAGGTTTTGATCTTCTTGTAATAGTCCAGCGTGGAAAAGCGCCGTTCCATCTGTTCCTGCACGTAGCGCTCCGCCGCGCTGCCCAGTCTTTTTCCCGCTTCCTCTCCCAGTGAGAAGGCAAACACCCGGCTGTCCGGCGCGGCCAGGATATAGCGCAGGGCTTCCAGAGACGCGGGAAGCAGGGGTGCGGGCAGGAGAGCGTTCCCCGCCGCACAGTCCCGGCAATACACGGAACCGCCCCGGAGATCCAGCATCGGATCCTTCGGCGTTTCCCTGCCGCATACGGCGCAGCAGTCCGTTTCCGGCCGGTACCCCAGCAGGGACATGAGGCGGATCTCGAAGGCGGTCTTCACCAACGCTGGGGACTTTTTCCCCTCGGACAGGAGCCACAGGGCGTTCAGCCCCAGGGCGAGCTCCCCTTCGGCGGCTTCCTCCCCTTCGGGACAGGCGGCGTCCAGCAGCTCCAGGAAATAGGCCCCCAGGGCATAGACTTCCACGTCCGCCGTCACGCCGGGAAACAGGCTGATGGTGCTGGCTTCGTTCAGATAGAATCGGTCCCGGCTCTCGGAGAGGGTCATCTCCGCATAAGCGAAGGGCTGACTGGCCGCAGCGATCCGGCTGCTGCGCCGGAGCGCTCCCTTGGCGGAAACGGTGATCTTTCCCCGGCTGTCCGTGAGCACGGTGAGGATCCGGCTGCTCTCCTGATAATCCGCTGCCCGGAGCACCAGCCCCTTCAGCACCAGGTTAGCCATCGTAGCCGAAGTTCCGGAGCATGGCGCCGCTGTCCCGCCAGTTTTCCTTCACCTTGACCCAGCTCTGGAGATAGACTTTCGACCCCATATAGCGTTCCACGTCCCGGCGGGCCATCTGGCCGATCTTTTTCAGCATCGCGCCGTTTTTGCCGATGATGATCCGCTTGTGGCTCTCCTTTTCGCAGTAGATGGTCACGTCCAGGTCGATGATCCCGTCCTCCTCCCGCTGGGTGAATCGTTCCACCTCCACGGCGGTGCCGTGGGGGATCTCCTTATCCAGACAGTACAGAAGCTTCTCCCGCACGATCTCCGCCACGATCTGCCGGTCCGGCTGATCCGTGACCATGTCCTCGGGAAACAGCTGGGGTCCCGGCTGGGCCAGGTCCGCCAGGATATCCAGGAGCTCCTCCACTCCTTCCCCGGTCTTTGCGGAGATGGGGATGATCTGCCGGAAATCCGCCGCCTTTGCGTAGCAGTCCATGACCCCCAGCAGTTCTTCCTTCTTTACGGTATCACACTTGTTGATGAGCAGAATGAGAGGCGCGCCGGAGGCCTGTCCCATCCGGATCAGCGCTTCCTCCTGCTGTCCCACATTGGGAATGGGCTCCACCATCAGGAGGATGGCGTCCATATCCCCGGAAACGCTCTCCTCCACCACCTTGCTCATGTAGCTGTCCAGACGGTTTTTGGGCTTATGGTAGCCCGGGGTATCCAGGAAGACCAGCTGGGCGTCCCCATGGGTGCAGATGGCGTAGATCCGGTTCCGGGTGGTCTGGGGCTTATGGGAGACGATGGCGATCTTCTCCCCGGCGATGGTGTTAGCCAGGGTGCTTTTCCCCACGTTGGGCCGTCCGGCGATGGTGAATACTCCCGTACGTTCAATGCTCATAGGTGCATCTTCCTCATAATGATCTCTTCCCGCTCCCGCATCTGCCGTTTCTGCTCTCCCTCGTCCAGGTGGTCATACCCCAGAAGATGGAGAACGCTGTGGGCGGTGAGGTAGGCGGTTTCCC
>CAMZIY010000038.1 GCA_947307365.1 uncultured Clostridia bacterium
GCGGGCAGCTTGGATTTCCACATCAGGATGGATTCCGGAAGCAGCTCGCCGAACACCACATACAGCATGGCGCCGGACGCAAAGCTCAGAGAGACCACCAGCGCGGTGGGACTGATGGTGCCGATAAGAAAGCCCAGGACGGCTCCCAGGACGGTTGGCGCGCCGGATAAAGCCGTTACTCCCACAGCCCGCAATTTGCTCATGCCGCCGGAAATCAGCGGCACAGCCACAGCCATGCCCTCCGGGATGTTGTGCAGGCCGATCACCAGGGCCATGGTCAACGCGCCCCGGTTTGCCAGGATCTGATGCACCGTCCTGGCAAAGGATGCGCCGATCACCATTCCTTCAGGCACATTATGCAGGGCGATCGCCGCCGCCATCACCAACCCGGCCAGGAAAAGTCCGTTGCGGGGCTGGCGGCCTTCCCTGTGCTCCTGCAGATGGTTGGCATGGGTCAACTCCTCCAGGGAGTCCGACGTGCGCGGGTGATTTGCGTCGATATGCGCCACCTCATGGTTGGTTTCCTTGTCGATCCACGCGTTGAGCAGGGCGATCACCGCAAAACCGACGATCACTCCGCATACCACCAGCCATACGTTGGCAGCCGTCCCGTTGGTGCTCAGGGCTTCCGTCAGCAGGTCAAAGCATACGACTGCGGTCATGATGCCCGCTGCGAAGGAAAGCAGAAGGCTTACGGTTTTATCGGAATCCTTGCGGAACATACAGGAGAGCGCACCGCCCAGACCCGTTCCGCCAATTCCGGCAATGGCTGTGATCCCCACCAGGAGCCAAATCGATTCCATGCGTCTGACCTCGCTCGTCTTCCTTGACTTGACCGTATCCGGTCTGCATGCGGACCTGAAAACGATCCATGTCTATATGATGGAGTATACCATACTACCCTGGGTTTTCGAAACACCTCTCTCTGCAAAAATGTTGAAAAATGACGATCGTTCCCTTCCTTGTAACCATGATCATCTTCCGGCATCGATGTTTTCTTCAAATCACGCGGAAAACGAGAAAAAGCACAAGACATTCGCACCGGAGTTTGTTATACTGTCTTCGCACGCATGAGGGAAATAACGCCGCCGCTGGCGAATAACGGCGGACGCCGGATCATTTCCAATGAAATGGCATAGGAAATGCAGCCGTTGGAGGAGAGAGAAATGAAAGATATTCTGAGCGCGCCTGTCCTGATCGAGCTGGTACGCACCTGTACGAATATGTATAACCATGGCTGGGATGAACGCAACGGAGGCAATATCTCTGTCCTGCTGGAGGATGCGGAAATTGCGGAATACCTTGATCTCAATCATGTTCTGCGTTCGATCCCCACGGGTTTTTCCGCCCCGATGCTGGACGGCAGATGCTTTCTGGTCACCGGCACGGGAAAATACTTCAAGAACGTGCAGTATGATCCCGCGGCCAATCTGGGGATCGTCCGGCTCGCCGAGGGCGGGCGGACGGCGGAGCTGCTCTGGGGCTTCACTGACGGCGGCAAGTTCACCAGCGAGTTCCCGGCCCATATGATGAGCCACGCCGCGCGCATGGAAGCGGACCCGGAAAACCGCATCGTCATGCACTGCCATCCGAACAACCTGCTGGCCATGACCTATATCCACGATCTGGATGAAAAAGCCTTCACCCGGACCCTGTGGCAGATGGAAACGGAGTGCATGATGGTGTTCCCGGATGGTGTGAACGTCCTCCCCTGGATGGTCTGCGGCACGAACGAGATCGGCGAAGCCACGGCGGAAAAGATGAAGACTGCCCGGCTCGTGGTCTGGGCGCAGCATGGCATTTACGGCGCAGGCCGCAGCCTGGACGAGACCTTCGGTCTGATCGAAACGGCAGAAAAGGCCGCGGAGGTCTACCTGAAAATCGCCCATCTTCCCTGGAAGCAAACCCTCACCGTCGACGATCTGCATCAGATCGAAGCCCGTTTCGGCGTAAAGGCACGGGAGGGCTGGCTGGACTGAAGGAAAACTGTCCGGGAACAGTCCGTTCTTTCCCCTGCGCTATATGGCCGCCTTGCAGAAAATCCGTCCTCATGCTGCGCACGAGGACGGATCGTTTATCGTCTGGGACAGGCCGGTCTTTTTGGCGGCAAAACCGTCTTACAGCGTTTGCTCGCTCCGGCCGATGACGTCGTCCTGGATGCCGGAGGACAACTGCACAAAGTATGCGCTGAAACCGCCCACGCGGACGATGAGATCCTGGTGGTCCTCGGGATGGACCTTTGCGTCCTTCAGTTCCTCGGAATCCACAATGTTGTACTGGATATGGGTGCCGCCGGCGCCCAGGAACGCATTGGTATAATCCACCAGTCTCTCGATCCCCTCGTCCGTGGCCACCACGCTCCGGGGGAATTTCTGATTCAGGGCGACCACGTAGCTTCCCTTTCCGAAATCTCCCCGCAGAACGGAGTTGAGCACGGCGGTCGGCCCGCACTTGTCCATCCCGCGCATGGGGGAAGCGGAGGCGTCGTTCAGCGGTTCCAGGGCCAGCCTGCCGTTGGGCAAAGCGCCGACGCCCAGACCGGCGGCGTAATGCCAGGAGAGTCCCTCCCGTACCGATTTGAAGGCGGGATACGGGCTGTGATCCCAGGAGGTGACGGAGTCGGCGGACATCTGCCCGACCCTGGCGGCCAGTTCGTCCACTTCCGCAATATCGTTGCCGAATTTCGGCGCGGCCAGGCACATCCGGCGGATCTCTTCTCCCCTTTCCCCGGCGAAGTTCGAGTCCAGCGTCCGGATCAGTTCGTCCATGGTGATCTTTTTCTCGTCGTACACCAGCTTTTTTACGGCCATCAGTGAGTCGGCGCAGTCGATGACGGCCCGGTCCGTGATGCCATACTCGCATTGTACGTCGGGGATCATAGTATCCCGGCCCTTGTCCATGCACTGCCGGATGGAGAACACGGACAAAGCCGGCAGCCGCAGATACTTGTACTGCGTATCCCTGGCAATATCGGCCAGCCACAGGGTCCGCTGCATCACGAAGTTATGCTGGGCAGCATAGGCATCGTAGAATTCGTCGAAGGTCCTGAAGTTCCTGGGATCTCCGGTCTCCAGGCCGAGCTTCTTGCCCGTAATGGCAACACCGTTGTGGAATACCAGGTGAAGCATGGCGGCACTGTTGAAACCCGCGGCTCCGCCCTTGTATTCGGAGCGCTGAGGCAGCGCGGGCCAGACGCAGCCCCGGCCGATCCAGGTGCGGGCTTCCTCGATGGAGACGCCGTCCCGCACGAAGCTCTCCACCATATGCTCGTCGTTCTCAAAGAGCGGAATACCCCCTCCGGCAAGCTTATTGGTCTCGATGGCCTTTTTCATAAACCAGCGGGGAGTGGCGCTGGTCCAGTTGACGATGACCGTGGGAGAAGACAGATGCAGCAGGCCCACAGCGTGCAGGAAGAGATAGCTGAGCTCGTTGGCGTTTTCCACGCCGTCGGGCCCGATGCCGCCCAGATTCATGCTGCTGATGCCGTAGGTGATCTGGTGGGTCTGCTTATGCAGGGCGCTCTGTACCTGAAGCTGCGTACCCCAGCGGCCGATGACTTCAGCCAGGAGACTCAGCGCCTGCTGCGGGGTGAGCTTTCCGGAGTTGATATCATTGATGAAGAAGGGGTACAAATAGGTATCGCCCCGTCCCCAATGGGGCTGATTGTGCATGGGGTGCTCCAGGGCCTTCATCAGGCCAACAAGCACCATGGACTGCAGCGCCTCATGGAAACTGCGGGCCGGATGTGCGGGGACATAATCGCAGATGTCGGCAATCTGCCGCAGTTCCTCCCTGCGGGCGGGATCGCTCTCCGCGGCGGCCTTCTCTCTGGCCAGGTCCGCGTACCGCTTTGCCAGGGCAAGGGTCGCGTCGCAGATGATGACGGCGGCCTTCCAGAAAAAGTATTTCTCCACCTCCTGGGTCTTGTTCTTCAGGAAATGGTCGATGTGCGCCTGGGCTTCGGCGCGATAAGCAAGAACGCCCTGATTCAGGATCTTGTCGAAGTCGAAGGTGTTCGTGCAGTTGCCGAAATTCCCGCTGGAAAGATCGGGGTCCTTCAGATGCGCGTCCACCACGTCTCTGGGCCAGTCCCCCAGGACTTCCGCAAAGACCTTGTTCACGCAGTCCACGGGATTCTGGTTCTTGAAGGTGCGGGCGGCTTCCCGCAGGATCTCCAGGTCCTCACGGGAAACGTTCACCTTATCGTGCAGCGTTCCCTGGATCCCGTCTTCGCTCCACAGGCCGTCCAGATAGTCGCCTACGATATCGATCTCCGTATAATTTCCGACCACGTAGGGGCCGATACGTCCCACGATACAGTCATACTCCAGGATGCCGATAGCGACGTTCTCGGCGATCTTCCGGACCATTTTTGCCCGTCTGAGCTCCAGGTCCTCCCCCTCTGTCTCCTTCCAGGATTCCGTGGCGAATTTCTGCCGATCGGTGAGCATGGTATAGGGGGCGGTTTTGATGGCCTCCTTCCAGCGGATCCGACGATCGTCCAAGGTGGTTTTATCGATCTCTCTCAAGAGATCCTCATTGATCTTTCTGACAGGAAACATAAAACGTCACTCCTTGCCGTTACACGCTTTATCAAAGGTTAGCATATTGTCGGCCTGCTTGCAAGTGGACCGTTTCAGGCTTAATTGCATGAATCCCTCTTCCCTGGCATGGGCAGATATGGTAAAATGAGCTATCAGCAGCAGCCTGCCTCCGCCCCGCGGAGGCCAATTGAGGAAAGGAGCGTCATCATGATACTGGAAAAGCGGATCGTCATCGACCTGAACGACCACGAAAGCAGCTGGCTCATCCCCTTCGTACAGAAAGCCCCGGATGGGTACGTGGGGGAATATCAGTCCACCATCCTCATGGCGGAGGGACCGCACCGGGAATACTCCGTCACCGATTCCATCATGTGCGCCAAGCGCCCGGAGGTCACGGCGGATGAAGCCTCCTCCTTCAGCCACGCCCACAAGAACGGGTTTGAGACCTTCTTCGTGGACAGCGGCTGGATGTACCTGTATGTGGACGGACGCAAATGCAAGGTCACTCCCGGGGACATCATCCAGCTCCAGCCCGGACAGCAGCACGCCATGGCCTTCATGGAGGACGTGAAATACCGCGGCTTTTTCCACGACCTGAACTCTCTGGATTTTGCGGAGATCGCCCAGCATCTGAAGGATAAGATGCCGGAGGCGGCCAACGATCCCGAGTTCCAGAAGGTGCGCATGGAAGTGGGCGGCATGGATATGATCATGCGGGAACGCCCGGTCTACAAGGAAGTACCCACTGAACAGGTCCTGGCGGTGAAGAACCCCGACCGGCCCTACGCCTCCTATGAATTCCCCCACTGCACCGTCATGGTCATCACCACCCGCTGGGAGAACGCCGGCGTCAACGAGATGATCTGCGCCAGGATGGAAAAGGGCTTCACCGTCCAATGGAACCCCTATCCCCGGGAGCGGGAGCTCTACTACGTGCGCCACGGCCTGGCGGAATTCACCGTTTACGGGGAAAAGCATATCGCCAAGGAAGGCTGCATCGTGAACATTCCCCGTTTTGCCCCCCACAGCCTGAAGGCGCTGGAGGACTCCGAGATCTACGACATGGGCGGCAAGCCCTATTGGTTCGCCTTCCTCCAGGATTACGAGGCCATCCGCACCTATGCGCCGGAGCGGCTGAAGGATCCAGAGGAACTGGAGAAGCTGCGGAAGAAATTCGGCATCGAGGTCTGCGGCATCGGCTTTGAAGGCTAAGGAAAACAGGATCGGATAAACGGGACCGCCCGGGGTGTTCATCCCCGGGCGGTCCAATTTCATTTGACATTCCGATATTGTGATCGATTACAGCGTTTTTTTCAGCATGATGAATTCCTCCGTCCGGTATTCTTCGGTAAACCCGGCCCGGAGGAAAAGACTCGCAGCCGGATTATCCGGGGCGATATTGTCCCAAAGAACGCCGATCCCATTCTCCCTGGCCGCCCGGCAAAGCAGGTCAAGGCCCGCTCTGCCGTATCCCTTCCCCCGGTACCCGGCGGCAACGATCACGTCCGCAAGCCAGATATCCTGCTCTTCATCATAATGGTATGCGATCTCCCCCACAAAGGCGTCCGTTTTCGAGTCCTGCAGATACCGGTAAAACCGCTTGTTCTCATGTCGGACCACCCAGCGGTCATACCATTCGTCCCACCCGCTCCGGGGGAAGGGGATCGTACCGCCCCAGGCCCGATTATAGGACATGGTCTCCGGATCGCTCATGAATCGTTCCCGGAACCAGAGGTCCTCCCGTTCCGGCCGATAGAGAATGATCATCTCTGCCCTCTTTTCTGTGGGATCCGGCGTTCCGGATCCTCATACCTCTGTTTTATTTGAAACCTGAAGAGCCCATGGCGGTTGCAGCAGGCGTACAGATCCTTTCCCCCGTCGATTTTGAACCTGGCTTCCGCCCCCCACTCCGGGTAAAGCTTTACCAGCTGGATCCTCTGATCGGATACCGCGGCGAGAAAGGTGATGTAATGCTCCTTCGTCATGGGATGTTCCAGGGTGACCCAGTATTCGTCCTCCACCCGCTCCGCCCGCAGGCTGTGTTCCTGGTCCGGATCCTCCGCCTCCAGAGGCGGAAGGGTGATGCCGCAGCAGCTGACCACGGCCTCTCCCGCAGAGAAGATCGCGTTCCCGCATACCGGGCAAAGGTAGAACCGCCCCCGGCGCATATTGGCGGCGCGGTTCCGGTTTCGGACGTCCTCCCCGGACAGCAGTTCGATCACGGAGATCCCCAGGGCTTCGGCCAGGGGACCCAGCAGACTGATATCCGGATATCCCCTGCCCGTTTCCCATTTGCTCACCGTTTTGCCGCTCACATGGATCCGCTCCGCCAGTTCTTCCTGGGTCAGCTGCTTTCTCTCCCGCAGTCTGCGGATCACGGATCCGGTCACGTATTTATCCATTTCTTTCGCCTCCTGTGGGCGGAAGTCTACCATAAGCGCCGGAAAGAAGCTACCTACGCTTCGTAGAGCCGGGAAAGGCTATCGGCTTCCGGTCGGAGTTCCTTTTCACCGGTGGATATACATCCGGCTGGGCCGGGGCTCGCCCTCCCCCTGGACCATGCACAGGAATTCCCAGCCGTACCGCTCGTAAAATCCGGTATGGTCGGTCAGCAGATACAGCGGGGCGATCCCCTTGGACCGCATATCCTCCACCGTCAGAGAAAGAAGTCTGCCGGCGATGCCCTGTCCGCGGCAGTCCTCCTCCGTATATACGGCGCAGACGTTGGGGGCCAGGTCCTTCCGTTCATGGAAGTCGTTCTCGATCACGCCCATGCCGCCCACGATTCGTTCTCCATCCAGGCACAGATACCAGCCGTATTCCGTTTCTCCCGAGAGATAGGCCTCCATGCATTCCAGATAGGCTTCCCTGGGCACGCGCCATTTGCCGCTGAACCAGTCCGCTGCGGTCTCCTTCCGTTCCGGTGCTTCCCGCAGCGTGATATACCGGTATGACTTCAGGGGCTCACCGTCTTTCTTTTCTCCCGCATCGTCTCCCTCCGCCAGGGCTCCTTTCCGGATGTTCTCCCGGATGATCCGGTCCGTCACCTGATACAGGATCCGGGAACCCAGCCTGGTCCCCATCTGCCGTCCATAGACGGCTGCAGCAGTCACCCCGTGCTCCTTCCAGTCGCTGCCGCCGTTGGAATCGTTCAGGAGCAGCGGCTGAAGATTGTCCATGGCGTGGGCGTACCGGGCTTCAGCCGTCCTTCCCTCCTCGAACTCGTCGAAGAGCGCGGTCAGCTCCGTTTTCTGATCTTCAGGCAAGATCGAAAAGATCCGTTCCTTTGCCGCGTCCTCCCTGGCCTTCTGGGTCTTCAACCCTTCCTGATCATAGGCATAGGTATCCCCCGCGTCGATCTCCACCAGATCATGGATCAGACACATGAGCATGACCCTGGCAATATCCACCTTCTCGTTGGCATACTCCCGCAGCAGATAGGCCATGATCGCCATGTGCCAGGCATGCTCCGCATCGTTCTCCCTCCGGCCGTGACCGGAGAGATGCGTTTGCCGCAGCACGTTCTTTTCCTTGTCGATCTCCAGAGAAAAGGCCAGCTGTTTCTGCAGGCGTTCGTCCATTCGGTCCATCCTCTTCGCTCCTCCCGCCTGTGCCGGTATGACAGGCTGTTTTCAGTATAGCCGTTCCCATGCGGACTGTAAAGCGCCGAGTCGGCGTTCTTCCGCGGAAAGCGGATTCGCACGCAGCTGCCGGAAGAATGCCGCTTGCCAGCGGCGGGATTCGCTGTTATATTGGCAGTAGACTTTCTAACGCCTGGACAGCAGGCCCCGGCAGAGGCGGAAGCGGAAAGGAGGCGCGCGGTGAAACCGTCTGCGGAGCGGATGAAATACATCATCGCCGTGATCCTGTACGGCACGGTGGGGATGTTCCTGCGGCACGTGCAGGCGCCCAGTGAGCTGGTCGCCTTTTTCCGCGGCGTCATCGGGGCTCTTTTTATCTTTCTGTATCAGCGTTTCCGCGGCCAGCGGCCGGATCGGGAAGCCATCCGCAAAGCCCTGCCCATGCTGATCCTCTCCGGCGTCAGCCTGGGTCTCAACTGGATCTTCCTCTTCGCCGCCTATATGCAGACCTCCGTTGCCGTCGCCAGCCTTTGCAACTATCTGGCCCCGGCGGTGGTGATCCTCATCGCTCCCGCGGTGCTCCGGGAACGGCTGGACCTGCGGAAAATCCCCTTTGTCCTGCTGGCGCTGGCCGGCATCGTCCTGGTCTCCGGCGTGCTGGAACACGGCGGAGGAAATCCGGCAGGCGTCCTGTTGGGCCTGGCAGCCGCCTTCTTTTTCGTTGTCCTGGTGATCTGTAACCGAAAGCTTGGGGCGGTCCCTGCGCTGGATCGGTCCATGCTCCAGCTGGCGATCTGCGCAGCGACCATCCTGCCCTATATGCTGATCCGGCATCCCGGGGCGGTGCTGGAGCCGGATCTGCCCTCCTGGGGGATCATTCTGATGCTGGGCGTTCTGCATACCGGCATCGCCTACATCTTCTATTTCCGCGGCATGAACAGTCTTCCGGTGCAGACCTTTGCGATCCTGGGCTACCTGGAGCCGGTGGTCAGCGTGCTCTGTTCCGTTCTGTTCCTGCGGGAGCCGCTTTCCCTCCCGGGCTGGATCGGAGCGGTGCTGGTGCTGGCTTCCACTGCGATCAGCGAGTCTCTCCCGGAGAAGACCGTCCCCCCTCCGCCAAAGGCCTCTTCGTGAAGGATCAGGCTCTGCATTCCTGCTGCTGCGGGATTACAAACCGATTTGTGAGGTGATCAAACTGGTACGGGAAATCGTCAGAGATCCGATCTTTCTCGCCCGCCGTTCCGCTCCTGCCGGGGCAGAAGACCTGGAAACCGCCAGGGATCTTCTGGATACCCTGATCGTCCATCGGGAGAGCTGCGTTGGAATGGCGGCAAACATGATCGGCGTGAGCCGACGGATCATCGTCTTTGACTGCGGCGGAGAATACATGACCATGCTGAATCCGGAGATCATCCGCTTTTCCGGCCCCTTCGATGCGGAAGAGGGCTGCCTCTCCCTCTCCGGCACCCGAAAGACAAAGCGGTATCGCTCCATCAAGGTGCGATACCAGAATGAACAGCTGCAGATCCGGCTGAGGACATTCAGCGGCTGGACGGCTCAGATCATCCAGCATGAGATCGATCACTGCAACGGGATCCTGATCTGAAGGAGGTTCGATGATGGAGCTGCTTGCAAAGTCCTTTGCGGAACTCAGCACCCGGGAGCTGTACGACCTGCTGCGTCTCCGGGTGGACGTGTTCGTGGTAGAACAGCGCTGTCCCTATCCCGAGCTGGATGGGCGGGATCAGGCCGCGCTTCATGTATGGCTGCAGGATGAGACCGGGATACAGGCCTATCTGCGGATCATGGACCGGGGCGTGAGCAGCGAATACGTCACCATCGGCCGGGTCATCGCGGCAAAGCGCAGACAGGGACTGGGCAGCCGGATCCTGGCGGAAGGCGTCCGTCTGGCCAGGGAGCGCTTCGGCGCGGAACAGATCTATCTGGAAGCGCAGGTCTATGCCAAAGCCCTGTATGAGAAGCAGGGCTTCCGGGCGATCTCCGACCCCTTCCCGGAGGACGGCATCCCTCATGTGAAAATGCTGCTGGATCTGACCGGCAGAGCGTGATCATCCGCCGGGCCCGGCCCGATAAAGAAGACCGCAGTCCACGTCTGTGTGGACTGCGGTCCGTTTTGCCTTGCGCTTTATGAAACCTTTTCGAACTGGCTGTTGTACAGCTGGGCATAGAAGCCGTTCAGCGCCATGAGTTCCTCGTGGGTACCCTGTTCCACGATATCGCCGTCCCGCATGCACAGGATCAGGTCGGCGCCCCGGATGGTACTCAGCCGGTGGGCGATGATGAAGCTGGTCCGCCCCTGCATCAGGTTGTCCATGGCCCGCTGGATCAGGATCTCGGTGCGGGTATCCACGGAAGAGGTCGCTTCATCCAGGATCAGGATGCGGTTGTCCGCCAGGATGGCCCGGGCGATGGTGAGGAGCTGCTTCTGTCCGGCGGATATGTTGCTGGTCTCCTCATTCAGGACCATATTGTAGCCCTCCGCCTGGGTGCGGATGAAGAAGTCCACCTGGGCGGCCTTGGCTGCCTCCACCACCTGTTCGTCCGTGGCGTCCAGCTTGCCGTAGCGGATATTCTCCATGATGGTGCCGTTGAACAGCCAGGTATCCTGAAGCACCATGCCGATCGCCTCGCGCAGATCGTGGCGGGTGAATTCCCGGGTATCGTAGCCGTCCAGCTTGATGGAGCCGCTCAACAGATCATGGAAGCGCATGAGCAGCTTGACCATGGTGGTCTTGCCCGCGCCGGTGGGGCCAACGATGGCGATGCGCTGGCCGGCCTTCACGTGGGCGGAGAAATCGTTGATGACGATCTCCTCCGGGTCGTAACCGAAGTGCACGTGATCAAAGTCCACGTCGCCCCGGATGTCCATATCACGGATGCTCAGGTGGGCGTCCGGATCCTGCTCCTCCGCCTCATCCAGGAACTGGAACACGCGTTCCGCCGCCGCCGCGGTGGACTGAAGCTGACTGGAGATATTGGCCACCTGTGTGATGGGCTGGTTGAAGGTTCGGACGTAGGTGATGAAGGCCTGAATGGAACCGATGGACAGGGTGCCCCGGGCGCACATGGAGGCGCCCAGCACGCACACCGCCACATAGCCGGCGTTGCCGATGAAGTTCATGATGGGCCGCATCATGCCTGTGAGGAATTCCGCCTTCCAGAAGGCGTTGTACAGCCGGTCGTTCTCGTAGTCGAACTCCATCAGGGCCCGGTCCTCGGCGCAGAAGGCCTTGAGGATCTGCTGGCCGGAGTACATCTCCTCCACGTAGCCGTTCACGGTGCCCAGGAGCTTCTGCCGCGCCCGGAAGTGCTTCTGGGAGATGCTCACCATCAGGGCGGTGCAGATCCCGCTGAAGGGCAGCATGGCGATGGCGATCAGGGTGAGCTTCCAGCTGATGCTCAGCATCATCACCAGCACACCGATGAGGGTAACCAGACTGGTGATGATCTGGGTGAGGCACTGGTTCATGCTGTGGCTCACCGTATCCACGTCGTTGGTGATTCGGCTCATGACCTCACCGTTGGACATGGTGTGGAAGAAGTTCACCGGCAGGCGATTGATCTTCTCGATGATGTTCTTGCGCAGATTGTAAGAGATCTTATTGGAAACATTGGCCAGCGCAAAACCCTGGGCATAGGCGAACAGGGCGCTGATGATGTACAGGACGAGCAGGATCAGCATGACCCGGCTCACATAACCGAAGTCCACTCCGTTGGTGCCGCCGGCGGTGACCGCCGCCACCCCTCGGGCGATCTCATCCGTGATCTTGGCCAGGATCTTGGGGTTCACCGTAGCCAGCACGGTGGAGCAGATGGAGCAAATGGAGACCAGCAGGATCATCCACTTGAAATCCATGAGGTAGTGGATGAGGTGCTTCATGCTGCCCTTGAAATCCTTGGGTTTTTCTCCCCGCATGGCACCGGGACCTCTGCCGCCGCCGGGAGGGCCGCCTCTGCGGCCGTTCTTCATCTTGGAGGTATCCGGCCGGACCAGGGGGCGGTAGCCGGGATTATCCTGCTCCATGCCCGTGAGACTGGGCTCGTTCTGGTTGAAGTCGAACTTGGGCATAAAGAGCTTCATAATGCCCTTGGGCTTGGGCATATCCGGGAATTCCCCGTTCTCCATGGCTTCCTTGAACTTCTCCGGATCGAAATTCTCAGGGTCGAAATCCGGCGGCCTCTTCTTGGGGTCGAAGCCCTTGGGAGGTCCTTTCTTCGGGTCGAAACCCGGAGGCGGGAACTTGCTGGGATCGAAATCCTTGGGCAGCTTGCCGGGATCGAATTTGCTCGGGTCAAAGTCCTTGGGCGGCCCTCCCGCAGGAGGCCCCATCTGCTGGGGATCGGCGCCGGCGGGCTTGCGATTATCATCCGCTCTGTTCATGCCAATTCCTCCTTTGAAAGCTGACTCTCCGCGATCTCGCGGTAGGCCTCGCAGGTCTGGAGCAGCTCCTTATGGGTGCCGTGCCCCACGACCTTGCCCTCCTCCAGGACCAGGATCTGGTCTGCGTTCATGATGGTGCTGACCCGCTGGGCCACGATAAGCACCGTCGCATTCTCCGTGGATTCATACAGGGCCTTGCGCAGGTTGGCGTCTGTCCGGAAGTCCAGAGCGGAGAAGCTGTCATCAAAAATGTAAATAGGCGGATTCTCCAGCAGGGCCCGGGCGATGCTCAAGCGCTGCTTCTGACCGCCGGAAACGTTGTCGCCTCCCTGGGCGATGGCGATCTCCAGGCCGTTGTTCTCCGGGTTGATGAAGTCCGAAGCCTGAGCGATACGAATGGCGTTGTAGATCTCCTCGTCCGTGGCGGTGGCCTTCCCCAGGCTCATGTTGGTGGCTACGTCGCCGGAGAAAAGCAGGCCCTTCTGGGGCACATAGCCGATCTGCCGCCGCAGCTCGTGGAGGGAAAGATCCCGGATATCCACCCCGTCCAGCATGATCTGGCCCTCGGTCACATCGTAGAATCTGGGCACCAGATTGATGAGAGTGGATTTTCCCGAACCTGTGGAGCCTATGAAGGCCACCGTCTGTCCCGGCTGCACTTCAAAGGAGATATGCTCCAGCACGCAGTTTTCCGCGTCCCCGTACTTGAAGGACACGTCCCGGAATTCGATATGGCCCTTGGACCGCCAGTGCTCGCCCATGTTCCGCGGCTCCTCCGGCTCCTGGATCACCGGATCCGTATCCAGGATCTCGGAGATACGGCCCGCCGCCACCAAGGCCCGGGGGATGAAGATGAACATCTGGGCGATCATGAGGAAGGCCATGATGATCTGCATCACATACTGCATGTAGGCCAGCATGTCGCCGATGGGCATGCGGAAAGACGCCACATGATGTCCGCCGACCCAGACGATCAGCAGGGTGATGCAGGAAAGGAGCAGGTTTTCGATGGGGTGCAGGGTCGCCATGGTGCGCTGGACGAACAGGCCGGTATTGGTGATGTCCTTGTTGGCGTCGTCGAAGCGCTGTTCCTCCAGCTTTTCGTTGCCGAAGGCCCGGATGACCAGGATGCCGGTGAGACTTTCCCGGGCCACCAGGTTCAGCTTATCCGTCAGTTTCTGCATGATCTGGAACTTGGGGACCACCAGCTTGAACATGAGCACCTGCAAAGCCATAAGGAGCACGACCGCCAGGGCGACGATCCAGCTCATGCTCACGCTCTTCCGCAGGGCCATGACGATGCCGCCGATGCAGTAGAGCGGCGCCATGAATACCATGCGGAGACCCATCATGGACACCATCTGCACCTGCTGTACGTCGTTGGTGCTGCGGGTGATGAGGGTGGCGGTGGAGAAGCGGTCGATATCCTCGCTGGAGAAGCGGGTGACCTTTGCGTATACATCGTGCCGCAGCCTTCTTCCGATACCCGCCGAAGTACGGGCGGAGAAGAAGTTGGTCCCGATATCCGCGATGCCGCTCATGAGGGAGAAGAGCAGCATGATCCCGCCGATGCGCAGGATGTAGCTCTGCTGGGTCTTGGCCAGAGGAGCCTCATATTCCCTGTAGAACAGCTTGGTAAAGGTGATGGCGATGCTCCCTGTCATTCCGCCGCCCACCTTGGCCGCTTCCGCTTTTGCGTTCTCCCGGTCAGACACGGAAATGGAGCTGGCCAGCGTCTGGAAATCCGATACGCTCATGCTGTTGTAGTCCTGTTCGCCCGCCGCGAAATACAGGGCATACATGGCTTTTTCATAGGCCAATCTGATGTCGCTGAGCTTGGCAGGGTCTGTTTCCGTCAGGACATAGGCCCCCTTGCTCTTCAGGGCGGGGTACCGTTTGAGCAGTACCTCGTCCGCTTTTCCGGCTTCCTTCCAAACATAGCCCTCTGACAGGACCCTTGCTCCCCCTTCGGAAGCAAAGGCGAGGACCTGATCGAAGGAGGCCTCATCGATCACATCCGGGGTAGATACCTCCACGCCGCTCTGCACGATGCCCACGTTCACGATCTTGCTCATATAGTTGGGCAGGTACAGCTCCAGGATCGTCTGGCAGAAAAGCAGGGCTATCGCTGCCAGCGCCATGAAGATGAACGGCTTCAGGTACTTGAAGATCAGTTTCAAGTCTCTTTCCTTCTCCTTCTATGCTGTCTCATAGATTTAGAACGAGCGCCTCCCGCACGCCTGTCGGCGGGAAGGCCTGCTTTATCCGGGAGCGCTCATGATTCTACAAAAATGGATTCATCCCTTCCGGCGGGATCACATCAGGTCCGCTTCCTCCGGATCATTGCCGTCCGTCAGTTTCATCAGCAGCTCCAGCAGCTGCTCCTTTTCCTTGGCGGACAGGGCGGACAAAAACATGGAGGCAAAGTCCGGCCGGTCGATCATCAGTTCCTGAGCCCGGAGCTTTCCCTCTTCGGTCATGAAAATATTGAACACCCGTTTATCCCGGCTGTTCTGACGCCGTTCCACCAGACCGCCGGCCTCCAGCTTGCTGAGGGTCTCGCTCACGGACTGGGGCCTGAGCTGCAGGAGAGTGGTCATATCCCGCTGGCTGATCCCGTCGGATTCGTTCAGCATCAGCAGGATCCGGTTCTGGGCGCTGGGTCTGCCCCCCACCTTGGAACCGGGTTCCCCGGCGGGCAGCCTGGGCCCCCGGCGGAGCAGCGCAAACAGGCGGAAAATGCACTCCATCAGCTGTTCGTTCAGCTCAGAAGCCGTTTCCATCCGCGTCATCCCTCCTGCAAAAGATAAGGTACTTGAGTTGTTCTATATTATAGACCCGCTTTTCGGAAATGTCAATCTGTTCAAGTACCTTAAATTCAGGTTTTTCAGGGGGCTGACTACATACATCCCACGAATTCAAATAGCTCGGGACCGCTGTGACGGCGGTCCCGAGGACACGTTGATTTCGTTAATCATGTCTGGGAGGCATGGAAGGCGGAAACCCCATGCCGGGATGGTGTCCCCTCTTCGCTGCGCTCACGAAAGATGAGACCCACCGCCTCCAGCTTTCCTGCGATCTCGCTCATGGATCCGGGCTGGATGTGCAGCAGCTCGGAGCACCCGCCGACCCATGCTTCCGTTTTCCTTCTGGATGCGCAGGATATGCATCCGCCCTCTTCGGTTTCCGCGCCGCTGCTCCGCAAGTCTTCCGCAGAGGGCCGGCTTCCCCAGAAGCGACGACGGCACTCGGGGCGGTTCAGTTCCCTTGCCTTACCGCCGCCGGGACAATTGCTTCTGTACCTGAAAATCTGCGTGATACGCCAGCACGCGCTTTTTGTCAGGGGTACCTGATCGATTATTTTCCGGTTTTTGTTCCTCTTCCGTCTCGCATAAGATAATAAAGACCTGCCGCAGCTTGCGGCAGGTATGATGCGGGACGTTCATTCCCGCTGATGCAGAAGCGCCTCCCTGATATCCGGCACCCCCAGCAGGTCCTCCAGGATATCCCGCAGATGGACCGGCTCCGCCTGTTCCCGGTTGAGCGCCGCCGCCACCAGCAGGGCAAACTCCCGATCCTCCGTCAGGTCCTCGACCCTGCCTGCGGGGCTTCCGTCCTCCTCCCGGCCTTCTATCCCCCAACCGGTATAACTTCCCAACTCCTGTGTGAAAATCTGCTGAGAAAAGACGGTATAGTGCACCAAATCCAGTTTCCCTCCGTTCCCCGTTATTGTCCGCTTTCGAACTCGAATATCACTTTTGCGAACTTTCATGTCGAATTTAGCATCTTCAAAAGATCAGCACAAGGAAAACCGTTCGACAGATTCCGACAAAAAACGGGGCCTGCGCAGGATACTGTGCAGGCTCCGGATCGGGTATGCCAGATATGGATGATTCTCAGAAAAACTTTTTGATCCCCTCGGTGGCGGATTCCACCGGCGCGGAGAGTGTGAGGGTAAAGGCGACGCCGTGTTTCGTGCTGAACCCTTCCAGCCAGTTCAAAAACGTTTCCGCAGATTCCACGGATCTGTCTTCGAACATTTTATACAGGTTATCTATAAAGACATGGCAGATATCGTAATTGCAGGCATGAAGCGCGCTGAGAAA
>CAMZIY010000039.1 GCA_947307365.1 uncultured Clostridia bacterium
CCATCGCCAACGAGATCGCCCCGGAGCATCTGGAGCTCTGCCTGGACGACCCCTTTGAATATCTCAGCGAGATCCGCCACGCGGGCAGCGTATTCCTGGGCCGGAGCTGTCCGGAGGCCATGGGAGACTACTGCGCCGGGCCCAACCACACCCTCCCCACGGGAGGCACGGCCCGCTTTTCCAGTCCCCTGGGGGTGGAGGATTTCGTGAAGAGGTCCCAGTACATCTATTATACCCCCCAGGCCCAGGCGGAGGCCGCGCCGGACGTGGCCCTGTTCGCGGAAACGGAAGGACTGAGAGGGCACGCCCGCAGCGCCCTCATCCGCAGGGAGGTGGAAGCATGAGCCGGTTTTTTACATCCCGCCTCAGCAAGCTGGTCCCCTATGTGCCCGGGGAACAGCCCCAGGACCGGAAGTATCTGAAGCTCAACACCAACGAATCCCCCTTCCCCCCGGCGCCGGAGGTGCTGAAGGCGGTGGAGGAGGAGCGGCGTCTGCAGCTCTATTCCGACCCGGAGAGCCTGAAGCTGCGGCAGACCCTCGCCGGACGCTACGGCCTGACCGCCGAACAGGTGATGGTGACCAACGGCTCGGACGAGGCCCTGACCTTCGCCTTCATGGCCTTCGGGGATGACGACGCACCGCTGGTCTATCCGGATATCACCTACGGTTTCTATCCGGTGCTGGCGGACCTGCTGCGCATTCCCAGCCGCACCGTGCCCCTGGACGGGGACTTCCGCATCCGATCGGAGGATTACTATGACGCGAAGGGCACGGTGGTCATCGCCAACCCCAACGCCCCCACGGGCATCGCCCTGGATCCGGGGGAGATCGAGAGCATTTTGCGGCGCAACCGGGACCACGTGGTGCTGGTGGACGAGGCCTACGTGGACTTCGGCGGGCAGTCGGCCCTGCCTCTGCTGGAGAAGTACGAAAACCTGCTGATCATCCAGACCTTCTCCAAATCCCGGTCCATGGCGGGGGCCCGCCTGGGGTTTGCCATGGGCGGCGAGGACCTCATCCGGGACCTGAAGACCATCCAGTATTCCACCAATCCCTACAACGTGAACCGCATGACCTCCGCGGCGGGCATCGCCGCCGTGGAAGCCCAGGCGTACTATGACGACTGCTGCGCGAAGATCCGGCAGAACCGGACCTGGACGAAGGATCGGCTGGAGGAGCTGGGTTTCAGCATCCTCCCCAGCAGCACGAATTTCCTCTTTGCCCGGTCGGACCGGATCGGAGGCGAAGAACTATACCTGGCCATGAAGGACAAGGGCATCCTCATCCGCCATTTCGCGGCGGAGCGGATCAAAGACTACAACCGCATCACCATCGGCACCGCCGAACAGATGGAGACCTTCATCGCCGGGGTGCGGGAATGCTTGGAGGAAAAACAATGAGAAATGCAGAGATCGCCAGAAAGACGGCGGAAACGGATATCCTCCTCCGGCTGGAGCTGGACGGGACCGGCAAGGCGGACGTGGATTCCGGCGTGGGCTTCCTGGATCATATGCTCACCCTGTTCGCAAAGCACGGGCGCTTCGATCTGACCCTGCGCTGCCAGGGGGACACGAGGGTGGACGACCACCACTCCGTGGAGGATATCGGCATCTGCCTGGGCCAGGCCTTCAGGACCGCCCTGGGGGAGAAAAAGGGCATCTGCCGCTACGGGGACATTACCCTGCCCATGGATGAGACCCTGATGCTGGCGGCGGCGGACATCTCCGGCCGGGGCGGCTTCTATCCGGATCTCCGCATCCCGGCGGGGAAGGTGGGCACCTTTGATACGGAACTGGGAGCGGAGTTCTGGCTGGCCTTCGCCCGGGAGTCGGGGATCACCCTCCACCTGCGGCAGCTGGCGGGGGACAATTCCCACCACATCCTGGAAGCCACCTTCAAGGCGGTAGGCCACGCCCTGCGGAAGGCCGTCACCGTGGACTGGGCCTTCGCCCAGGAGGTGCCCTCCACCAAGGGGACGCTGTCATGATCGCCATCGTGGATTACGGCGTGGGGAACCTGTTTTCCCTGCGCTCCTCCCTGGGCTTTCTGGGGGCGGAGGCGGAGGTCACCGGGGATCCGGAACGGCTCCGCCGGGCGGACAAGCTCATCCTCCCCGGCGTCGGCGCCTTCGGGGACGCGGCGGACAAGCTCCGGGCCACGGGGCTGGACCGGGTGCTCCTGGAGGAAGTGGACAAGGGCAAGCAGCTCCGGGGCATCTGCCTTGGGATGCAGCTCCTGTTTGAACGGAGTTACGAATACGGGGAGCATGCGGGGCTCGGCCTGCTGGAGGGAAGCGTTGTTCCCATGGAGGGACGGCTGCCCGGGGAACTGAAGATCCCCCATATCGGCTGGAACGCCCTGCGGTATACCAGACCGCATCCCCTGTTCCGGGAAGTGGAGGAGGGCTCCTGCGTATATTTCGTCCATTCCTTCTTCGTGGAGGAGACCGCTCCCAGCATCGTCGCCACCGCGGAATACGGGGTAAACGTGGGGGCGGCGGCGGCGAAGGAGAACGTTATGGGCTGCCAGTTCCATCCGGAAAAGAGCGGCGGCGTGGGCATGAAGATCCTGCGGGCCTTCTGCGATATGGAGGGAAAAGCATGATCCTGCTGCCGGCCATCGATTTATACGAGGGAAAAGCGGTCCGCCTGAAGAAGGGGGACTATGCCGAAATGACCGTTTACCGGGAGGACCCGGTGAACTTGGCTTCCGAGATGGAAGCCCAGGGGGCGGAATGGATCCATATCGTGGATCTGGAGGGGGCCAAAAGCGGTCTCGCCCCCAATCTGCCCATCGCGGCGGAGATCGCCCGGACCACCGGCCTGAAGGTGGAATACGGCGGGGGCCTCCGGAGTCTGGAAGTCCTGGAGAGATGCATCGACGGGGGCGTGAGTCGGGCCATCCTGGGCACCGCCGCCGTGACGGATCCGGAGCTGCTGGCCGCCGCCGTGGCCCGGTGGGGAGAGAAGATCGCCGCCGGGGCGGATATCAAGGACGGGAAGATCGCCATCAAGGGCTGGCTGGAGACCGCGGAGGAAGGGCTGGAAGCCTTTCTGGACCGGATGGAAGCCGTGGGGGTGCAGACCGCCATCTGCACGGATATCTCCCGGGACGGGATGCTGAAGGGCACGAACCGGGAGCTGTACGCCTCCCTGGAGGATCGGAAGGGGCCCCGGCTGGTGGCCTCCGGCGGGGTATCCTCCCTGGAGGATATCCGGGCCCTGCGGGACATGGGCCTCTACGGGGCCATTCTGGGGAAGGCCTATTATACGGGGGCGGTGGACCTCCGGGAAGGGATCGAGGCGGCAACATGATCACAAAACGGATCATCCCCTGCCTGGACGTACGGGACGGCCGGGTGGTGAAGGGCGTGAACTTCCTGGGGCTCCGGGACGTGGATTCCCCGGTGAAGCTGGCCCGGTATTACTCCGAATGCGGCGCGGACGAGCTGGTGTTCTACGACATCACCGCTTCCGCCGAGGGCAGAAAGATCTTTACGGATATCCTCCGGGAGGCGGCGGCCACCATCTTCATCCCCCTCACCGTGGGGGGCGGCATCAGCTCCGTGGAGGATTTCGACCGGGTGCTGAAATGCGGCGCGGACAAGGTGAGCGTCAACTCCGGCGCCATCAGAAGGCCGGAGCTCATCGGGGAAGCGGCGAAGAAATACGGGGACCAGTGCGTGGTCCTCAGCGCGGATATCAAGCGGGTGGACGGCGCCTTCCACATATTCGCCAAGGGCGGACGGGAGGATACGGGCCTGGAGGCCATCCAGTGGATCAAGGACGGGGTCGCCCGGGGAGCCGGGGAGATCGTGGCCAACTCCATGGATACGGACGGAGTGAAGGGCGGCTTCGACCTGGAGCTCCTGGAGCGCATCTGCGACGCGGTGCGGGTGCCCGTCATCGCCTCTGGCGGCGCGGGGAGCATGGAGGACTTCACCACCCTGTTCAAAACCGTGCCCGAGATCAGCGCGGGCCTGGCCGCCAGCGTGTTCCACTTTGGGGAGATCCCCATTCCGGAGCTGAAGAAAAAGCTCCGGGCGGATGGGATAGAAATGAGGATGGAAGCATGATCAGCATCGATGAACTGAAATTCGACGAGCGGGGCCTGATCCCCGCCATCGTAACGGACGCCCGCACCGGGCAGGTCCTGACCCTGGCCTGGATGAACCGGGAGAGCCTGGGCATCTCCATGGAGAGGGAGCTCACCTGCTTCTGGAGCCGGTCCCGGCAGGAGCTGTGGCTCAAGGGGGAGACCAGCGGGAATTACCAGCATATCGTCTCCATCACGGCGGACTGCGACCGGGACGCCCTGGTGGTGGCGGTGGAGAAGGACGGCCCCGCCTGCCATACGGGCACGGAATCCTGCTTCACCGCTCCGGTGTGGGAGAGCGATACCCGGCAGGAATTCCATCTTCGGGACCTGTACACCCTGCTGGAGGGGCGGAAGCGGGACAAGCCCGAAGGCTCCTACACCACCTATCTTTTTGAGAAGGGCCTGGACAAGATCCTGAAGAAGGTGGGGGAGGAGAGCACCGAGGTCATCATCGCCGCCAAGGCGGAGGACCGGAAGGAGACCGTGTACGAGCTGGCGGACCTCATGTACCACGCCATGGTGCTCATGGTGGAAATGGGCATCCCCCTGGAGGAAGTGCGGCAGGAGCTGGCCTCCCGCCACGTTATCGACCACAAGGTAAAGCAGGAGAAGATGACCTGATGGGCGGGTCAGACAGGAATCACAGCCTCGCAGAGTTCGCGCCCGCAGGCGCGAAGAAAACGGAAAGCCTTTTCGGGCGGAATTCATTTCTGCCCGAAAATCCAGCTATCGCCGCAAGTGTCGAAGCGTTCGCCCGAGGCGCGCAGCGGCGATGTGATCCTGATCGACCCGGAGCCCGGCGGAGCGGGTCCGGGTCGAAGATATCCAACTTCCACACCCATACGGTCTACTGCGACGGGAAGGATACCCCCCGGGCCCTGGCGGAGGAGGCTCTGCGCCTGGGGTGTCCGGCCCTGGGCTTTTCCGGCCACAGCTATACCGCCTTCGATCCTTCCTGGTGCATGTCTCCCGAAGGGACGATGGAGTATCGCCGGGAGGTGCTGGCCCTGCGGGAGGAGTACGCGGGCAGGATGGCGATCCTTCTGGGTCTGGAGCAGGACTACTGGTCCGAACCGCCTGGGGAGAAATACGACTACCTCATCGGCAGCGTCCACTACGTGCGGAAGGACGGGGAATACCTGCCTGTGGACGAGAGCCGGGAGATCCTTCTAAAGGGTGTGGAAAAGCTCTACGGCGGGGACATCTATGCCTTCGCCGAGGATTATTTCCGCCTGGTGGGGGACCTGTGGGAGCGGACCCGCTGCCGGATCGTGGGGCACTTCGATCTGCTGACCAAGTTCAACGAAGACGGGACCCTGCTGGATGAAACCCATCCCCGTTACCTCCGGGCGGCGGGGGAGGCCCTGGACCGGCTCCTGGAAGCGCCGGTGCTCTTCGAGATCAACACCGGGGCCATGGCAAGAGGCTATCGGACGACGCCTTATCCCGGCCCCGTCCTCCGGCGGGCCATCGCAAGGAAGGGCGGGACCTTCATCCTCTCTTCGGACTGTCACCGGAAGGAGCAGCTCCTGTACGGCCTGGCGGACCAGCTGAATCAGCCCTATGAAAGGGTGGAGGAAGCTCCGTAATAACAACAAATGACGGGGTGCGGCCAAAGGGCCGCACCCCGTATGTTTTTCTCACTCAGTTCCGGCGGATGAAGTCCGCCAGATCGTCCAGGACCTCCGGGCCGATGTGCCGTTCTGTCCGGTACTCCTTGCTCGCTTTCAGAATATCGCTGTAGATCCCCTTCACGAACAGGTGGTTCAGGTCCTCATACAGGCGGTATTCCGTGTTGGGCCTGTCCGCCAGCAGCCTTTGGAAGCCCGCAAAGTCCTCCTCCGGCAGCACCTGAAAATCCTTGCCTCCCTGCAGGATGAGCACGGGCTTCTCCGTCTCCAGCAGGTAATCCGCCGCCGTCTTTTGGCCCATCTCCCTGAAGTACCAGAGGGTGGCGCTCCCGGCGAACTTCCTCTTTCTGGCTTCCTCCTCCGGCAGCTCATAGAGCCCGTCCAGCTTCTTCATGTAGACTTTCTCCTCCAGCCGGACCACCAGACCCAGCAGCCCGCCCTTCTGCCCGGCCTGCTTCAGCTGCCGCACCATGACTTCCTCCATCCGCAGAGGGGTCCCCGCCATGAGGATCAAGCCCCGGAAATCGCCCCCTTCGGCGTCGATGCGGGGGGCCAGCATGGCGCCCATGCTGTGGCCGACGATAAACACCCGGTGGGGATCGATGCGGGGGTCCTTCCGCAGCAGGTCCGCAGCCAGGATCGCATCTTCGATGGTCTCCTCTTTCACCGTGACCGCCTGTTTCCGCATTTTCCGGCCATAGACGAAGGTCCGTTTGTCGTACCGGATCGAGGCGACGCCCCGTTCCGCCAGCCCTTTCGCCAGATCCCTGAAGGGGGTCAGACGGAAGATCTTCTCATCCATATTGCTGGCGCCGGAGCCGTGGACGAAGACCGCGGCGGGGACCTTCTCCGTCAGGTCATCCGGCAGGGTCAGCAGGCCGTTCAGGGGATATTCCGTCCCCTGGCCGACGACGATCTTTTCACTCTTCATGGCTTGCGCTCCTTTCCTTTTCCTCCCGGTATACCTTGTGAGCATAGACCAGTGTGACCAGGAGCGCCGCAGCCGCCAGCGCCAGCAGCACAGCCGTCGCCGCCAGGGGAGGGGAGATCAGGGCGGCGGCGAGGATCATGAGGACGCCCGCCGCTACCATGACGTATCCGCTGAAGCGGTGGGTCCTTCTCCAGGTCACGTCGTTATACATGCTCCAGGAGAAACGGAAGCCGATGAAGCCGTTGCGCCTGGTCTTGGGCATGATGTTTCCCAGCACGATGAAGATGAGGCCCATCAGGATGAAGGGCAGCCGGTCCAGGGCGCTGCCGGCAGCCGCGCCTCCGTCTGCAGCCGCCCGGGATATGCGCAGCAGCAGCCAGGCAAAGATCAACACGAGCATGGAAACGGTGGAGATCCCCGCGATGCCGGAGGCCTTCCGATTGGTCAGGGCTTCGGCTCTGACCTTGTCGTTCTCCGCGCTCTCGACCTTCTTTTCCCAAACATTCATCACAAGGGTAAAGATACCGGCCAGGAGGAGCAGGACCGCGGGCAGGAGCAGAAGCTCCCATCTGGAGCCCCAGCGGTCCGGGTTCCAGGCCGCGTCAAAGTGCACCGGCACGGTCTCCGGCAGGGACGCAAGCACGGCAGCTGTGAGCACCAGCCCAAGCACGGCGATGATCCAAATGGCTTTTTTCATTCTCTGTCACCTCCAAACTGCTTGACCCAGAGGATCAGTTCCTCAAATACGGATGTGTTGACCTCATAGTAGATATAGTTCTTCTGCCGGTATTCCAGGATCAGACCGGCCTCCTTCAGGAGCTTCAGATGGTAGGACAGGGCCGCCGGGGATATGCCGAGCTTTTCCGCCAGCTCACCGGCGTTCAGCCGCCCGTTTTTCAGCAGGACCAGGATCTCCCGCCGCTGCCTGTCCGAGAGCACCTTGAAGACGTTCGTCTCCCCCATGGCCATCCCTCCTTCTTCAAAACTATTTCAAATTATTTTTAATTACCTGCCCACAGTATACCCTTTCCGCTGCGGCTTTGTCAAGAACTATTTCAAAATAATTTTAAGCAGAACCCGGAAACAGACCCGCCTGCGGCTGCAGGCGGGCGTTTGATAGGACTTTGCTTTATTCGCTCCGCAGGGCCTCCACCGGATCCTTCTTCGCGGCGATGCGGGCGGGGATGAGGCCCGCGATGAGAGTGAGGACCATGCTGATGATCACCAGGATCACCCCGGCCGCCGGGGGCAGGGAGGACCGGAGATAGGGGATCCCCGTCAGGTGCTGCACGATGGCGGAGATGGGCAGATTCAGCAGCATGGTGATGACGATGCCCAGCACCCCGGCGCAGAAGCCCACGATCAGGGTCTCCGCGTTGAAGACCCGGGAGATATCCCGCTTGGAGGCGCCGATGGACCGGAGCACGCCGATCTCCCGGGTGCGCTCCAGCACGGAGATATAGGTGATGATGCCGATCATGATGCTGGACACCACCAGGGAGATGGAAACGAAGGCCACCAGCACATAGGAGATGGCGTGGAGGATGGTGGTGATGCTGCTCATGAGCAGGCCTACGTAGTCCGTATACCGGATGACCCGGTCCTCCTGCCCCTCGTCCTCCATGCGCCGGTTGTAGGCCTTGATGAAGTCGACGATGGCGTCCTTGTCCTCAAAACTGGCGGCGTACAAGCTCAGGTTCCCGGGCTGGGACCGGTCGTTGTAGCCCAGCAGAGCCAGATTGTCCGCCAGGGTGCTTTCCGAATACCGGGGCGGCAGGAACTTTTCTCCCAGGTCCGTCAGCTCTTCCGGCGTCAGTTCCGCAAGCCTGGCGGCCAGAAGCTGGTCCAGCTCCGCTTCCGGGAGGGCTCCGGCGCTGCCCTGGGCGGCGGCGGTATAGGCCTCCTTCATCTGCTGGGTCAGGGCGGTGATCAGGTAATTCCGAAGCTCCTCGTCCTCCAGCTTCTCCAGATAAGCCTTCAGGGCGGCTTCGCTCATGCCCATCGTTCCCTTGGCGGCTTCGGCCATTTGCGCGATCATATCCTCCCGGCTGAAGGCGGCGGCGGAAGCCTGGGCCATGGCGGCCAGTTCTTCCTCCGAGGGGATCTCCGCCACGGAGGCGTACACCGCGGCCTTATCCTCCGGATCGGCGGAGGACAGCCATTCCCGGAACAAACTCGGGATATCCTCCTGTACCTCCTGCCCGGAGACCGGGAAGGGGAGACCGTTGAACACGTCCTTTTCCGGTTCCGCCAGCTGCGCCTGCACCAGGGAGCTTTTCTCTGTCTGATCCAGGTAGTATTTCGTCAGCTCCGGCAGATAACCCACCGCTCCCCCCAGAGCGCCGGCGGAAGCATTCTCGCTGGGGCGGATGATGCCCACCACCTTCAGTTCCAGGGACTCCTCCGCGGCGGCCCGCAGGGCTTCGGGATCCCCGGAAATATCCTCGTATCCGCCAGCTCCGTCCTCCCGGTACAGGTCCCCGGGGATCACCAGACGGTAGCGCAGGTCCAGCAGCTCCTCATAGCTCCAGGACTCCGTATCCGTGTCCAGAGTCTCCCCGGCCACGGAGGCCAGAAGCCTTTCCCGGGCCTCTTCCGGGTCCCGGATGCCCAGGGAATAGAGGTAGACCTCGTTCAGTTCGTTGCGCTTGTCCACAATGAGCACCACTTCGTCCATGGATTCCGGCCAGCGCCCCGCCAGCACGTCGTACTGGGTGCGAAGCAGCTCGGGATTGTCCAGTAGCTCCTGCCACACGTCCATGCTGTTCTGGGAGGACATGGAGGAGAAGGCGCTCATACTGGAAAGGGTGCCGGTATTGTAAAAGGTGCCCATGATGATGTCCATGACGGGGCTGGGATTCAGCTGCAGAACTTCATCCCCCGTAAGACCGTAGACCGGAAGGGTGACGCCGTAGCCCACCCGCAGGCTGCTCACATGGGCCATCACCTCCGGATCCGCCTGCAGGTCTTCCAGAAAAGCCGCCAGGTCGTTGCGCCGGAAGGACATGTTCATCATGTTGTCCGCCAGGTCGGAGAAAACGGTGTTGGTATAGACCCGGTCCAGGTCGTGGTCCGCGTTTTCGCTGCGTTTCTCCCCCAGGGCGGCGATCATGCTGCTCATGTCCAGGGTTTCCGAGGTGATGGTCAGGGGATAGGTGCTGAGGGTGTCCTCCTGGACCCGGTCGATATACCGCTGGATCCCGTTGGACAGGGAGAGGATCAAAGCGATGCCGATGATGCCGATGCTCCCGGCGAAGGCGGTAAGGATGGTCCTGGCCTTCTTGGTGAGAAGATTGTTCCGGGAGAGGGAAAGGGCGGTAAGGAAGCTCATGCCGGGACGTTTGCCCGTTTCCTTCTCCCGGCGCTCCCGTTCCTCCTCCTCCGGCGAAAGGGGATCGGAGTCGGCCGTCACCTTTCCGTCCAGCAGGCGGACGATGCGGGTGGCGTACTTCTCCGCCAGCTCCGGATTGTGGGTGACCATGATCACCAGCCGGGTCCGGCTGACTTCCTTCAGCAGCTCCATCACCTGGAGGCTGTTTTCCGTATCCAGGGCGCCGGTGGGTTCGTCCGCCAGAAGGATGCTGGGATCGTTCACCAGAGCCCGGGCGATGGCCGCCCGCTGCATCTGTCCGCCGGACATCTGGTTGGGCCGTTTGGTGAGCTGATCTCCCAGTCCCACCTTTTCCAGGACCTCCTTCGCCCGGCGCTGCCGCTCCCCCTTGCTCACGCCGGTGAGGGTGAGGGCCAGCTCCACGTTCCCCAGCACGCTCTGATGGGGGATCAGGTTGTAGTTCTGAAACACGAAGCCCACGGAATGGTTCCGGTAGTTGTCCCAGTCCCGGTCCCGGAATCCGGCGGTACTCCGGCCGCTGATCTGCAGATCTCCCCCGGTGTACCGGTCCAGGCCGCCGATGAGGTTCAGCAGAGTGGTCTTCCCGCAGCCGGAGGGCCCCAGTATGGCAACGAATTCATGTTCCCGGAAAGCCAGAGATACCCCCCGGAGAGCATGGACCCGGGTATCGCCCATGGTGTAATCCTTGGTGATTTCCTGTAAAACCAGCATGACGGCACGATCCTTTCCCTAATTCATAATATTTTCCCACAGGCTTATGAACTCCGTGTGAACAGATGGGAATTTCCC
This sequence comes from uncultured Clostridia bacterium, assembly GCA_947307365.1. GTDB lineage: Bacteria > Bacillota > Clostridia > Oscillospirales > Oscillospiraceae > UBA1774. The sequence goes on from CAMZIY010000039.1 coordinate 10,804, forward strand.
CCGGCGGGGAAAGGCTGGACATCGATCTCCGCCTCTGATATAGTATCATAGTTAGGCGCTGATTCCCCAAAACGGTCCGCAGCGAAGTTTTTCCCCGAAAAATGCGGGAAATTCATGAACTATTCACATTCTGCCGATATAATGTCCGGAGTGAAAATCGCCGCATCCGAAAGGAAGCGGCAAACAGCGCGAGAGGACGATCCATATGAAGTTTCGTGAATGGCTGATCAGAGTGATGGCTGGGAGAAACGGCACGGATCAGCTGTGCCGGTTCCTGTCTGTCGCCACCATAGTCTTTTTGCTGCTATCCCTTCTCATTCGGGGCACGGGCCTGAGCAGTCTGTTCTGGGTCCTGGGGCTTCTCTGCTTTTTCTGGGGCGTTTTCCGGAGCTTTTCCAGGAACCTGTCCCGGCGGCGGGCGGAAAACGAGGCCTACCTTCGGCTCACCGGAAAGGTACGCGGACGCTTCAGCGGGGCCATGAGCCGGTTCCGCCAGCGGAAGGACTACCGGTTCTACCGCTGCCCCTCCTGCGGCACCTGGCTGCGGGTGCCCCGGGATAAAGGCCGCCTGCAGATCACCTGCCGTCAGTGCGGCGAGCGGTTCACCCGCAAGACCTGAACAGGCAACGAAGACGGAAAGGAATCCGGAACGATGAACGACCCCTATGAGGTGCTGGGCGTATCCCGGTCGGCCAGCGACGAGGAGATCAAGGCGGCTTACCGGAAGCTGGCGCAGCAGTTCCATCCGGATCTGCACCCCGGAGACGCCGCCGCGGCTCAGAAGATGAAGGAAATCAACGCGGCCTACGATCAGATCAAGAACCCCGATGCCTGGCAGAGCGCCGCCGGAACGGCAAGTCAGACGCAGCAGCAGGCTTATCGGGATCCCTTCAGCGGCTGGAGCTACAATACCTATACCTACGGGAGCCGGAGGACCGATCCCGGGGTGGAGACCGATCCCCGGATCCGCTCCGCCCGGGCCTTCAACCAGAGCCGTCAGTTCCATGAGACCATCCGGGTGCTGGAGCAGATCGACCCTGCCATCCGGGGAGCGGAGTGGTTTTATCTGGCGGCCGTGGCGCACTACGGCCTGAACAACCAGGTCACCGCCCTGCGCTATGCCCGCACGGCGGTGCAGATGGACCCGTACAACGCCGAGTATCAGCAGTTCCTGGGCCGTCTCCAGTGGGCGGACCAGAGTTACCGCAGCGTCAGCCGCGCCCCCGCCCTCTCCGGCATCGGACGGCTGGTGGCGGGTATCTGCGCATTCAATCTTATGATCCGCTTCTGCCGGTGTCTTTGCTAGCGCCGGCTCGGACCCGCCTTGTTCCCTGCAGGCCTATGAGGCCGAAGAAAACACTCCGTGAGGTTTGATCGACAACATGACAGGAGGCCGACTATGAAGATTACCGAAAGCATCCTTTGGGTGGGGGTGCACGACCACGCCATCGACCTGTTCGAGGGGCAGTACGCGGTGCCCAACGGCATGAGCTACAACTCCTATGTGATCCTGGACGAAAAATGCGCGGTGATGGACACGGTGGACGCCCGCTTCACCGGGGAATGGCTGGAAAAGGTCTCCGCCGCCCTGGGGGATCGGGAGCCGGACTATCTGATCATCCAGCATGTGGAGCCGGACCACTCCGGCAGCATCCTGCGCTTCCTGGAGAAGTATCCCCGGGTCACCCTGGCGGCGACCCCCAAGGCCTTCCCCATGTTGAAGAATTTCTACGGCGTGGATCCGGAAGCCCGGGCGGAGCTGAAGGCCGACACCGTTCTGGCTCTGGGGAGCCGCAGCCTGCATTTTGTCCCCGCTCCCATGGTCCACTGGCCGGAGGTCGCCTTGACCTATGACGATCGGGATCGGGTCCTGTTTTCCGCGGACGCCTTCGGCAAGTTCGGCGCCTGGGATACGGAGGAACCCTGGACCGACGAAGCCAGGCGCTATTACATCGGCATCGTGGGGAAATTCGGAGCACCGGTGCAGGCGCTGCTGAAGAAGGCGGCGGGGCTGGATATTGCCGCCGTATGCCCTCTTCATGGTCCGGTACTGAAGGAGGACCTGGGAAAATACCTCGCCCTGTATGATGCCTGGAGCGCCTACCGGCCGGAGGAGAAGGGCATCCTGATCGCCTATACCTCCGTGTACGGCCATACCCGGGAGGCGGCGGAGCTTCTGAAAGACCTGCTCGCTGCAAAAGGACAGAAGGTCCGGCTCATGGACCTGGCCCGGTCCGATCTTGCGGAGGCGGTGGCGGAGGCTTTCCGGTATGACCGCCTGATCCTTGCCAGCACCAGCTATAACGGAGGCGTATTCCCCCGGATGCGGCAGTTCGCCGAGGAGCTGGCGGAACACGGCTTCCAGAACCGGAAGGTGGGGATCGCGGAAAACGGAAGCTGGGCTCCCTGCGCAGCAAAGACCATCCGGGAAAAGCTGGAGGGCTGCAAGAACCTGACCTGGGCGGAGCCCCAGGTGACCATCCGTTCCGCCCTGGATGCAGACAGCCGGGAAGCTCTGAATGCCCTGGCCGCCGCCCTGGCGGAATGACGGGACCCCTCGCCGGGCCGATCTCCGGACCGGCGGTTTTCCTGATTGACACATTTGTCGAAAGGGAAAAGGCGTGATATAATCAATCAATTGAGCATAGATTTGCCCCTATTCCAAGATCGGGGAGCCCGGACGGGGAACGGCCGGCTCCGGAAAGGAAGACAAGATGAAGAGACCGATGAGCGGGAAAAGACTCCTGAGCCTGTGCCTGGCCCTGGTGCTGATCCTGGCCCTGCTGCCCGGGGAAGCGTCCGCGGCTGGCATCACCTGGAATGTGTCCTCCGACGGATACACGCTGACCATTTCCGGCAGCGGAGATATGCCTGATTACTCCCCCTCAAATCCGGCGCCCTGGGTCAAGACGAATCAGAGCAGCCAGATCAAGATCGTGGTATTCGCGAATGACAGCGTGACCAACATAGGAGACTACGCGTTTTATGGATGCGCCAATCTGTCATATATGCAATTGCCGTCGAATCTGACCCGCATCGGGAGCCACGCCTTTTCCGGCTGCAGCAGGCTGGAGACGAGAATAATCGAAGGAAACATAAGCAATGTCCACAGCATCGGCAGTTATGCTTTTGAAAACTGCACCAGCTTGACGGGGGCCTTTTTGTTCCCGTCCGGGGTGATTGTGATCAGCGAGGGCCTGTTCAAGGGCTGCACCAACCTTTCGAGCATCGGCCTTCCCTCGGGAGCGATCTCCATCGGAAATGAAGCGTTCCGGGGCTGCCGCGGACTTTCGAGCATCGAAATCCCGAGCACTGTGACCAGCATCGGCAGCGGCGCCTTCCGGGACTGCGGCAAACTGGATCCGATCAACGGGGTGGTCGTTCCGTCAGGGGTAACCGTATTGAATGACTATACCTTCAGCGGCTGCTCCGGAATGAAAAAGGTGACGCTTCCGGCCGGGATCACGGCTATCGGCAATTCTGCCTTCTTGGATTGCAGCAGCCTGCTGCAGCTGACGGTCCCGAACGGGGTAAAAACCATCGGGATCAGTGCCTTTGACGGATGCGCCAGTCTGGAGGAACTGTCCCTGCCCGCCGGGGTCACGCAGATCGGCTCCGATGCCTTCGCCAACTGTACCAGCCTGAAGACCGTGACGATTCCGGAAGGCGTGACCGAGATCCCCGCAAACGCTTTCTTTAACGACAGTTCGCTGGAGTCGATCAGTCTGCCTGCCAGTCTGACCAAAATCGGATTCTCTGCCTTTTCCGGCTGCGGAAAGCTGACAAAGGTGGTCTACGCCGGCAAACGGGAAGACTGGAAGAAAATCGATATCGCAGAGGGCAATCTTCCTCTGGCCAACGTGACGCTGAACGCGGGGGACGACCCGCTGCCTGCGACGATCCCGGTCATGGTCAGTGCAGAGGCGACCCCCGGCAAGGTCACCGTGACCTGGGAAGGCGTAGCCAACGCGACAAGTTATACGGTCATGCGCAGACAGAAGAAAAGCAGCGGGTGGACAGCCTGGCAGAATCTGTTCACGACAGCCCGGCTCCAGTACGTGGACGAGTCGGTCACCGGGGGTACGGTCTACTGCTATACGGTAAAAGCGGATACTTCCAGCGAGTATGACCCGGTGGGACTGCAGGCCACGGGCATCGCGGTGATCCCATTGAAGATCAAGAGCGTTTCTGCGGACAAGACCAGCGCCCGTCCCGGGGACACCATCACCTGGTCCGTCTCCGCTCAGGGGAATGAAGGTACGCTTGTGTATCTGTTCCACGTATTCAAGGATGGGACGACTGCGAAGATCGCACAGAGCAACAACGGCACATACACCGCCCAGTCGTCCTTCAGCTATACCCCTGCCGCTGAGGGAACATACTACGTGAAGGTCTTCGTGCGGTACAGCGACACGACCCAGAGCCTGAACGCCACCGGCGGCAGCGTGACGGTATCGACGACGGCGCCCACCCTCGCCATCAGCAGCGTCAAGGCGGACAAGGCCTCCGCCGCTGCGGGGGAGAAGATCACCTGGACGGCGACAGCCTCCGGCGGCTCCGGCACCCTGCAGTACTACTTCATCGTGTACAAGGACGGAGTCAAGGTGAAGACCCGGTCCTACAGCACTGCGAAGACCTTCAGCTATACCCCCACGGAGGCCGGGAGCTATAAGGCGAAGGTCTACGTGAAGGACACCGCCGGGACGAAGGTCAACAAGCTAAGCTCCGCCGTGACGGTCACCGCCGCCGGGCCGAAGATCTCCAGCGTCAAGGCAGGCGTCACCAGCGCCTATGCGGGGGAGAAGATCACCTGGACGGCGACAGCCTCCGGCGGCTCCGGCACCCTGCAGTA
>CAMZIY010000040.1 GCA_947307365.1 uncultured Clostridia bacterium
GTTCATCCTGAAGATCGCGGAGCTGAACAAGGCCTGGTCCGAGCGGGCCACCCGCACCAGCCCCGGGTACACCTCCGGCCAGCTCATTACCCTGGGGGGCACGGACAAGGAGGGGAAGGACGTTACCAACGACGTGACCTACATGGTGCTCCAGGCCTCCGCCCGGCTGAAGCTCCATAATCCTCCCCTGGCTCTGCGGCTCCACGAAGGCACGCCGGATGCGCTGTGGGAGGCGGGGATCGAGACCACCAAGCAGGTGGGCGGCGTCCCCTGCTTCGAATGGGACGAGGTGGCGGAGAAGAGCCTGATGCGCCGGGGCATCCCTCTGGAGGAGGCCCGGAACTACTGCCTCATCGGCTGCGTGGAGCCCTGCGTCTGCGGCAGCGACTTCGCCAACTCCGGCGGCGACGGGGCCAACTCCTACACCATCCTTCCCGCGGCCCTGTGGTGCGCCATCAATAACGGCGTGAATCCCTACCATGCCCCGGGCACCCCGGAGCCGGAACGCACCGGCGTCGCCACAGGCTACCTCTATGAGATGAACAGCATGGAGGAGGTTCTGGAGGCCTACCGGAAGCAGATCGACTTCTTCACCAAATGGGAAGTCACCATGGTGAACTGCTACGAGTTCCTCTATGCCGAGCGCATGCCTCTGCCCCTGGTCTCCGCCACGGTGGAGGGCTGCATGGAGAGCGGGCTGGACGTGCTCTGGGGCGGCTCCAAGTACACCAACACCGGCAACTCCAGCATCGGCCACGGCAACGTGGCGGACAGCCTGAACATCATCGACCAGGTATGCTTCCGGGAAAAGATCGCCACCACCCGGGAGCTGTACGACGCCCTGATGCACAACTGGGAGGGCTACGAGGAGCTGCGCCAGATCATCCAGGGCCGCTGCACCCACTTCGGCAACAACAATCCGGAGGCGGACAAGTATCTGAAGTTCACCGCCGACACCTACGTGGAGGGCATCACCCGGGGCGTCAGCCCCCGGGGCAACCACTGGACCGCAGGCTGCTGGCCCGTGACCCTGAACGTGGTCTACGGCGGCATGGTGTGGGCCACCCCGGACGGGCGGAAGCTGGGGGATCCCCTTTCCGACGGCATCTCTCCGGTGCAGTCCATGGATAAGGAAGGCCCCTTCTCCACCATCAACTCCATCCTGAAATTCGACCAGAGCACCTATTCCAACGGCACCCTCTGCAACATGAAATTCCATCCCACCGCCCTCCAGGGGGAGGCGGGAGACCAGAAGCTCCGGGCGGTCATGGAGGCCTATTTCAAGGGCGGCGGCATGGAGCTGCAGATCAACGTCGTCTCCGCGGACACCCTGCGCTCCGCCCAGGAGAACCCTGCGGAATATCAGGACCTGGTGGTCCGGGTGGCGGGCTTCTCCGCCTACTTCGTGGAGGTGTACAAGGCCGCCCAGGACGACCTGATCCGCCGCACGGAAATGAGCATCTGAGAAAACGAAGCCACGGGAGCCTCCCCTTCGGAGGCTCCCGTTTTTTCTGTCGCAAAAACGGTAATATCATGGCAGCGGATCCGGTGTATAAGGGTGAGAGGCCTTGATACGCAAACAAGGAGGTGTCTGAATGGAGGACAGTCAGATCATTGCACTGTATTGGGATCGGTCCGAAGAAGCCATATCAGAGACCGCCGGGAAATACGGCAAATACTGCCTCGCCATAGCCCGGAATATCCTGAACAATGACGAGGACGCGGAGGAGTGCGTGAGCGACGCCTATCTGCGGGTCTGGAACGCCATCCCGCCCATGCGGCCGAACCGGCTGCAGACCTATCTCGGCAGGATCGTCCGGAATCTTTCCCTCAACAAACGGGAGAAGGCGTCTGCGGAAAAGCGCGGGGCCGGGCAGATCCCGCTCATTCTGGATGAACTGGAGGAGTGCATCCCGAACGAGACCCGGGAGGATGTCGTTACAGAGGCCATCCTGATCCGGGATGTGCTGGATCGGTTCCTGGCTGCGCTGCCTCCGGATGCGCGAAAGATCTTTGTCCGCAGGTATTGGTACATGTCCTCCCTGAAGGAGATCGCAGAGGAATACAGGATATCCGAAGGAACCGCGGCCGTTTCTCTTCTGCGAACCAGAAGGAAGCTGAAATCCGTGTTGGAGAAAGAAGGGATCCATCTATGAAAACGGAACGTCTGCTGAATCAGATCGGTGAGATCGACGACCGCTATATTGCCGAAGCCGCACCGGCGGCGAAGAAGGAGGCAAAACCCCGGCGGATCCGGTGGGCCGCCGCGGCAGCCTGTTTATGTCTCGCCGGTATCGGCCTATTTGCCGCCATCCGGGGCGGGCGCCCTTCTAAAGCCGAAGGCTCCTTCCCAACGACCTCAATTTCTTACCGTGTTGAGCTGACCAGCGACTCCGGTGGCGACGAGCAATGGGATCCGGCCCATGTTCAGTTGATCACCGCGGATCAGGGGATCTGTCTTCCGGCTTCCCCAAAAAGCCCCGACGATACCGGAGCCGGGGAAGTCTCCCTTTACGTTCCCCCTATCGAGGCGCCAACGGAAGGATCCGACGAAATGAGCGTCGAAGAAGCGGAGGAATATGCCTATCTTGACCTGGATTCCGCGACGGAAGAGATGAAGGAGAAGATCCTGGAGGCCCGCCGGACCATTATTTTCCATTCCAGATGGGTGGCTGACGGGTATTCCGGAAATATCGTAAACGTGATAACGGGCGAAGTCGAGCCCCTTCCCACATTCTCGGAACTTTTTCCCGGCTGGGATCTGCCGGTATACGATACCTCGCAGGAACACGTCACCCAGGACGGGCTGGGCGTCAATTGCCTGTACGGGCTGGAACTGACCGTGGTTCAGGTGGCTGACGACTTCCTGCGTGGCGCTGCCCGGAAACCGATGAACCGGTTTGACGCAGACCAGATCATCACCGTTTACCCTCCGGAGAATGGTTCAATGAATACCCTTGACGTCAAAGCCGGGGACTCGGTTTTCATCTCCTATTTTGGAAAGAACTGCAGCATGTCGGACAGCGTCATCCGGGCAGAGGCCATAGAGCATACCTCTCCCTTCGATCCCGAGCCGTAAAGGAATCGGGGCAGATCGGGAAAAGGAGGAGCAATCGAGCGCTTGCAAGCATCCGCGGCATTTTCGGTTTCCGCGGATGCGCAGCCCGTGAGATTTGCGACGACGCCGTTTCCTTTTTGTCACTTGACTCCGCCCGGTTAGTCTTGGTAAACTGATAGGGAACACGGACGGATCACCGGAATGGAGTGCAATTCTCCGCGAGTCGGTCACTGTGAAGCTGCTTCGGCAGATAAGTCAGATACGGCCCGTTCCGTGGGTATGGTTCTCTGCCGAAACCGGAGCGACCGCCGCAGGAGGATGTTGGCGCGCCCGGAAGGGCGCGCCTTTGCGCGTCCATGGGCTTCCGGCGGGGAGAAGGAGGACAACGGACATGAAAAAATGCATGGACGCGGACAATCTCCACCGCCGGCTGGCCAAGATCCTGGGTCAGGTCCAGGCTATCGACCGGATGATCGACGAGGAGATTCCCTGCGAGGATATCCTCTCCCAGCTCAACGCCGCCAAAAGCGCCCTGAACAAAGTGGGCCAGGTGGTGCTGGAGGGACACATCCGGCACTGCGTCCTGAATGCCGTCAGGCAGGGGGACGAGGAAGCCCTGGAGAGCTTCACCAAAGCCATCGAGCGGTTTGCCAATATGCAGTAAGAGCATGGAAAAAGAGAAAGAGCAGCGGAAAGACCCGGCGGAATTCCTCCGCCGGGTCTTTCCTTGTAAAAGAGCGATTCAGTCCTTGAAATAGTCCGACAGCGCCGCAGGCAGGTCGGAAAACGTCCGGAGCGTCCGGTCCGGGGCCTCAGCTTTCCCGAAGCCGTAGGCCGCGTGGAAGAAGGGGATCCCCGCCTCCCGGGCGGAAAGCTCATCCCCCCGGGTATCTCCCACATATACCGCCCGGTCCAGCCCCTCCCGATTGCAGAGCAGGCGGATGTTGCCCCCTTTGCTCAGGCCGGTGCTGTGGTCCAGGAAACCGTCGAACAGATCCCGAAAGCCGTGGGCGTCCAGAAAGGTATCGATATACCCCTCCTGGCAGTTGCTGATGATGTACAGCTTCCAGGCGGGCTTCAAAGCCTCCAGAGTCTCCCGCAGCCCGGGGTACAGGATCCCGCCGTAAGCCGCCAGGTCTATGAGCTCCTCCCGGCAGCAGGCGTCGATGGCCTCCAGTCCCCGTTCCGGGGTCTCCTCCGGCAGCAGGATCGCGGCGAATTCCTCCGCCGTCTTCCCCATATGGGACCGGAGCTGCGGGGCGGTCACGGTCACGCCGTATGCCCCCAGCACCCGGTTCCAGGCGGGGGTGAGCCGGTCCACGCTGTCCCACAGGGTACCGTCCAGATCAAACAAAACGCCGCAGTTCATGCCCTGATTCTCCGATCCTCAGATATCCGTAAGCATATGGTAAGCGGTCTCCGTCGCCTGCCAGATGGTGGCGGGACTGTCGCAGTCTCCCAGCTGGATGAAGGTCGGCGCACAGAAGCGGAGCCCGTCCGCCTCCTCCCGCCGGGGCTTCCGTCCCAGGGCCACGGCCACCGTATCCCCGGGGATAAAGATCTCCCCGTCCGGTCCCTCCGCCCTGACCCCCTCGGGGGTGATCTCCGTCACTTTGGTCCTCAACCGGGGGGTGATCCCCAGGCGCTTCAGCTGGAGCTGGATGCTGGAGCCCTGGAGGATATTGCTTCCGGAGTTCAGCATGGGGGCCATCTCCAGGATCTCCACCTCATGCCCCAGGTCCCCCAGGTAGACGGCCAGCTCGCAGCCCACCAGGCCGCCGCCCAGGATGACCACCTTTTTCCCCGCCTTCTCCGGGGCGGGGTACAGGTCCTCCGCCAGGATGACGTTCTTCCCCTCCAGCCCCGGGATGGGGGGCAGGGCCGCGTCCGCTCCCAGGGCGGCCACGATCACGTCCGGCTCCAGGCTCCGGGCCAGCTCCGGGGTGAGGGGGGTATTCAGGCGCACGTCGATTCCGGCCTTCTCCAGCCTTCTGGCCTGCAGGGCCAGATACTGGCCAAGATGCTTCTTGAAGGGGACCTTCTCTTCGCACAGAAGGACGCCTCCCAGCTTATCCGTCTTTTCGAAGAGGGTGACTTTGTGTCCCCGCTTCGCCGCGGTGAGGGCCGCCTGCATGCCGCCTACGCCGCCCCCGGCCACCAGCACGGTCTTGCTCTCCGTGGCGGGCGGGGCAAATTTCGTCTCGTGCTCGCTGCCGATCTCCGGGTTCAGGGCACAGGCGAAGAGGCCCCGCATGATGAGACTGGAGAAACAGGTGAAGCAGCGCATGCAGTGGGTGATGTCCTCCTCCCGGCCCTCCCGGGCCTTGTTGGGCAGGTCGGGGTCGCAGATGAGGCCCCGGGCCAGCTCCACCACGTCCGCCTGGCCGGAGGCCAGGATCTCCTCCATCATGGCGGGATCGGAGAGGGCGCCTACCGTGGCCACCGGGGTCTTCACATGCTTTTTGATCTCCGCCGCATATTTCACGTTCACCCCGTCGGGCAGGAACATGTTGGGATGGGTGACGGTGAAGACCTCCGATACCTCATGGCTCCCGGCGGAGACGTGGATCAGGTCCACCTTCCCGTCCAGGGCCTCCGCGATGCGGATGCCGTAATCCGTATCGTAGCCTCCCTCGTAGCATTCGGAGCCGCTGATGCGGATCTCGATGGGGTAATTGGGACCCACCGCCTCCCGGACCGCGGCGATGACGGCCAGAGGGAAGCGCATGCGCTTCTCGAAGGTGCCGCCCCATTCGTCCGTCCGGGTATTGAAATAGGGGTGCATGAACTGATGCATGAGCCAGCCGTGGCCTCCGTGGAGGGTGATCATGCCGAAGCCGCAGGATTTGGCGAAGCGGGCGGCCTCCGCATGCTTGCGGATGGTGTAGCGGATCATCTCCTCGTCCATGGCGTAGGCGTGGACCGGATGGCCGAAGCTGCCCTCCGTATCGCACTCCACCGGGCCGTATACCTTGTGGCCCTGACTGTAGGAGATGCGGGCGCTGCAGCCCCCGTGGGAGATCTCGATGGCCGCTACCGCCCCGTGCCGCCGGATGGAACCGGAGAGCTTGTTCAGGTGGGGCTTGCCGGAAATGTCGTCCAGGCAGATATGGCTGCCGTTCGACTGGGCATGCTCGCCGTCCGCCACCGCGTCCCCGATGCATACGCTGGCCGCGCCGCCCTGGGCCTTCCGCTCATAGTAGCAGATGAGCTCGTTGATGGGGTGGTTGCCGTAATGGGTGTGCTGGCCTCCGGTGGGGGAGGCGAAGATCCGGTTCCGGAACTGGGTGCCCGCCAGGGTGATGGGGGTGAACAGGCGGGGATAGGGACACTGATACATGGCTCGCCCTCCTTGATTTGTTTTTTCCCATTATAAGCCGGAATCAGGAAGGTTGCAAGACCGGCGCGGCTCTCTCCCCGCCGCAGCCGGCGCCGCCCGGACCCCGGGCAAGCCCCGGAACGGAAAGCAAAAAAACGTCCCCCTGCCGGGATCGGCAGGGGAACGCAGACATACGGCGCTGTTTACACCATCAGCTCGCTGATCAGGTCCGCATAGGCGGCGGGATCCGCGATCTCCGCCCCGGCGTAGAGCAGGGCCTGGAAATACAGGAGCTTCACGTATTTCTTCGCCTTCTCCTGATCCCCGGCGTAGGCCCGGACCAGGGCTTCGAACACCGGATGCTCCGGATTCAGCTCCAGCACCCGCTGGGCCTTGATCTTATCCCCGCTGCCGGGAATGGAGGCGAAGTATTTTTCCATCTCCAGGGTGATCTCCCCCTGGGTGCCCAGGCAGGCGGGAGCGGACTTCAGCTGGCCGGAGAGGGTCACGTTCTCCACCGCGCCCTCCAGGGCTTCCTTGGCAAAGGCGAGCATGGCCTCGTTGGCCTGCTGCAGCTTTTCCAGCTTCTCCTTGTCCTCCCCGGACTCCAGATCCGGGTCCCCGGTGATGACGTTCTTCAGGGGCTTTTCCTGATACTCCCCGATCATGTTCATCACGAATTCGTCCACCTCGTCCGTGAGGTAGAGGATGCTCCAGCCCTTTTCCCGCACGGGCTCCGCCTGGGGCAGCTTCTCCAGCCGGGCGACGGTGTCCCCGCAGGCGTAATAGATGCTCTTCTGCTCCTCCGGCATGGCGGAGACGTAGCTTTTCAGGGGGATGGGCTTCTTCGCTCCGGAATCGTAGAACAGGAGCAGATCCTGCAGCAGCTCCCGCTTGGCGCCGAAGTCCGCCAGGATGCCGTATTTCAGCTGGAGACCGAACTGGGAATAGAACTCCTCGTATTTCTCCGGCTCCTCCTCCAGGAGCTTCGTCAGCTCGCTCTTCACCTTCTTTTCCAGGTTGGCGGCAATGACCTTCAGCTGCCGGTCGTGCTGCAGCAATTCCCGGGAAATATTCAGGCTCAGATCGGGGCTGTCCACGATGCCCCGGACGAAGCGGAAGCATTCCGGCAGCAGATCCGTGCAGTGCTCCATGATCATGACGCCGTTGGCGTACAGCTGCAGCCCGGCTTCATAATCCCGGGAATAATAATTGAAGGGGGCCTTGGCGGGGATGAAGAGCAGGGCCTTGTAACTCACGGCGCCTTCTGCGCTCACCCGGATGATCCGCCGGGGCTCCTCCGGATCGTAGAACTTCTCCTTATAGAAGGCGGCGCAGTCCTCGTCTGAGGCCTCCTGCTTCGAGCGCTGCCACAGGGGCACCATGCTGTTGACCGTGTCCTCCCCCAGCTTGATGGGGTAGCGCACATAGTCGGAATACTTCTTGATGAGCTCCCGGAGCTTCCAGTCCTCCAGAAATTCGGAATACTTCTCCTCCTCCCCGTCCTCCTTCAGACGGAGGACGATCTCCGTGCCCTGGCCTTCCTTCTCCGCCGGGACGACGGTGTATCCGTCCGTTCCGGCGCTCTCCCACCGGAACGCGGCGTCGGAGCCGAACTTTTTCGAGGTGACTGTGACCTTGTCCGCCACCATGAAGGCGCTGTAAAAGCCCACGCCGAACTGACCGATGATGTCGATGTTTTCCTCCCCGGCCTTTTCCCGGTCCATATCCGTCTTGAACTGCCGGGAACCGGAACGGGCGATGACCCCCAGGTTGGAGTCCAGCTCCTGCTCGTCCATGCCGATGCCGTTGTCCGCAATGGTCAGGGTGCGGTTTTCCTTATCCGGGGTGATGCGGATGAAGAAATCGCTCCGGTCCAGCCCCGCGCCTCCGTCCTCCAGGGAGCGGTAGCAGAGCTTGTCGATGGCGTCGCTGGCGTTGCTGATGAGCTCCCGGAGGAAAATTTCCCGATGGGTGTAGATGGAATGGATCATGAGATCCAGCAGCCGTTTGGATTCAGCTTTGAATTGTCGTTTAGCCATTTTTAATCCCTCCGATTCAACCCTGTATTATAGCCCGATCTGCGGAAAAGTCAACCAAGTCAGTTGACATAACGCCGCACTTCTTCCCTCTTCCCATGTCCGCGGACCTGTGTTATAGTGTGGGAAAACGCGGAAACAAAGGAGAGACTCCATGCGCATCATGGCCATTGATTACGGGGACGCCCGGACGGGCTACGCCATCTCCGACGCCTCCGGTCTTCTGGCGGGGAAACGGGGGTCCTGCCCTCCCGGAACGAGGACAAGCTCCTGGAGGACCTGTGCCGGATCTATGGGGAAAAAGAGGCGGGACTCATCGCCCTGGGCCTCCCCCGGAATATGGACGGCTCCGAAGGCCCCCGGGCGGAGAAAAGCCGCGCCCTGAAGGAACGGCTGGAGGAACGGGGCTGCGAAGTCACCCTGGTGGACGAGCGGCGCACCACCGTGGAGGCCCACGCCATCCTGACGGAGACGGGACGCCGCGGAAAGCAGCGGAAAAAACGGGTGGACGCGGTGGCGGCCTCCCTGATCCTGGAGACCTACCTGAACGCCCACAGAGAAGAGGCCTGAACATGGAAAAGAGAGAATCCCAGGAAAAGCTGGGCACCATGCCCGTGGGGAAGCTGCTGGCGGTGATGAGCCTGCCCATGATGATCTCCATGCTGGTGCAGGCTTTGTACAACGCCGTGGACGCCATGTTCGTGGCCCGGCTCAGCGAGGACGCCCTCACCGCCGTCTCCCTGGCCTTCCCCTTCCAGAACGTGATGATCGCCGTGGGGGTAGGCTCCGGGGTGGGGGTCAACGCCCTGGTCTCCCGGTCCCTGGGCCGTGGGGACAAGGCCACCGCAGAGCGCATCGCCAACGTGCAGAACTTTCTGTCCATCTGCTACGCCCTGGTCTTCGCCCTCCTGGGGGGCTTCTTCGCCCGGCGCTTTTTCCTGATGCAGACGGACAGCGCCGTGATCGTGGATCACGGCGCCACCTACCTTTCCATCTGCACCCTCTTTTGCCTGGGCATGTTCTACGGGCAGAACTGGGAAAAGCTCCTGGTAGCCACGGGGAACAGCGTGCTGAGCATGGTCTGCCAGGCCACCGGCGCGGTGGTGAACATCATCCTGGACCCGGTGCTGATCTTCGGCCTGGGGCCCTTTCCCCGGCTGGAGGTGGCGGGCGCCGCCTGGGCCACGGTCATCGGCCAGGTGGTGGCCGCCCTGCTGGCCCTGTTCTTCTGCCTGAAGCACAACAAGGCCGTGCGCTTCCGTCTGGGGCAGATGCTCCCCTCCTGGCCCATCATCCGGGATATCTGCTCCATCGGCGTTCCCTCCACCCTGACGGTGTGCCTGGGGAGCGTCATCACCTACGGTATGAACGCCATCGTCCTGCCCTTCAGCACCACCGCGGCGGCGGTGTTCGGGGTCTGGCTCAAGCTCCAGTATTTCGCCTTCATGCCGGTATTCGGCATGAACAACGGCACCATCGCCATCTATTCCTACAACTACGGCTCGGGCAGGCTGGACCGGGTGAAGGCCACCCTGCGCCTGGCCCTGGGGGTATGCGCCTGCGTGACCATCGCTGCGGGGGCGGTGTACGCCCTGTTCCCCGCCGCCATGCTGGGGCTTTTCCACGCTTCGGAAAACATGCTGGCCCTGGGCGTTCCGGCCCTGCGGATCTGCGCCTGCTCCCTGGTGTTCGGGGGGATGAGCGTGATCTTCTCCTCCTCCTATCAGTCCCTGGGATACAGCGGCCTCACCCTCCTGGTGAGCCTCTGCCGGCAGGTGTTCTTCTCCCTGCCTCTGGCCTGGCTCCTGTCCCGCACCGGGATCCTGGAGCGGGTGTGGCTGGCCATCCCCATCAGCGAGGCGGCCACCCTCTGCCTGGCCTTCATTCTCTCCCGCTTCGTGCTGAAAAAAGCGGAAGAGCGCGGCAAAGCGGGTTAACCGGGATCGGAGGCAGAAGACCATGGGCAAACGGACCCTTTTCATTCTGGGGGCGATCCTTGTCCTTCTCCTGGCCGCCTGCAGCCGGGATCTGACGGACAAAAGCCGGATCATCTCCCTATTCCGAAAGAATGAGAGCACGTTCCTCTCCGCCGTGGAAACGGGAGACTTTTCCGCCGTCAGCCGCCTCCGGGGCATTCGGGAGATCTCGACCCGGGGGGACGAGGGGGAGATCGAGTTTTTCTGCGGCGGCAGGGGACTCGTCCCGGCTTCCAGCTATTACGGCATCCTGTATATTCCGGGGGCGGAGGATGCGGAGCTTTCTCAGGTGTTCGGCGATTCCCCGGAATGGTCCGCCGAGGGAGAGGGCTGCCGTTACCGGCAGGCGGACGGGGACAATGAATTCTATTATGAACCCCTGGGCCATGGCTTCTTCTACTATGAGGAGCATTTCTGACCGGACTCAGGGCAGATCTTTGTCGGAAAGGCCAGCGCCCGCCTCTTTCGAGGCGGGCACATGCTGCTTATGGGTTTGGATCCCATTCTTCAGTCTTCATTTTTACTTATTTCGCATGGATCGATCAGCTCGTCCCGGTTTTCCATGGTCACGGTGACGATCCTGCCCAGGTCCACGTCCCCCCAGCAGCCGCCCCCCAGGCGGAGGACGCCCCATACGGGCTTGGGTCCGGTCAGGGCTTCCAGGATGGCGGCCCGGAATTCCAGGGCGTCCTTCTCCAGGAAACCCAGCTCGTCCAGGACCACCACATCCACCTCCGGGTCATTCAGGGCGGCCCGGACCAGGTCGGCTCCCCGGCCGTCGAATACCGCCGGGTAAACGATCTTCCCCTCCGGTCCCATGCGGGCGCAGACGGAGCCTTCGGAGTAATCCGGCTTTCCGTAGGGATGCAGGAACAGCTGTCGGGATTCTTCGGCCCGCCAGGGGCCGAAGCCGGTTTCCGCCCCGCCGGGGCGGAGGCCGCTTTTTTTCAGGAGCTTCCGCAGCAGAGTGCTCTTCCCCACCTGGATCTCCCCGGTAAAAAACAGGTTGTTCATGATCCGGCCTCCTCTTTACCCGCCGAAGCGTTCCACCTTGCCCAGGGCTCGGACCTTCCCGTCTTCCGCCAGCAGCGCACCGGCCCCCAGGGCCGTGGCGTACACGGGCTTTCCCCGCTCCGCCAGAACACGGCGGACGGCGTCCTTCTGCACCTCCGTGCCCTCGTAATGGACCTCCAGATAGAAGCCCTCCAGATACGGCAGACCCCGGTAATACGCGAATTCGGGATAGTCCTCATCCGGAGAGAGGTGGTACTCCCCCAGCTGGATCACCGCCCCGGCGCTGTACCCCATCACCACGCCCCGATGGCGCAGCAGCGCATCCGTCAGGGAAAATTCCTCGATCCGGTCCAGCATCCGGTCCGGCAGACCCCCCAGAAAATAGAGGATATCCGCCCGCTCCACCTTCTCCCCGGCGGATTCCTTCGTATCCCGGAAGTAATCCAGGAAAGTGATCTGACTTTCCTGGATCCCGTAGGCGGCGAAGCCCCCGGTGATGCCGCCGTAATACATGCCGTTCTCCCGGCCGTACAGCCGGTCCCAGTCCCCGGCGGTTTTCACCCGGTTGTCCCGGAAGGAAAAGGCCACCACCGCCACCCGATCCGACGGGCGGATATACGGTCTCAGGTCTCCCCGGAGCCAGGGGGCGTCGATATCATAGCCTTCCAGCAGGATATTGACCATGCGCGCCTCACTTTCCCACGCAGAACCGGGAGAAGATGGCTTCCACCAGATCCTCCCGCAGGGTCCTGCCGTCCAACTCCCCCAGGGCGGCCAGGGCCTCCTCCGCATCCGTGAGCACCGCGTCCGGGGTCATGTCCGCCTCCAGGGCGGAAACCGCCCGATCCAGGGCCTCCCGGGCCCGGAGCACGGCCTCGTACTGCCGGGCGTTGGTGAGCACCTCCCCCAGGTCCCGGGGCTGCTCCCCGGCCAGGAGCTCTCCCGCCAGGGCTTCCAGTTCCTCCAGCCCCTCCCCGGTGCGGGCGGAGACCCGGAGCGCCCGGGGCAGGGCGGCGCGGATCTCTTTCTCCTCCAGGGCCCGGGGCAGGTCGCATTTGTTGATGAGGGCGATGGCCTTCGGCGCCGCCTGGGCGGCGGCCAGGACCTGCCGGTCCTCGGGCTCCAGGGGCCGGGAGCCGTCGAACACCGCCAGCACCAGCTCCGCCCGTTCCGCCTCCGCCAGGGCCCGTTCCACCCCCTGCTTCTCCGCGTCGCTGACCGCATCCCGGAGACCTGCCGTATCCGTCAGCCGCAGAAGGGTCCCCCCCAGCACCAGCTTTTCCTCCAGGGTATCCCGGGTGGTGCCCGCCTGGGGGGTGACGATGGCCCGGTCCCAGCCCAGCAGGGCGTTCAGCAGGGAGCTCTTCCCCGCGTTGGGTTTGCCCAGAAGGGCGCAGCGCAGCCCCTCCTTCAGCACCTGCCCCCGGCGGAAGCTGCCCAGGAGCCGGTCCAGCTCCTGCCGTCCGCTGCGGAGGCGGGAGGCGATCTCCTCCCGCTCCAGGGGGTCCACCCCTTCCTCGGGGTAATCCACCGCCGCCTGGAACCAGGCCAGGAGACCCAGGAGATCCTCATAGATCTTCCCCGTCTTCCGGCTCACCGCCCCTTCCAGCTGGGCGGCGGCGTTCTTGGCGGCGACGGCGGTCTCTGCGTCCACCAGGTCCACGATGGCCTCCGCCTGCACCAGATCCAGCCGCCGGTTCAGAAAGGCCCGGCGGGTGAATTCCCCCGGCCCCGCCTGGCGCACCCCCAGGGAAAAGAAGGCCCGGAGGGCGGCGGAGAGCACCGCCGGGGAACCGTGGCAGTTCAGCTCCACCGTATCCTCCCCGGTGAAGCTCCGGGGTCCGGGGCAGTAGACCGCCAGCACCTGGTCCAGTTGGGTCCCGTCCGTATCCAGCAGAGAGCCCAGCACCATGGTCCTGGGGGGCTTCTCCCCCAGCTTTCCGCCCCCCCTGGGGCGGAACAGGGCTTCCGCCGCGGATAAGGCCTCCGGCCCGCTGAGGCGGATGATCCCCAGGGCCGTCCGGCCGGAGCCGGTGGCGATGGCTGCGATGGTCGACATCAGCTTCACCTCGTTCCTCGGTGAATGAATGGTCCAGCGGGACAGGAAGGATGACATGCGCGGAGCGCGATTCATGCCCGAAGGTCCATTCATTTGAAGGGCCCCGGCAGCAGCCGGGGCCCTGATTCTTATTTCGTTTCCAGATCGTACATCTGCTTCTGGAGCAGAAGCTTTTTGTACTTGATGTCCGCGTTCTCCGCGGCGATTTTGAACAGTTCCTTGGCCCGCTCCGGGAAGCTCAGAGCCAGGGAGGAGTACCGCACCTCGCTCATGAGGAAGTCCTCGTACTTGCCGGATGGCGCGGCGCTGTCCACGCTCAGGGGGTTCTTCCCGGCGGCTTCCAGCCTGGGATCGAAGCGGAACAGGTTCCAGTACCCCGCCTCCACTGCGGACTTCATGATGCTCATGCTCTTGCCCATGCCCGCCCGGGCGCCGTGGTTGATGCAGGGGGCGTAGCCGATGACCAGGGAGGGGCCGTCATAGCTCTCCGCCTCCGCCAGGGCCTTGACGCACTGGTTGTAATCCGCGCCCAGGGCCACCTGGGCCACGTAGATATAGCCGTAGCTGATGGCGATCTGGGCCAGATCCTTCTTCTTCACGCTCTTGCCCGCGGCGGCGAACTGGGCCACGGCGCCGATGGGCGTGGCCTTGCTGGCCTGACCGCCGGTGTTGGAGTAAACTTCGGTATCGAAGACGAAGATATTGATGTTTTCCCCGGAGGCCAGGACGTGATCCAGGCCGCCGTAGCCGATATCGTAGCTCCAGCCGTCGCCGCCGAAGCACCAGAAGCTGGGCTTGGGCAGCAGGTCCGCGTTGGCGGCCACGTACTTCGCCTCGGCGGAATCGCCTTTCCGGCACAGGGCCAGGAGGACGTCCCCGGCGGCCTCCGCCTCGGCGGAGCTGTCCTTCTTCAGGAGCCAGGCGTTGGCGGCGTCCGCATAGGCGGGATCCTCCGCCAGCTTCTCCACCTTCTCCGCCAGGAGGGCCCGGCGCTGCTTCACGGCGGAGAGCATGCCGTAGCCGAACTCCGCATTGTCCTCGAACAGGGAGTTGGCCCAGGCGGGACCGCGGCCCAGCTTATCCACGGTATAGGGGGTGCTGGGTGCGCTGCCGCCCCAGATGGAGGAGCAGCCGGTGGCGTTGGCGATGAGCATCCGGGTGCCGAAGAGCTGGGTGATGAGCTTGGCGTAGGGGGTCTCGCCGCAGCCGGCGCAGGCGCCGGAGAACTCGAACAGGGGCTTCTTGAACTGGCTGCCCTTCACGGTCTCGGGGGCGAAGGGGGTGGCCTTGTCGGAAACGTTCCGCACCGCCCAGTCGAACACGGTCTGCTGTTTGGGCATCTCCTCCACGGGAGTCATGGCCAGGGCTTTTTCCTTCGCGGGGCAGACGTTCACGCAGCTGCCGCAGCCCAGGCAGTCCGCCGGGTCCACGGTGATGGCGAAGCGCCAGTCCTCGCAGCCCTTCCCCAGCATCTTCACGGTGACGACGCCGTCCGGGGCCTTCGCCAGCTCCTCCGCGTCGTACACGAAGGGACGGACGGCGGCATGGGGGCATACCAGGGAGCAGCGGTTGCACTGGATGCAGTTTTCGGGGATCCATCTGGGGACCTCCACCGCGGCCTTCCGCCGCTCGAAGGCGGCGCTGCCCTGGGGGATGGCGCCGTCCACGCTGTTCAGGAAGGCGGAAACGGGAAGGCTGTCCCCCCGCATGGCGTTGGCGGGCTCCATGATCTTGTCCACATACGCCCGCAGGTCGGCCCGGTCGGTGCTGAGCTTCTCGGGCTCCGCGTCCGGGGCGGGATCCAGCCAGCTCGCAGGCACCTTCACCTCATGGATGCTGTCCAGTCCCGCGTCCACCGCGGCGTAGTTCATGTTCACGACCTTCTCGCCCTTGTGGCCGTAGCTGCTGAGGATGGCGTCCTTCATATACTTCACGGCGTCGTCGATGGGCAGGATCTCGCTGAGCTTGAAGAAGGCGGACTGGAGGATGGTGTTGG
>CAMZIY010000041.1 GCA_947307365.1 uncultured Clostridia bacterium
CAAGGCTCCGGCCACCCAGGCCCCGGCTGCCACCGACGCCCCCAGCGAGAACCAGGGTGAAGAGCCCCCCGCCGAAGAGGATGAGGGCCCCTACCACCTGGCCGCGGGCAAGTATGAGAAGGACGCCGAGGGCTGGCCCTTAACCAAGTATGAGTACACTCAGCCCCTCTGCGACAACGACTACGTCCTCACCAACTGGACCACCTGCTATACCCCCCAGTACATCCCCGAGGACGGCTGGGAGAACATCCCCACCTGGAAGCAGATGCGGGAGTTCACCGGCGTGCACATGGAGTACAACATCATCGACTCCTCCAACCGCAGTGAAAACTTCTCCGTCCTTCTGGCCTCCGACGAGCTGGACGATATCATGGATCAGGCCTCCAGCTTCTACAAGCAGGGCACCATGAAGCAGGGCATCGAGGACGGCTACTTCGCCAACTACTACGACTACATCGATTACCTGCCCAACTACATGTGGGAGCTGAACGATCGGTCTCACCACAACAAGGACCTGAAGGGCAAGGTCTTCTATGACAAGACCACCATCCCCGTGCTGTACGGCATGGTCTGCAATCCCTGCCCCGCCATGGGCTACTTCATGCGGCAGGACTGGCTGGACGAGCTGGGCCTGGGCAAGGCTGAAGACATCAAGACCTATGACGACGTGTACAAAGCCATCACCGCCATGAAGGTCAACATGTCCAACAACGAATACAACAAGGGCGAGATCTTCCCCTTCATGATCATGAGCGTGGTGGAGACCTACCAGGGCGTGTTCTTCTCCGGCATGGACATCACCGTGTACACCTCCTCCATGACCTATCCCCGGGTCATCAACGGCAAGGTGGAGTTCTGCGGCACCACCGCGGACGACAAGGAAGCCATGACCCTGCTGAGCAGCTGGTACTCCGAAGGCCTCATCTCCCCCAACTACAGTTCCTTCGTAGCGGGCGAGGATTACGACGCCGGCCAGCATGACGACGGCGTGGGCTGCTACATCCTGAACGTCTCCAGCGTGGTGGAGTCCGAGAACAACAGCAAGAACCCCAACTGCCGCTGGGATCCCATCCCCCGCACCAAGCGGACTGAGGACCAGGTCCTGAAGTACGGCTACGCCAAGGCCGCAGACGACTTCTCCTATGGTTCTGCCTGCGTTTCCGCCAAGTGCTCCAATATCCCCCTGGCCGTTTCCTGGATCGACTGGTGCTTCTCCGACAGCGGCTCCGACTTCATCTCCTGGGGCCCCGAGGGCATCATGTGGGAGTACAACGAGGAAGGCGAGCGCCGCCTCACCGAGTTCTGCCTGACCCATGACGCGGGCGTGAGCTGGCTGTTCTGCATCTACGGCTCCAACGGCCTGCTGAACTGCCATATGTTCTTCAACTGGCGGAACAACTACACCGATACCGGCGTGCGGATCCTGGCCTGCTACGAGGTCCTGCGCATCCCCACCTACACCGGCGAGTACGACTGGCCCGGCGGCGTCAACTTCGACGACGACGAGCGCGAGGAAAACTCCTCCATCATGGCCGACCTGAACACCTACTTCACCGAGAACTACAGTGCCTTCGTGGACAACTCCAAGCCCATGAGCGAGTGGGATTCCTACATCCAGGGCCTGTATGACTTCGGTCTGGCCGACGTACTGGAGAACTACCAGAACGCTTACGACCGCTACCAGGCCACCGCGTTCTGAGTTCTCCGCGTGATCTCCCCTTCGGGGGGAAGAACCCGCAGCAAACTCTCATATCCTGTAAGAACGACCGGCTGATCTTCGGATCAGCCGGTTTCTTGTCCTTATGCTGTCTGCCCAATCCGGTTGTCATTATGGCCATTTCTTTATGCATTTGTGAAATATCCCACTATTTACATTTCCATCTCCGGGAGCTATAATGACTCTATCCGATCAAAAACCAGAAAGGAGAAACACAAGCACATGAAAAAGACCCTTGCACTGATCCTGGCGCTGATGCTGGTGCTGGCCCTCTTCGCGGGCTGCAACAACGGCGGCGGGACCACCACCCCCACTTCGGCCCCCGCGACCCAGGCGCCCGCGACCAAGGCTCCGGCCACCCAGGCTCCCGGCAGCAATGAGACCCCGGCCCCCGTGGAAGAGGACGAAGGCCCCTACCACCTGGCTGCCGGCAAGTATGAGAAGGACGCCGACGGCTTCCCGGTGGAGAAGTACGAGTATTACCCCACTCCTCTCTGCGAGAACGACTCTATCCTCACCGACTGGACCGTCTGCTACACCCCCCAGTATATCCCCGAGGAAGGCTGGGAAAACATCGAGACCTGGAAGCTCCTGCGGGAGTATACCGGCGTCCATGTGGAGTACATGCTGGTGGACTCCGCCAACCGCAGCGAGAACTTCTCCGTGCTCCTGGCCTCCGATGAGCTGCCGGACATGATGGACGGCGCTGTCAGCTTCTACAAGCAGGGCACCCTGAAGAACGCCATCGAGGACGGCTACTTCGCCAACTTCTACGACTACAGGGATTATCTCCCCAACTACATGTGGGAGATCAACAACCGCGCCAAGAACAACAAGAACGTCATGGGCAAGGTGTTCTACGACAAGACCACCATCCCCGCCCTGTACGGTCTGGTCTGCGACCCCTGCTCCGCCATGGGTTACTTCCTGCGGCAGGACTGGATGGACGATCTGGGCCTGGGCAAGGCCGAGGACATCAAGACCTACGATCAGGTCCATGACGTGGTCACCGCCTTCAAGGTGAACGAGTCCAACAACCAGTACAACAACAGCGAGATCTATCCCTTCTTCATCATGAGCGTGGTGGAGACCTACCAGGGCCAGTTCTTCTCCGGCATGGACATCACCGTGTACACCGCCTCCATGATGTATCCCCGGATCATCGACGGCAAGGTGGAGTTCTGCGGCAGCACCGAGGATGACCGGGAGGCCATGACCCTCCTGAGCACCTGGTACGCCGAGGGCCTCATCTCCCCCAACTTCCACTCCTTCGAGTCCGGCTCCGACTACGACGCCGGCCAGCATACCGACGGCGTGGGCTGCAACCTCATGACCGTTTCCCAGGTGGTGCAGTCCGAGCGTCAGTGCAACAACCCCAACGCCCACTGGGAACCCATCACCCGCACCAAGCGGACGGAAGACCAGGTCATCAAGTACGGCTACGCCAAGGCCGCAGATGACTTCTCCTACGCCTCCTGCTGCGTCTCCGCCAAGTGCAACAACATTCCTCTGGCCTGCTCCTGGATCGACTGGGGCTTCTCCGATTTCGGCTCCGACTTCACCTCCTGGGGCCCCGAGGGCATCTGCTGGGAGTACAACGACCAGGGCGAGCGGCGCCTCACCGACTGGTGCGTGAACCATGAGGCCACCGCCAGCTGGATCATGTGCATCTATGCCTACAGCGGCCTGAGCAACTGCTGCCTGTACTACAACTACCGCTCCAACTACACCGACGACGGCGTCCGGACCGTGGCCATCTACGAGGCCCTGCGGCTGAAGGACTACAAGGGCGAGTACGACTGGCCCACCGCCGTGAACTTCGACGATGAAGAGCGGGAGGAGAACACCGCGATCTTCGCCGATCTGAACACCTACTTCACTGAGAACTACGGCGCCTTCATCGACGGTTCCAAGCCCATGGCTGAATGGGACAGCTACGTCCAGGGTCTGTACGACTTCGGCCTCTCCGACGTGGTGGAGAACTACCAGGCGGCCTATGACCGCCTCCTGGCCCGGGGCTTCTGATCCGCTCTTCCGTCGGTTCTTCCGACGGACAGACACAGCGATCGACCCATAAGCAGCTGTAATTGGAAACTGACTGACGGTTTTGTCAGTCAGTTTCCTTTTTTTGTGGTTTTCTTTGCATTTTATTTGAGTAATTTAAAGGAAATATTAAAAAATACTGTCGTTTGCTATTTACAATTCATGGGTTCCGGACTATACTGTATAGCATCAAATATAAAAGAAAGGAGTATTTGAATCATGAAGAAAACCATCGCGCTGGTCCTGGCGCTGATGCTGGTGCTGGCTCTCTTCGCCGGCTGCAACAACGGCGGCGGGACCGCCACCCCCTCCGAAGCCCCCGCGACCCAGGCGCCCGCGACCAAGGCTCCGGCCACCCAGGCTCCCGGCAGCAATGAGACCCCGGCCCCCGTGGAAGAGGACGAAGGCCCCTACCACCTGGCTGCCGGCAAGTATGAGAAGGACGCCAACGGCTTCCCGGTGGAGAAGTACGAGTACTACCCCACTCCTCTCTGCGACAACGATTACATCCTGACGGACTGGACCACCTGCTATACCCCTCAGTACATCCCCGAGGGCGGCTGGGCTGAGATCCCCACCTGGCAGAAGTACCGGGAGTACACCGGCGTGCACATCGAATATGATCTGGTGGACTCCGCCAACCGCAGCGAGAACTTCTCCGTGCTCCTGGCTTCCGACGATCTGGACGATCTGATGGACAGCGCCGCCAGCTTCTACAAGCAGGGCACCATGAAAAACGGCATCGAGGACGGCTACTTTGCCAACTTCTACGACTACATCGACTATCTGCCCAACTATATGTGGGAGATCAACAACCGGGCCCAGTTCAATAAGAACGTCATGGGCAAGGTGTTCTACGACAAGACCACCATCCCCGTGCTCTACGGCCTGGTGTGCAATCCCTGCTCCGCCATGGGCTACTTCCTGCGTCAGGACTGGCTGGATGAGCTGGGTCTGGGCCAGGCAGGAGACTACAAGACCTACGACGATCTCCATAAGGTCGTCACCGCCTTCAAGGTCAACGAGTCCAACAACCCCTACAACCAGGGCGAGATCTTCCCCTTCTTCATCATGAGCGTGGTGGAGACCTACCAGGGCATCTTCTTCTCCGGCATGGACATCACCGTGTACACCGCCTCCATGATGTATCCCCGGGTCATCGACGGGAAGGTGGAGTTCTGCGGCAGCACCGAGGATGACCGGGAGGCCATGACCCTCCTGAGCACCTGGTACGCCGAGGGCCTCATCTCCCCCAACTTCCACTCCTTCGAGTCCGGCTCCGACTACGACGCCGGCCAGCATACCGACGGCGTGGGCTGCAACCTCATGACCGTTTCCCAGGTGGTGCAGTCCGAGCGTCAGTGCAACAACCCCAACGCCCACTGGGAACCCATCACCCGCACCAAGCGGACGGAAGACCAGGTCATCAAGTACGGCTACGCCAAGGCCGCAGATGACTTCTCCTACGCCTCCTGCTGCGTCTCCGCCAAGTGCAACAACATTCCTCTGGCCTGCTCCTGGATCGACTGGGGCTTCTCCGATTTCGGCTCCGACTTCACCTCCTGGGGCCCCGAGGGCATCTGCTGGGAGTACAACGACCAGGGCGAGCGGCGCCTCACCGACTGGTGCGTGAACCATGAGGCCACCGCCAGCTGGATCATGTGCATCTATGCCTACAGCGGCCTGAGCAACTGCTGCCTGTACTACAACTACCGCTCCAACTACACCGACGACGGCGTCCGGACCGTGGCCATCTACGAGGCCCTGCGGCTGAAGGACTACAAGGGCGAGTACGACTGGCCCACCGCCGTGAACTTCGACGATGAAGAGCGGGAGGAGAACACCGCGATCTTCGCCGATCTGAACACCTACTTCACTGAGAACTACGGCGCCTTCATCGACGGTTCCAAGCCCATGGCTGAATGGGACAGCTACGTCCAGGGTCTGTACGACTTCGGCCTCTCCGACGTGGTGGAGAACTACCAGGCGGCCTATGACCGCCTCCAGGCCAGGGATCTGTAAGCTCCGGCTGAGGGATCCCCCCTGAACGGATTTTCCCGTTCACCTGTGCCCGCGTCTGCCGCTTGACGGCGGACGCGGGACTCTTGTTCTCCGTCGTGCCTGCCACGCTGGTTTCTGTGTTGGGAGAATTGACATCCGGTCAAAAAGGGCCTATGATATAGGATATAGTATTGAAATTGGATAGGAGGATTTGAATTATGTTAACCAGTAAGAGATTTGACGCGGACGTCGTGGTCTGCGGCGGCGGCCCTGCGGGCTTCGCCTCCGCCCTGGCCGCTGCCCGGGACGGCAAGCGGGTCATCCTGCTGGAGTGGCGGGAGTCCCTGGGCGGTCTTTACACCAACGGCTACATCACCGGCATGGCCGGCTATGTGGACGGCTACGCGAAGGAATTCATCGAGCGCATGGATAAGGCGGGCCACGCCATGGTCCGGCCTCACCTGCCCACCATCGATCCCGAAGCCGGCAAGGTCATGATGGAGCAGATGCTCCTGGCCGCGGGCTGCCGGATCCTGTACGGCGCCCACGTCTGCGACTGCGAAGTAAAGGACGGACGGATCACCTCCGTCATCGTCTACTGCAAATCCGGCAGGATCGAAGTCACCGGCCGGGTATTCATCGACTGCACCGGCGACGCCGACCTGGCCTTTGCCGCCGGCGTGCCCACCGAGGTCAGCGCCGCGGATTATCTGGGCCTGAGCCAGTCCGTCACCATGGGCTTCCGTCTGGCCTACGTGGATACCGAGAAGTATGCCGCCGCCCAGCGGGATTGGGCCAAGAACCGGCCCGAAGGCGCGAACATGATGCTCCTGATGGCGAAGCAGGACGAGGCCATCGCCAACGGAGATCTGCCGGAGATCCTCAGCCCCGGCAACCTGATCTACCCCGTGCCCAACGACAGCGACCCCACCTGCAAGGACGTCACCCTGGACGCCACCCACAGCTTTGACAACCACTGCGACGACGTGGTGGACCTGACCCGGCAGATCGTGGACCAGCACCGGAAGGTATACCTCTTCGTGAACTTCATGAAGAAGTATCTCCCCGGCTTCGAGAAGGCCCAGCTGGTGGCCATGGCCGGCATGAACGGCATCCGGGATTCCCGCCGCATCATCGGCGAATACGTCCTGCGGGATATCGACGTGGCCGGCGGCATCAAGTTCGAAGACGGCATCGCCCTCTTCCCCGAGGTCCTGGATACCCACGTCCCCACCCCGGGCAAGCACTGCGCCGTGCGTCACGTCCATTATAAGGAACCCTTCGGCAACGCCGTCGCCCGGCCCGCCCAGGACCAGAACGACTTCATGATGCACCCCTTCGTGCCTCTGGACGGTTACGAGCTCCGCACCAACCCCAGGGATTACTGCGAGATCCCCTACCGCTCCCTGGTGGCCGTCGGAGTGGATAACCTCCTGGTGGCCGGCCGCTGCTATTCCGCCGAGTTCCATGCCCTGGGGGCCACCCGCGTCATCGCCACCAGCATGAGCATGGGCCAGGCCGCGGGCCACGCCGCCGCCATGAGCGTCCAGAAGCAGATCCTTCCCAGAGAAGTGGACGGCAAGGAGCTCCGGGCCCTTCTGGTGGCCGAAGGCGCTCACCTGAACGAGCCCCCCATGGGCTATTGGGAGACCGTCCGCAACACCGAAGGCGAGTTCTTCGTCAACACCGCGGACACCATCAGCATCCGCAGCAACAAGGCTCCCTCCTTTATGTGACCTTTCACACTCATATCGGGGATATGTCCGCATATCCCCGATATGACTGGTTTTCCCGGCATCCTCAGCACAGAAAGGATCGTTCGAATTGACTGAATTTGCAAACAACGGGATCGGGAAGGCGGTGATGCGTCATGTCGGCTGCTAAAAGCGCCCGCATCGGCACGGATCTGACCCAGGGCAGCATCCTCAAAACGCTCCTCACCTTTGCTCTGCCCCTCATCGCCACGAACCTGATCCAGCAGTTATATTCTTCTGTGGACCTGGCAGTCATCGGCCAGTTCACGGATAAGATCGGCACCGCGCAGGTGAACGTGGGCAGCGAGGTGGCGGATCTGGTCACCCCCCTGGCTGTGGCCTTCGGCACCGCGGGACAGGTCTATGTCGCCCAGCTCACCGGCGCCGGGGACAGGACCAAGACCCGTCACACCGTGGGCACCCTCCTCAGCTGGATGATCCTCCTGAGCATCGTTTTCCTGGTGGGGACCCTGGCCCTGCGGTGGAAGATCATGGGCTGGCTGAACTGCCCGGAGGAAGCGATGGCCGGAGCGGTACAGTATCTGGAGATCACCGCCGTCGCCATGCCGGCCGTATTCATATACAACGCCATATGCAGTGTCCTCCGGGGAATGGGGGAGAGCAAGCGCCCGCTCCTGTTCATTATTGTAGCCGCTGTGGTGAACATCGTCCTGGACGTGGTCCTGGTGGCCTGGTGCGGACTGGGCGCGGCGGGCACAGCCATCGCCACGGCCGCCTCCCAGCTGGGTTCCTGCGTGGCTTCCTGCATCTATCTCTACCGGAAACGGGACCTGCTGGATCTGAAATTCAACTGGGATACCTTCCGCATCCGCTGGGAGCCCCTGAAGATC
This sequence comes from uncultured Clostridia bacterium, assembly GCA_947307365.1. Lineage (GTDB taxonomy): Bacteria > Bacillota > Clostridia > Oscillospirales > Oscillospiraceae > UBA1774. Next base: position 8,367 of record CAMZIY010000041.1, read on the forward strand.
ATCCTGGTCCTGGGCATCCCCCGGGTGGTGCAGAACGTAGCCATCCATTTCTCCCTGATGTTCTGCTCCGCCAGAGTCAACGAATTCGGCCTGGTAGCCACCGCCGCCAACGGCGTGGGCAACAAGATCCAGCGCCTGTGCAACGTTTTCGTCATGGGCGTGGACGGCGCCGCCTCCACCATGATCGGCCAGAACCTGGGCGCCAGAAGGACGGACCGGTGCGAGAAGACCGTCTGGGGCACCCTGGCCTGCACCATGATCCTGGCCACCGTCACCTCCGCCGTGGGCCTCATCTGGGGGGACGCCCTGTACGGCGTCTTCACCAAGGATCCGGAAGTGGTGCAGCTGGGCCGCGTCTTCATGCGGATCATGGTCGCCACCTTCTACTGCGGCGCTCTCATGGGTCCCTTCTTCGCCATGGTCAACGGCTCCGGCTTCGCCTCCATGGGCTTCGTCATCGGTATCCTGGACGTGGTGTTCCGGGTGGGCATCAGCCTTCTCTTCGAGGCCCTCTTCCACCTGGGCGTCGCCAGCTACTGGTGGGGCAACGCCCTTGCCCGGGTCGGACCCATGATCATCTGTATGGTCTACTATTTCAGCGGAAAATGGAAGACCCGAAAACTGCTGACGGAATCATAAACGGATCGAATCGCGCAGTCCCGGGAAGGAATTTCCTTCCCGGGGCTTTTTCTGATCCGTGCATAAGGCGCAGATCATCGGGCATACTGGAAGGGAAGCAGAATGCTGAATTATTGGAGGGATCATCCATGATCATGGATAAGATCGCCCTGGCCCTGGCGACCATCGGCGCGCTGAACTGGGGCTGCGTGGGCATTTTCCGCTTTGACCTGGTAGCCTGGATCTGCGGCGGCGCGACATCCGTGCTGAGTCGGGTGGTATACACCCTGGTGGGCATCGCGGGGGTCTGGTGCATCTCCCTGCTGTTCCGGGATACGGAGGCCGAGCGGGAGCACTGAGCCTCTCCCGGAAATTCCGCGGCGGGTCCGATTTGACCCGCTCCGGTCTTGCGGCCAGGGGAAAAAAACGGTATAATGACAGGGTCCGCCCGGTGCGGATCCTGTCATTCGTTTTTCCCGGGCAGTATAAAATTATACTTAAGAGGTGCATCACATTGACGGTGATCGATATTTTCTCCGGTTTTCTGGGCGCCGGCAAGACCACGCTCATCAAAAAGCTCATCGCAGAGGCCTTCCGGGGCCAGAAGCTGGTGCTGATCGAGAACGAATTCGGCGAGATCGGCATCGACGGCGCTTTCCTGCGGGAAGCGGGGGGGCAGGCAGCGGATCTGGAGATCACGGAGATGAATTCCGGCTGCATCTGCTGCAGTCTGGTGGGGGATTTTGCCAGCGCCCTGGATCTGGCCCTGGATCGGTTCCACCCGGACCGGGTGCTCATCGAGCCCTCCGGCGTGGGGAAGCTCAGCGACGTGGCAGCCGCCGTGGCCGGTCTGAAGCGGGAGGACGTGCAGCCCGGCGCCTGCATCACTGTGGCGGACGCCCTGCGGTGCAAAATGTACGCCAAAAACTTCGGGGAATTCTATACGGACCAGATCGCCTCCGCGGACCTGGTGGTGCTGAGCCGCACCCAGGGGCTGAGTGAGGAGAAGCTGGAGACGGCCATCGGCATCCTGCGGGGCATCAAGCCGGAGATCAGCCTGGTCACCACCCCCTGGGACGCTCTGTCCGGGGAACAGATCTACGCCGCCGCTTCCGCTGGAGGCCATTGGGCGGAAGCCCTGCTGGAGGATGCGCATCATCACCACGACGATGATGACGACGATGATGACGACGATGATGAGCATGAACATCATCATGAGCACCATCACGAGCATGACCATGAGCATCATCACCACGAGCATGACCACCACCATCATCACGACGGGGAGCACGACGCGGACGAGGTGTTCCAGAGCTGGGGTCGGGAGACGCCCCGGCGCTACAGTGCCGAAGAGCTGGAGTCCATCCTGGATGCCCTGGAGGATGAGGACCGCTTCGGTCCGGTGCTCCGGGCCAAGGGCATCGTCCCGGATCCGGAGGGCGGCTGGCTGGAATTCGATTATGTGCCGGGAGAAAAGCAGCTGCGGAAGGGCAGCCCGGAGGTGACGGGGCGCATCTGCGTCATCGGCGCCGGGCTGAAGGAAGACGCCCTGGGCGCAGTATTCGGAGGTATCTGATGGCCAGAAAGAAAAAGAGAGCGGAGATCGGGGTCTACGTATTCGCGGGCTTCCTGGAAGGAGGCAAAACCAGCTATATCCGCAGCCTTCTCTCCGGTCCGGATGTGCCGAAGGATATGCGTCCTCTGGTGCTGCAGACGGAGGAGGGCATCGAGGAGCTGGAACCCATCCCCGGTCTGGACATGACCGTGCGGCAGATCACGGAACTGGAGGAGATCACACCGGAGCGGCTGCTGGAGCTGGAGGACGAATCCCAGTGCAACACCATCCTGCTGGAGCTGAACGGCATGTGGCAGGAGGCGGATATTTTCGCCCGCTTCCCGGAAAACTGGATCCCCTTCCGGAAGTTCGTCCTGGCGGACGCCGGGACCTTCCTCACATACAACGCCAACATGCGGGCTCTGGCGGCGGACAAGCTGCGGGACAGCACCGTGGTGCTTTTCAACCGCTGCACCGATCAGACGGACCGGCTTGCGCTCCACAAGGTGGTGCGGGCCGCCTCCCGGCAGGTGCCCATTTTCTTCGAACAAAACGGCGTTGAGCAGCCGGACGATATCCCGGACGAGCTTCCCTTCGACCTGAACGCGGATATCGTGGAGATCGAGGACCGGGATTATGCGGAGTGGGAACGGGATATTTCCGACGAACCGGAGAAATACGAAGGAAAGATCCTCCGTCTCCATGGCTTCGTGGTAAAGAGCCGGGATAAGCGTCCCGGGCACTTCGGCTTCGGGCGGCAGGTGATGACCTGCTGCGAGGCGGATATCGCCTTCCTGGGCTTCCCGGCGGTGTGCCTGCCGGAAAGCCAGCCGGTCAGCGGCAGCTGGGTGGAACTCACCGCCCGGGTGGAGCTGCAGCGGAGCAAGGAGGATATCCTGCCCGTGCTCATGACCCTCACCTGCGACCGGGCGGAGAAGCCCGCCAATACCCTCGCAACCTTCTATTGACACCAACAAACCCTGCGAAAGGTCTTTTTATGGAAACAAAGCAGAACGTACCCTTCAAAGATATGTTCCCCTGCTGCTTCGGGACGAATACCGTTCTTCAGGCGGGGCTGGATACGGCCCTGGTCCGCGCCGCGGATCTGGACCGGGAAACCGCGTCCCTGCACCTGGAGGTGGAGTTCCGGGAGGCGCCTGCCCCCGTGGTGCTGAGCACCGCGGAGGAACGGATCGCGGAGCAGTATCATCTGGCGCGGGTGGATATCCGTCCCCTGCTGGCCGCCCCGCCGGAACCGAAAGGCAAGGCCGCAAAAAGCGGCCCGAAGCCCGGAAAAGTCATATATGGAAAAAAAGTCGCAGGCCACCCCGTGCCCATCGGCGACCTCACCCCCGAGTCCGGCCGGGTAACGGTGGAGGGGGAGGTCTTCGGCCGGGAGGTGAAGGAGGTCCGGGGCGGCAGCCACGTCTTCTCCTTCAACGTGACGGATCATACCGGCAGCCTTCATGTCTCCCGTTTTCTGAAGGCGGAGGAAGGCAAGGATCTGGAGGCGGTACAGAACGGGATGTACCTGCTGCTCTCCGGCACGGTGAGCTATGACCGCTGGCACGGGGATATCGCCATGGAGCCCCGGAACATCCAGCTCATGGAAAAGCCCGTCCGGGAGGACAGGGCCTCCGGCGGCAAGCGGGTGGAGCTGCATATGCACAGCCGCTATTCCCAGCTGGACGCCCTGACGGATATCTCCCAGATGGTGGCCGCCGCCGCCCGCTGGGGCCATCCCGCCGTCGCCCTTACGGACCACGGGGTGCTCCAGGGTTTCCCGGAGCTGTGCAGTGCCGGGAAGAAAAACGGCATCAAGGTCATCTACGGGGTAGAGGGTTATTTCGTCAACGACGTGGACGACCGTCTGGCGGTCACCGGTCCCGGGGACGCGGATTTTCACGCCCCTTACGTGGCCTTCGACCTGGAGACCACCGGCCTTCACGCGGATCGGGATCGTATCACGGAGATCGGCGCCGTACTGATGCAGGACGGGAAGGAGCTGGACCGGTTCCAGACCTTTGCGGATCCGGGAATGCCCATCCCGGCGGAAGTGACCCGGCTCACGGGCATCCGGAACGAGGACGTGGCCGGCGCGCCTTCGGAGGAAGCGGCGGTCCGGGCCTTCCTGGATTTCGCCGGAGACCGCGTCCTCTGCGCCCATAACGCGGACTTCGACCTGGGTTTTCTGGCGGAGGCCTGCAAACGATATGATATCCCCTTCGACCCTACCGGGGTGGACACCCTGATCCTCTCCCAGAGCCTCCTGCCCATCAAGAAACACAGCCTGGATTCCGCCGCGGGCTACCTAGGCCTTCCGGAATTCCGGCACCATCGAGCCTCGGACGACGCCGCCACCTGCGGTCTGCTGCTGAACGCCTTTTATGATCGGCTCCGGGCCAAAGGGGCGGAGAAGCTCAGCGACCTGGGTCCCATCATCTCCGCCCTGCGGAAAGACTACGACGGTCGGCGGCAGCCCAAGCACATCATCCTTCTGGTGAAGGAGCAGCAGGGGATCCGCAACCTGTACGAACTGGTATCCCGGGCCCACCTGGAGCACTTCAAGAAGAATCCCATCATCCCCAAAAGTCTGCTCATGACTCTGCGGGACGGACTGCTCATCGGCGCCGCCTGCGAGAGCGGAGAGTTTTTCAAAGCCGTCACCGCCCGGCGAAGCGACCGGGAGCTCAAGCGCATCGCCTCTTTCTATGATTTTCTGGAGATCCAGCCCCTGTGCAACAACGCCTTTCTCCTGCGGAACGGCACCGCTGAAAACGAGGAGGAATTGCGGGAGTACAACCGCCGGGTGCTGCGCATCGGGGATGAGCTGGGCAAGCCCGTCTGCGCCACGGGGGACGTGCACTTTCTGGACCCCACGGACGAGGTCTTCCGGCGCATCCTCCTGAGCAACAAATATACCGACTGCGACGAGCCCCTGCCCCTGTATTTCAAGACCACGGACGAAATGCTGGCGGAGTTCTCCTATCTGGGGGAGGATCGGGCCCGGGAAGTGGTGATCGACAATCCCGTCCGGATCGCGGAGAGCATACAGGAGGTGGCTCCCCTGCCCGAGGGGCTTTTCCCTCCGAAGATCGAGAACTCCGAGCAGCAGCTCAAGGACCTGTGCTACGAGAAGATGCACCGTCTCTATGGGGACGATCCTCCCGCCCTGGTGAAGGAGCGGATGGAAACGGAGCTGAACAATATCTGCTCCCGGGGCTACGACGTGATCTACATGTCCGCCGTAAAGCTGGTGCAGAAATCCAACGCCGCGGGTTACCTGGTGGGCTCCCGGGGCAGCGTCGGTTCTTCCCTGGTGGCGTACATGTCCGGCATCACCGAGGTGAACGCCCTGCCCGCCCACTATCGCTGCCCCAACTGCCGCCACGTGGACTTTGACTCCGGAAACGGCTATGCCTGCGGCGTGGACCTGCCGGACGCCCTGTGCCCCGTATGCGGCACGCCCTACGTGAAGGACGGCTACCAGATCCCCTTTGAGACCTTCCTGGGCTTCGGGGGGGACAAGGTCCCGGATATCGACCTGAACTTCTCCGGAGAATACCAGGCGCAGGCCCATCGGGACACCATCGAGCTTTTCGGCGCGGATCACGTGTTCCGGGCGGGCACCGTGGGCACCATCGCGGAGAAGACCGCCTTCGGCTATGTGAAGAAATACATGGAGGAACGGGGGCGGCAGGTCTCCAAGGTGGAGGAAAACCGCCTGGCGGCGGGCCTCACCGGGGTCAAGCGCACCACCGGCCAGCACCCCGGCGGTCTGGTGGTCATTCCCCAGGACAAGAGCATATACGACTTCTGCCCGGTGCAGCATCCGGCGGACGATCCCAATACGGACATCATCACCACCCATTTTGAATATCACTCCATGGAGTCCAACCTGCTGAAGCTGGATATGCTGGGGCACGATGATCCCACCATGATCCACATGCTGGAGGCCCTGACGGGGGTGGACGTAAAGTCCCTGCCCCTGGATGATCCCCAGACCATGCTCCTCTTCCGCTCCCCCTCCGCCCTGGGACTGCCGGAGGACGATCCCATCATCGGCAAGACCGGGTCCATCGCCGTGCCGGAATTCGGCACCAAGTTCACCCGGGAGATGCTGGTGGACACCCAGCCCGGCAAGATGAGCACTCTGGTACGCCTTTCCGGCTTCTCCCACGGCACGGACGTGTGGCTGGGCAACGCCAAGGACATCATCCAGAGCGGCACCGCCACCGTTGACGAGGCCATCGGCTGCCGGGACGACATCATGCTCACCCTCATCGGCTATCATCTTCCCGCCAAGCGCGCTTTCAAGATCATGGAGACCGTGCGGAAGGGCAAGGGCCTGGACGACAGCATGGAGGCGGACATGAAGGGCGCCGGGGTCCCGGAGTGGTATATCGATTCCTGCAAAAAGATCAAATACCTCTTCCCTAAGGCCCACGCCGTGGCTTACGTCATGATGGCCCTGCGCATCGCCTGGTTCAAGG
>CAMZIY010000042.1 GCA_947307365.1 uncultured Clostridia bacterium
AAGGCGCCGTTTTCCTCCCGCCAGGCCACGATGTTCTTCGCCGTGGCCGCCGTGAGGCCGCTGACCCGGCGCAGGAGGGAGGGAGACGCGGTGTTCAGATCCGCGCCCACGGCGTTCACGCAGTCCTCCACCACCGCGTCCAGGCTCTCCTCCAGCCGCTTCTGGGGCATATCGTGCTGGTACTGCCCCACCCCGATGGCCTTGGGCTCGATCTTCACCAGCTCCGCCAGGGGATCCTGGAGGCGGCGGGCGATGGACACGGCGGAGCGGAGGTTCACGTCATACTGGGGAAATTCCTCCGCCGCCAGCTTGCTGGCGCTGTATACGCTGGCCCCGGCTTCGCTCACCACCATGTAGCTCACCCCGGGGCAGCGACGGAGGAGATCCACCGTCATCTGCTCCGTTTCCCGGGAGGCGGTGCCGTTGCCGATGGCGATATGCTCCACCCCGTGCCGGGCGATCAGGGCGGCCAGGGTATCGATGCAGGCGGCCCGCTGCTTTTCCCCATGAGTGGGATAGACCACGGCGGTATCCAGCACCTTGCCGGTGGGATCCACCACCGCCACCTTGCAGCCCATGCGGTAGCCCGGGTCCAGGCCCATGGTCACCTTCCCCTTCACCGGGGGCGCCATGAGCAGAGGCTTCAGATTCAGGGCGAAGTTATGGATCGCCCCCTCCGCGGCGGACTCCGTCAGGGCCGCCCGGGTCTCCGTCTCCATGCCGGGCTGGAGCAGACGGTCGTATCCGTCCGCGATGGCGGACCGGAGGAAGGCCTCGTTCCGGGCGCCGGGCTTCACCATGCCCCGGGAGATCTCCTCCAGGGCCAGATCCCGGTCTAGGGCCAGGGACACCTTCAGGAAGCCCTCCTTCTCCCCCCGGTTCATGGCCAGGATCTGATGCCCCTGCAGCCGGGAAACGGGCTGGGAAAAATCGTAGTACAGCCGATAGACGCTGTCCTCCTCCTCCTTCGCGGCGGCGGAGCGCAGGCTCCCCCGCTTCCGGATGGTCTCCCGCAGCTTCTTCCGGTTCTCCGGGGAATCGCTCACCTGCTCCGCCAGGATATCCGAAGCTCCGGCCAGGGCGTCCTCCACCGTGGGGACCCCCTTCTCTGCGTCCACATAGGTCTCCGCCAGGGCGGCGGGGTCCTTCTGGGGCTGGAGCAGGATCGCCATGGTCAGGGGCTCCAGCCCCTTCTCCTTGGCAATGGAAGCCCGGGTGCGCCGCTTGGGCCGGTAGGGCCGGTACAGGTCCTCCAGGGCGGCCAGGGTATCCGCCCGGCGGATCTCCGCCTCCATCTCCGGGGTGAGCTTCTCCTGCTCCCCGATGAGGCGGAGGATCTCTTCCCGCCGCTGCTCCAGGCTGCGGAGATACCGCAGCCGCTCCTCCAGGGTCCGCAGGGCTTCGTCGTCCATGGCCCCGTGGGCTTCCTTGCGGTAGCGGGCGATGAAGGGGATGGTGTTCCCCTCGTCCAGCAGGTCGATGACGTTCTGCACCGACCGGGCGGGTTTGTTCAGTTCCTGGGCGATGCGTTCTGTGATCCGGTCCATGGTCTCCTCCGATACGGATCTCCGGTCACAGCAGACCGTAGATCACCGACCGCAGGCGGTCGTTGTAGTACTTGGCGTCCGGCAGCATATCCTGGATCATGAAGGAGGCGGAGAGCTGATCCACCGGATCGGCCATCATCCAGGCTCCGGCGGCTCCTTCCCAGCCGTATTCTCCCACGGAGCCGCTGCACAATCCCGAAACGGGATCCATGAGGGTGCGGACGCCGTAGCCATAACCATAGCCCTTCATCTCCGGCATATTGGCGTGGAATTCCTTCAGCAGGGGTTCGGTGAGCAGATTCTGGCGCATCATCTCCAGGGTCTTGCGGCCGATGAGCTTCTCCCCCTTCCAGACGCCGCCGCAGGCCAGCATCCCGGAGAAGGCCTGGAGGTCCCGAAGGGTGGAGATGAGTCCCGCGTCCGGAGCTTCGTATCGGGCACTCTCCCGATACATGCTGTCCAGCGGGTCCCCCAGCAGATCATCGCAATGGGCCACGGTCCCATCCGGCAGATGCCGGACGCATTCCGCCATGCGCTCCCGCCAGCCGGGGAGGAAGCGGAAGCCCGTATCCTTCATCCCCAGGGGCTCGAAGATCTTCTCCCGCATGAACCGGCTCAGGGGCATGCCGCTGGTGATCTCCACCACCGCCCCCATGATGCTGATGCCGTAGCCATACTGGAAGTGGGCGCCGGGTTCGAAGAGCATGGGGATCTTCGCCAGGGCGCGGATCTCTTCGTTCAGGCTGTAATCCGCCTGGAATTTGCTTCCCCCCAGTTCCTCATGGACCTCCTTCAGGCCCTTGGCGGTGGGGCTCTTGTCATAGGCGTAGAAACCTACGTTCATGTTGAAGAGATGCCGCATGAGCATGGGGGTTTGGGAATCCTCCACCCGCCAGGTACCGTCGGGCTGCTTCACCCCCACCTTCAGGTCCTTGTACTCCGGGATATAGGCGGAGACGGGATCATCCATGAGGAATGCTCCCCGCTCATACTCCATCATGCCGCAGACGGCGGAAAAGGCCTTGGTGATGGAGTGGATGCGGAACAGGGTATCGGGCCCCATGGGCGTCTTCCCGGCCATATCCCGGGAGCCCAGATAGTTCTCGTACAGGATTTCCTCACCCCGACAGACGGAGAGGCCGGCCCCGGGCAGGTTCTTCTTTTCCACAAAGGACCGGAGCAGCCGGTCCAGGTCTTTTGCTGTAGACATATCCTACTCCTTTTACAGATGGCCTCCGGCAGAGCCGGAGGCCATGATGATCGATTCGGGAAAATCAGTCTTCTTCCTTCTTCTCCTCGGGCTTGCCCTCGGGGCGGCGCATCTGGGAGAAGCACTTGCCGCAGATGTTGCACCGCTTCTTGGGATTGTAGCGGCAGAAGCGGACGTTATCGCCCATGTAGTTGTAGGTGTGCTCCCGGGCGAAGGGCATCTTTGCCTTCTGCTCGTCCGTCAGCTGGATGCGGCTGCGGGTGATGGTGCCCCAGGTGCCGTCCATAAAGGCGGCCTGGAACAGGAGAGGCTTCTTCACGTTGCGGAACTTGATGGGGCAGTGCCACACGTTGGCGGGCAGGCGGACCACGGTGGGCTTGGTGATGATCTTGGATTCCATATGGTCCGGATCGTCGCCGATGGTCATCTCCACCTCCGCGTCAAAGTCGAAGATATCCATGGGATTCGCGCCCATGAAGAAGATGTACTCCTCGGCGCCCTGGTGGAAATGGCAGTCTTCCATGTCGTTGGGGCCGGTGAAGATCTGGTAGCCGCAGTGCCAGGTGGCGCCTTCCATGTAGGTCTCGCCCCGGAAATAGAACTGGGGAGAGGGGCACCAGGGGCCCCACTGGGTCTTTTCCTTGGGGCAGGCCAGCACGTTTTTGGCCACTTCGTCGCTGAGGGCGGGCTTGGGGGCCTTCAGCACGGTGGCGTCGGAGTAGGGCCTGGACTTGTAGCCCTCGGTCACCACGCACTCGGCGGAATCCGGAGCCTTCTCCGGATCGTAGGCGCCGGTGTCGGAGTAGAGCTTCACCCCGTCCTCGTTCACCACGGTCCAGGGCACGAAATCGTAGGGTCTGGGGGGGATCTTGTCCCGATGGGAGAAGCAGTAGCCGCAGTAGGTGCACTTCTTGGAGGGATCCAGCACGCAGCTGCGGATGTTCTCATCCCCCATGTACAGGTACTGCTTTTCGCCGGTGTCCTTCCGCTGGACGTATTTCACCAGGCCGCAGCGGCCGGACTGCATCACAGCCTGGAAGAGAACGGGCTTGTCGATGCGGACGAAATCCAGGGGGCTGTGCCACCAGCCCTTGGGCAGATGGATGATGGTGGGCTCGGTGATGACCACCTTTTCCATGGTGTCGTAGGTGGGACCCATGTAGAAATGGACCTCCGCGTCCCAGGCGGAGAACACGTCCGGCAGCTGGGCGCCCAGGAAGACCAGATACTCGTCCTCCCGGTGGAAATGGGGCTCGGTCTCCAGCCGGACGGGCTTCAGAAAGACCTGGAAGCCCAGGTTGATGCCTGCGCCGGGCATGTCGGTGTCGCCCCGGAAATAGGCCTGGGGAGACAGGATCCAGTCACCCCAATGGGTCTCCTGGGGGACGAATTCATAGAACAGTTTTTCGAATTTTTCCTGCATGTTGCCGCTCCTTCCTGTATGGTGAACTATCCTTTTCCGATCGGTATTCCCTGTTTGCGGAAAGGGCTCCCGCCTTTTGGGTACTTTGCACGAAAACCGCCCGGTTTTCCTTATAATTATAGCACAGTTACCACGAGAGTCAACCATTTCGGGAACCCCGGCCCCCAATTCCCGTCCGGAGGCTTTCGTCCCCAAACTGGCACAGATTTCCCGAACTGTCATTAGTGTTTTTGTCCGGACCATGATAGTATATTGGATGGATCAATTGGAAATGTTATGCCTGAAACCAAAGGAAAGGAGGAATGAGATGAAGTACGAATACGCGAAGATCTCTCCCGAGGAACTGTCGGAGCTGAACAAGCTCCAGGAGAAGCTCTCCGGCGCGGACAAGCAGGTCGTCCTGCTGGCGGTGGAGAAAAAGTTTGAGATCGCTCAGTTGAGCGCTGAGGATCTGGCGAAGATCAACGCTCTGGAGAAGGAGCTTTCCGGAAACGGCCGCGAGGTCGTCCTGGTCGCCCTCTCCCGATAACGGCCGTGCATCTGTAAGAGGAACGGTTTAACGTACAGCCTCCCGGATTGGATCACCGGGAGGCCGTTTTTTTATTCGACCTGAAGCGACCGCTTCAGGTCGATAAGGATTACATCGCCGCTGCGCGCCTTGGCCGGACACGTCGACACTTGCGGCGATAGCAGTATTTTCGGGCAGAAATGAATTCCGCCCGAAAATGATCCAACCTGATTCCCGCCTGCGGGCGGGGACTCTGCTGAGCGCGATATTCAACCGCGTCTGACAGCTCACCACCTAGAATAATAGAATGTCATCCTGCAATCGGCGCGATCAATCAGAACGCAGCCCTCTTCTCCATGGTTGGAAAAGCCTTTTCCGAACAATTGGAATCGGATGAGATCCGGATCCCCGGCGTTCTGACGGTGCAGCTCATGCCAAGCCTCGTCGGACCCGCTCCATTCCGCGGCGGCCTGAAGCTGTCCGATCCTTTCGATGAGCCTATCCTCCGTCGTGCGGTAGGACAGCCGGAAGACTTCCCCGCCCTGCAGAAACTGCGGCCGGTAACAGAAGTCCGCCTCCTGTGCATCCTCCGGGACGTGCGGGGGGAAACATGCACTTACCGATTCATTGCCGTCGATCCTGTCATACGCGCGTTCATAGAACTTTGTATCCGTGGTAACGGTCGTCGCGGCACGAAGGGAAAGGAAGAACACATAGCCAAGGGACAGCAGCAGGAACAGAACGGACAAAACCGCGGTCAGCACCTGCGTCACCCGGGAGGAGAGGATCCCTCCCCGGGCGAAAAAACCAATGGCGCAGAGTACGGCAGCAGGCAGCAGGAGAAGCAGGGTCTGGCCCCAAAGCGGCTGCACCGCAGTCGACATGAGGATCGCAGCCAGCAGGAAGCAGACAAAGGCAAGGCCGCTCATGACGAACGGCAGCACGGCGTGGTTGTTCTTCATCCCTTGCTCTTCCCTCCTTTGTACAGCCGGACCCTATTCCGCCGAAGCAGAAAAAACCGGACCGGGCGGATGCCCGGCCAGGTGGGTCATTCTACTCGTCCTCCCGGTCTACGGTGACGTTGTTCAGGCCGTTCTTCTCAAACTCCTCCATGTATTCCTGCATCCGCTGGGTGAGCTCGCTGTTCCCGCCGCTCTCCCCCGGTCCCATGGCCAGGTCCCGCCGGGCCAGCTCCTCCGCCAGGATATCGAAAAAGATCCCGTCCTCATAGTCCAGGATGGCCTCCTGGATGCCCCCTTCCTCGAAGCCCGCGGAGGGGACCACCTCCCCATCCACCATCTCGAACAGGGAGTACATGCCGGTCTTGAGACAGTAGGAGAAGCACTTGGATTCCACATCGTCATAGGCCTGGATGCGGTTTTCCCCCCGCATGGAGTTCATTACCCAGTTGCCCACATAGACCAGGTCCAGCAGACGCCGGAATTCCTTATCCGTCAGTTCAAGGGTCATCGGAAGCCACCACCTTTGCGCCGTAGTGAAGGCATTATACCCTTCCCGGGGGAAAATTTCCACCGTTTCCCGTCAAATCCCGCAGAAAAAATCCCCGTCCGGTCCTTCCTGCGGATTGGGGCTGTTCCGGCACGCAAAAGTATGCTATACTGATTTAGTTGAATTTCGGGAGGTGAGCGGGTTGGCCGGTCTGGGAGAGCTGTTCCTGTCCTTCAGCAAAATAGGCGTCATGACCTTCGGCGGAGGTTACGCCATGCTCCCCATGCTCCAGCGGGAAGTGGTGGAGCACAAGGGCTGGGCCACCGAGGAGGAGCTGGCGGACTATTTTGCCGTGGGCCAGTGCACCCCCGGCGTCATCGCCGTGAACACCGCCACCTTCGTGGGCTGCAAGAACCGGGGCTGGCTGGGCGGCCTCATAGCCACCCTGGGGGTGGTCTTCCCCTCCCTGGTGATCATCGTCTGCCTGGCGGGACTCATCAGCGCCTTTGCCGACAATATCTACGTGCAGAAGGCCTTCGCCGGGATCAAGGTGTGCGTCTGCATCCTGATCTTCAACGCGGTGCTGAAGCTGTGGAAAAAGGCCGTGACCGGTCCCCTCACTCTGGTCATCTATCTGGCCGTCCTGGCCCTGACCCTGTTCACCTCCGTGACGCCGCCGGTGTTCGTTCTGATCGCCGCCGCCCTGGGGATCGCCCTGGAACTGATGCGGCGCAGGAAGGGAGGCGGGACGGAATGAGCCTGTATCTTCTCCTTTTCTGGGAATTCTTCAAAACCGGTCTCCTGGCGGTGGGGGGCGGTCTTGCCACCCTCCCCTTCCTTTCCGATATGGCGGAACGCACCGGCCTGTTCACCCAGGCCCAGCTGGCGGATATGGTGGCGGTGGCGGAGTCCACCCCCGGCCCCATCGGAGTCAATACCGCCACCTACGTGGGCTTCACCGCAGGGGGTGTTCCCGGCGCCGTCGTCGCCACCCTGGGACTCATCACCCCCTCCTACCTGATCATCCTGCTCATCGCCACATTTCTGAAGCGGGTGCAGGATAATCCTTTTGTGGATTCCGTGTTCCGCTGCCTCCGTCCCGCCTCCACCGCCCTCATCACCGCCGCGGGCCTCACCATCGCCCGGGGAGTCTTCCTCCGGCCGGGAGCCGGGAGCCTTTGGGCCGCGGTGGACTGGAAGGGCGTCGTTTTGGCGGCGGTGCTGCTGGCGTGCACCCAGTTCATCCCCAAGCTGAAGAAGCTGCATCCCCTGGTGTGGATCCTCTGCTCCGCCCTGGTGGGCATCCTCCTGTTCTGAGAAATCATCGAGAAAGGTTCTGCGGATATGGACCAGCTGCCAAAACCCGGCCGTCGGGCCGTCGTTTTCGATATGGAATGGAACCAGCCCCTTCCCTGGAAGCAGTATCCCCATGTGCCCAAGGCTCTGATGCCCGGGGAGATCATCCAGATCGGCGCCGTGATGCTGGATCCGGAGGGCAAGCCCATGGGGGAGTTCAGCGCCTCCGTGAAGCCCCGGTATTTCCGGCAGGTGCACTGGAAGGTGAAAAAGCTCACCCACCTCAGCGAATCGGATATGCTGGGGGGCGACCCCTTCCCCGAGGCGGCGGAGCGCTTCGGCGCCTGGTGCTGCCAGGGGGGCGGGGATTTCGACCTGTTTGCCTGGGGCGGCGAGGACGAGCGGGTCCTGTGCGCCAATCTGGAGGCCTGGGGACTGGACCCCGCCTGGGTCCCGGAGCAGATATACGACCTGCGTCTCATCTACGACAGCTTTCTGGGCCGCACCGAGACCAGCACCTCCCTGACGGACGCGGCGGAGGCCCTGGGCATCGCCCTGGATCTGGAGCAGCACGACTCCCTGAACGACGCCCGCTATGCCGCCGCCATCTGCGCCGCCACGGATATCCGCCGTGGCATCCGGGAATATGAGGAGCTGGGCCCCGGTCCCGCCCTTCCCCCGGGGACGCAGCGGCAGCTGGAGCTGGGCTTCGATTCCCCCGGGGACGCTCTGCACCACCCCGCCCTGTGCCGCTTCCGCTGCCCGGAATGCGGAGAGGAGCTGCGCTGCCGCGCCTGGGTGCCCCAGAACAAGGACCGGCAGATCGGCCTGGTGAAGTGCGCCGGGGGACATGAGAGCTTTGTGCGCCTGCGCTTCAACCGCCGTCCCAGCGGGCGATACAGCGCCCTGCGCATGGTCTACCCCGCCGGGGAGGAGGCAAAGGCCTTTTTCCAAAAGAAATACCAGAAGCAGCAGGAATCCCTGAAGCGCCTGAAGCGTCTCCAGGAGAAGGCCAAAAAGGCGCCCCAAGCCCCCGCCGAAGGCCAGGGGGAGAGCTGAGACCGCGTTCCTGAGGGTGTCGACAAAGTCGACACCCTTCGAATTGGACCCGCTTCGCTGGGCTCCAATTCGAGAAAGCTGCACTCCGCTCCCCGCACTCGCTTCGCTCGCACAGTCCGCTCCGTGAGCAGTATTTTGGGGTAGAAATGAATTCCACCCCAAAATCATTTTCAATTCTTTCGCGGCTTGCGAGCCGCGAACTCTGCGAGGCATTTTGCATCTTTTACTGCCTCGTCTATAGTATGGGGAAAGCTAAAACCACATTCTTACGCGGTTTTCCCCTCCCCTTTTTCCTTTCCGGTATTTTTCGAAAATTACCCTTGCATTCCGCAAACCATTGTGCTAATATACAAAAGCTGAACAAAAATCCGGGTGTGGCGAAGTTTGGTATCGCGCTTGAATGGGGTTCAAGAGGCCGCTGGTTCGAATCCAGTCACTCGGACCAAAAGGGACTGACCGCTTATGCGGTCGGTCCCTTTTGCATTTGCAATCCGGATTCGAACCAGCGGCCGTTTGCGCGAAGCGCAATCAAATCCAGCCGCCTCGCAGCCCGCCGCCTGCGGCGGACTGCTGGTTCGAATCCAGTCACTCGGACCAAAAGGCCGTTGGGGATTCTTCCCCGACGGTCTTTTGCATTTGCAATGGGGATTCGAACCAGCGGCCGTTTGCGCGGAGCGCAATCAAATCCAGCCGCCTTGCAGCCCGCCGCCCGCGGCGGACTGCCGGTTCGAATCCAGTCACTCGGACCAAAAGTTGAGAGTCGTTGATCCTCAACGGTTTTGGCTGTATTCAGGCGGGAAAGAAACCCTTTCTTGATCTTTCACCATCACGATTCCGCTTGCTTGGATCGTATTCTGCGGCATGCCTCATCTTCCAATCTGTGAAAACCTTGAACACTTGGAAGGGAAGGACGCATTTCTTTAAGCCAGATCGTCGGTCTGAAGCACAAAATGTCTCATTCGTTCAACGGTTTCCGGACTGGCGTCATGTTCCATACGGCAGGCGTCCTCATGGGCGATCTGGGGATCGACCCCCATAAAGATCAAGCATCGCTTCAGCACGAAGTACCTTTCCATTACCTGCTGAGCCGTTTCACGCCCCAGCCCCGTCAAGCGGATCAGTTTATCGGGATCCATCGTCAGGAAACCACGCGCCTGCAAACGCTTCAGGGCATTGCAAACGCTGGCCTTGCTTACCTTCAGTTCTTTGGCGACGTCCGATGAGCGCACACCGCCGTTTGCCATCTGCAGAAGGAGGATCGTTTTCAGATAATCCTCGCCGGCTCTTTGAAGCCTGTTCGGGCGTTTTTTGCCTTGCCCTTCTTCAGGATACATGACCGTTCGCCTCCTGCAGTCGTTAGTTAGATACATCTAACCTGAGTATACAGCATTTTACCAGTTTGTCAATATGGGCAGCTCTGCAGGATCAGCGATACTCCTGTGCGTGCCTGCGGATGGCGTCGAAGGTCTCCGCGCTCAGGTCGTGCTCGATCTTGCAGGCGTCCTCTCTTGCGGTCTCCGGGCTGACACCCAGACCGATGAACAGTTCGGTGAGCAGGCGATGCCGCTCATAGACGCGCTCCGCGATCTCCAGCCCCGGCTCCGTCAGCTGGATCATCCCCGCATGGTCCAGAGAAATATACCCGTTCTCCCGCAGCCGCTTGGTGGCATAACTGACGCTGGGCTTGGTCACGCCCAGCATTTCCGCCACATCGATGGAGCGGACGTAACCACGCTGCTCTTTCAGCATCAGCATGGCTTCCAGATAGTCTTCCGCAGATTTGTGTATCGTCATCGTCATCGTCATCACCCGTCAAATACTACCACCTGGGTGAAAAAAAGGCAAGAAAAAGGAAACTTCGTTTGAGTTAGCTATTGACAACCGAAGTTAACGGTGTTAAACTTCGTGCAGGTTAGCAAGCACTAACCATTTTTGCCGGCCTCGGGTTAGATGCATTTAACCCCCGTGCCAGGCGCAGCGGAGAGGAGAGGAAACGATGATGCCTCTGATCATGGCGCAGCCCGGAGAGGAGAATGTGATCCGCAAGGTCGGCGGGAGCCCGGAAATGAAAAAGCATCTGGAGGACATGGGCTTCACGGCGGGAAGTGCCGTTACGGTGATGAACACCATCGGCGGCAATCTGATCGTCAAGGTCAAGGAATCCCGTGTGGCCGTCAGCAAGGAGATGGCCGCAAGAATCATGATATAAGGGAGAGATGGGAATGAAGACACTCAGAGACGCCAAGGTCGGCGAGACCGTCAGGGTCGTGAAGCTCCACGGGGAAGGGGCCGTTAAGCGCAGGATCATGGACATGGGCATCACCCGGGGGGTGGAGGTCTATATCCGCAAGCTGGCTCCCCTGGGCGACCCTGTGGAGGTCAACGTGCGGGACTACGAGCTGAGTCTCCGCAAGGCGGATGCGGAAATGATCGAAGTGGAGTAAGGGGGAAGAAACGTGGACAAACAGATCCGAATTGCCCTTGCGGGCAACCCGAACAGCGGCAAAACCACCCTGTTCAACAAGCTCACCGGCTCCAATCAGTTCGTGGGCAACTGGCCCGGCGTCACCGTGGAGAAAAAGGAAGGCAAGCTGATCGTCGATAAGGAGGTCATCCTGACCGACCTGCCCGGCATCTATTCTCTCTCCCCCTACACATTGGAGGAAGTGGTGGCCCGGAACTATCTGATCGAAGAAAAGCCGGACGCCATCCTGAACATCGTGGACGCTACCAATCTGGAGCGCAACCTGTATCTGACCACGCAGCTCACCGAGCTGGGCATCCCCGTGGTCATCGCACTGAACATGATGGACCTGGTCAAAAAGGCCGGGGACAGCATTCATGTAGCAGAACTCAGCCGCCAACTGGGCTGCAGGGTCGTGGAGATCTCCGCCCTCAAGGGAGACGGGGTCAAGGATGCGGCCATGGCCGCCATCGAGGCGGCGAAAAACGGCAAGACCGTCCCGCAGCACAGCTTCTCCGGACCCGTGGAGCACGCCCTGGCCCACATAGAGGAGGTCACGGTCCACAATCTCCCGGAGGAGCGGCAGCGCTGGTACGCCATCAAGCTCTTCGAGCGGGATGAGAAGGTCCTGGAGAACCTGAACCTCGGGGAAACCGTCAAAGCTCACATCGAGCAGGACATCCTCGCTGCGGAGAAGGAGCTGGACGACGACGCCGAGAGCATCATCACCAATGAGCGCTACGTCTACATCGGCCAGATGCTCAAGGGCATCTGCAAAAAGAAGAGCAAGGGCAAGCTCTCCGCCTCCGACAAGATCGACAAAATCGTGACGAACCGCATCCTGGCGCTGCCCATCTTCGCCGTAGTGATGTTCCTGGTCTACGCCCTGGCCATGGGCACCTCCGTCGCCGATGGCGGCATCGGCATCGGCACCTTCCTCACCGACACTGCCAACGACGTATTGGGCGACGCCTGGCTCAAGGGAGGCTCCCGCGCCATCCTGGAGGGCTGGGGCGCGGCCCCCTGGCTGGTGGGCCTCATCTCCGACGGCATCTTCGCCGGCGTAGGCGCAGTCCTCGGCTTCGTGCCCCAGATGCTGGTGCTGTTCCTGATGCTCTGCCTTCTGGAGGACTGCGGCTACATGGCCCGCATCGCCTTCATCATGGACCGCATCTTCCGCCGCTTTGGG
Organism: uncultured Clostridia bacterium; assembly: GCA_947307365.1. Classification (GTDB taxonomy): domain Bacteria; phylum Bacillota; class Clostridia; order Oscillospirales; family Oscillospiraceae; genus UBA1774. The sequence continues at coordinate 12,146 of CAMZIY010000042.1, forward strand.
CTCAGCGGCAAGAGCTTCATCCCCATGCTGGTGGGCACCGGCTGCGGCATCCCCGGCGTCATGGCCTCCCGCACCATCGAGAATGAACGGGACCGCCGCATGACCATCACCACCACGACCTTCATGCCCTGCGGCGCGAAAATGCCCATCATCGGCCTGATCGCCGGCGCCCTCTTCGGGGGGAGCACCTGGGTCGCCACCTCCGCCTATTTCATCGGCGTGGCCGCCATCGTCATCTCCGGCATCATGCTCAAGAAGACCAAACTCTTTGCCGGCGACCCGGCTCCCTTCGTTATGGAGCTGCCCGCCTACCATCTGCCCGCCTGGGGGAACGTCCTTCGGGGCACCTGGGAGCGGGGCTGGAGCTTCATCAAGCGGGCGGGGACCGTCATCGTGATCTCCTCCATCGTGATCTGGTTCCTCACCAGCTTCGGCTCCGTCAACGGCCGCTTCGGCATGGTGGACGAACTCTATGAGGACGAAGGCGTCGTGACCGACGAATACATCGCCGTGGTGGCCGACCGCATGGGCATCCCCGAGGACGAGGTGGAGCCCATGGACGACTCCATCCTGGCCCGGGTGGCGCAGCCCGTCAGCATCGTCTTCCGTCCCCTGGGCTTCGGCGACTGGAAGCCCACCGCCGCCACCGTGACCGGTCTTGTGGCCAAGGAAGAGGTCGTGGCCAACTTCGGCATCATGTACGCCTACGATGATCAGGAGGGCGAGGAAGAACTGGAGGAAAACGGCGATCAGATCTGGGACCGGGTCGCGGAGGACTTCAATGATTTCTCCGGCGGACACGGCAGACTGGCAGCCTATGCCTTCATGATCTTCAACCTTCTGTGCGCTCCCTGCTTCGCAGCCATCGGCGCCATCAAGCGGGAGATGAACAGTCCGAAGTGGACCTGGTTCGCCATCGGCTACCAGTGCGGCTTTGCCTGGGTCGTGGCCTTCATCGTCTGGCAGCTGGGTCGTCTGTTCGCGGGCGGCATGAACATCGTCGGCCTGATCCTCGCCCTGGTCATGCTGGTTTTCCTCTGCTGGCAACTCTTCAAGCCCTACAAGGAAGCGCAGACGCTGACGGTAAAAGCTTAAACCGGCACATTCCCCGGCGGCGCTGCGCGGCGAACTCACCTTCCCCGCAGCGCCGCCCTCCAAGAAAGGAAGCGATCCTATGCTGGCTTGGTTTTCCGCAAATCTCATCAACATCGTACTTACTGCCGCAGTCGGGCTGATCGTGGGTCTGCTCATCTACGTGATGGTCCGTGACAAAAGGGCGGGCAAAAGCCCCTGCGGGGGCAGCTGCGGGGGATGCGCATCCTGCGGCGGATGCGCTTCCTGCGGTGGATGCAGCGCCTGCGGCAAAGGAAGCAAGGAACGGTCATGATCAAGACCATACTCGCCATTGAGGGCATGAGCTGCGCCATGTGCGAAGCCCATATCTGCGAAACCATTCGGAAGGCCGTGCCTGCGGCCAGGAAGGCAGCCGCCTCACGGAGAAAAAAGGCAGCGTCCTTTCTGACGGAAGCGCAGGCAGACGCCGGACTGCTGAAATCTGCCATCGACGCAACGGGGTATTCCTGCCTGTCCGTGGCGTTGATCCCTTATGAGAAAAAGGCCTTGTTCGGGTGACAATGAAAACGGTCGTTCTGGGGCTGCTGATCCCCTTTATCGGAACGGCAGCCGGAGCCGCCTGCGTGTTCTTCCTGCGGAAGGACCTGAAGCTCGGCGTGCAGCGGGCGCTCACCGGCTTCGCGGCCGGGGTGATGACGGCGGCCTCCGTCTGGAGCCTGATCATTCCAGCTGTCGAACAATCCGTCGAACTCGGACAGCTTGCTTTTCTTCCGGCTTTCATTGGATTTTGGTTGGGCGTCGGGTTTCTTCTCCTGCTGGACCATGTGATCCCCCATCTGCACCGAAGCATCGATCAGGCAGAAGGACCGAAAAGCCGCCTTGCCAGAACGACGATGATGGTGCTGGCGGTGACGCTCCACAACATCCCGGAGGGGATGGCAGTGGGCGTCGTCTACGCGGGGCTTCGGAGCGGCTCCGGGACGATCACGGCAGGCGGGGCGCTGGCCCTGGCCCTGGGCATCGCCATCCAGAACTTCCCGGAGGGAGCCATCATTTCCATGCCCCTGTACGCCGAGGGAAAGAGCAAACACGCTTCCTTCGCTCTGGGCGTCCTGTCCGGGGCGGTGGAACCGGTCTTCGGGGCGCTGACGGTGGCCCTGGCGGGGCTGGTGTTTCCGGCCATGCCCTATCTGCTGTCTTTCGCGGCGGGGGCCATGCTTTACGTGGTGGTGGAGGAGCTGATCCCGGAGATGTCGGCCGGCGCGCATTCCAATATCGGCGTCACGTCCTTCGCCGCAGGCTTCAGTATCATGATGGCCCTGGACGTGGCGCTGGGGTAAAGAGCGGACATCAGACAGCAATAGATCCCCCAATGGTTTTCCGTCCGATATTCGGATACCCGGAAAACCATTGGGGGATTGTTTTGTTTATGATTCAGTTTTCCTTCTCTTCCGGCTCATCGTCCGGAACCCCGCGGATCATCCGGCGGTAGACGAAGAAGGGGAAGAGAGTGCCGGCCACGAAGCTGACGGGCCAGGCCAGCCACACCACGTCCAGCTGCAGGAAG
>CAMZIY010000043.1 GCA_947307365.1 uncultured Clostridia bacterium
TGATCCTTCTCTCCATCCTGGTCCTTACCCTGACCCTGGTCCTGCTGGCCGGCTGCTCTGGGGAGGCGAAGGAACCCGCCCCGGCCTGGCCGGAGCGCCTCACCGGGGAGTACGACGCGAGTCTGACCTTCACGCTGAAGGGGACAGCGCCGGAGGCCGCGGGGGTGGACAGCCTCACCGGGCGCATGACCGCCCTCTTCCCCACGGACGGCGGCACCCTGGCCCTGGGCTGGCGGCGGGTCGCCGGGGCTGAGGCGGAGCTGCTGGAGGACTACCTCAGCGGCACCGGCGGCGAAGTCGGGGTCTGGGAGCGGGATACCGACGCTCCCAACGCGCTGGAGAGCTACGTGCGCCTGGGCAGGAGCTGGTTCTGCCTCAGCGCCGCCTGCGACGGAATGGAGGAAGCGGCTCTGCTGCGCTTGGTGGACGGTGCGGTGGAGGCCAAAGCGGGAGAGGAGACCGCCCTGCCCAGGGCGGCCTCCTCCCTCTGGCTGGAGGAGCTGCCCTGGGAAGAGGATTGGACATGCCTGCTCATGGCGGGCCGGGAACTGGAACCGATTTTGGGAAAGGAAGCCCTCCTCACCTTATTAATCAATTATGACTGGCAGCTGATCGACCCGGAGGCGGCAGACGAGGAAGCGTCATTTTTCGATGTTGACCGCGCCGGGATGACGCTGATCTATCTCCCCGAACAGGAGTGGCTGAGTCTCCGCCTGACTGAAGACGGGAACCTGCTGTGGAACGGCACCCTGCGGCGCCCTCTGGGGGAAGGGGCAGGCGCAAAGCTTCTGGCGGAATGGAACGCCCTGGCGGAGACCGGAGTCAGCACCACCTCCCCGCCCCGGCTCACGCTGGTCTCCGGTTCTGAACGCGTCCCGGCCAACCTCCACGGCACCTACTCCTGGCTCCATGTCACCCGGGCGGGCCGGAGCATGGGCTGCGAAAGCGACGGGTTCTCGGACTACGACTGGCTGGGGGCGGGCTGCCCGATCCTGGAAGCGGAGGGGCCGGTAATACTGGACTTCGCCGGAGAAGCGCCGGACAGGATGAGCCTTTCCGTCTATGCGGACTACGGCTCCGCCCCCCTGGCACTGACGGACAGCGGCTTCACCCCCTTGGCGGGGCTCCACACCTATTCCCTGGGCTGTACCTGGGAGCTGGAGGATCCCCAGGCCCCAGGAGGCAGCGGCAGCTGCGCCTACATCCTGCTCATCGAGGGGGCGGAGGACCTGGGGCCGGAACCAGGGGACCCGGGCGGCCTGACCCTGACCCTGCGGGAGGCGGACGCCTGGGGCTGCGCCTTCAGCCTGGAGAAGCGGGGACAGGGCACCTGCGAGCCCACCCGCAGCCTCTACACCCTCCTGCGGCGCACCGACGCCGGGGGCTGGGACTGGGTGGAGCCTATCCGCCCCCCTCATGAGGGGAGCAGGTTCTCCATGACCGGCGACGTAAAAAACGAAAACCTGGCCTGGGAGTGGTCCTACGCCTACGGGGTGCTCTCCCCCGGGGAGTACCGCCTCCAGCTGGGCTGGACCTACGGCCGGGAGAAGGAGCTCTGGCTGGTGAGCGCGGACTTCACCGTTACGGATAGGTCGCCGGAGCTTCCCGGGCCTCTGACCCTCTGCGAAACGCCGGAGGGGCTGGAATGCAGCTTAGAGCAGCTGAGCCCCCACCGCTGGGTGCAGACCCTGCGCCTGGAGGGGGAGGGCTACGGCTGGCGGGTGGACAGGGACTTCGACCTCTTCCGCATGTCCGAGAACGGGACGCTGACCTTCATTCCCCCGGCCTACCGGCTCCCGGCGGGGCTTAACGAGCCCTTCCTCCGGCGCATGGGGTGGGATATGCGGTTGGAGGCGGACCTGGCCGCCCGGTATGGAGACTTGGAGGCCGGGACCTATGTGATTCGCCGCCGTGCGCTGTACCTGGCTGCGGCGGAGGACCTGTACCGGGAGGAGGGCCTGCTCCAGACCTTCCGCTCCTGGCGGCTGGCCCCGGAGGATCTGGTGGAATACCTGGACACGGTGCTCATCCTGGCTTCTCCTCTCTCCGCCCCTGATCTGGAGGCGGAACCTCTGGATGCCCTGCTGTACACCGGGGAGGCCCAGACCTTCCCCGTTGAGGTCAAGGAGGGCTGGTACGGCTCCAAGCAGGCCCGGGTGACGCTGAAAACCCCGGCCTATGCGGATTTCCCCTACGACCTGGAATACAACCCCAAGGACTACGGCCTGTATTTCCTGGAGGGGGAGGAGTGGCTGCCCCTGAAACGGCAGAACTATTTCCGCACCCGGAAGCTGGACGAGGTCCGCCAGGAGCCGGGGACCGCCCGGGAACAGGACTTCTTCTATTCCTCCGTCTATGCCGATCTGGAGCCCAGGACCTACCGGCTGGTGCTCCCCTGCACTGCCTATCCCCGGAAGGAGGGGCTGGAGCAGGCGGAGGGGTACATCGTCATCCAATATCGCCGGACGGCGGAGGGAGACGGAATATGGGAGGGATGAATCGCGCCGTTCCGGCGCATGAATTGACGCCTCCGGCGTCATGAATTGCCTGCGGGCATGAAGTATCAAAAGGAGGCATTCGGACATGAACAGAAGCCTGTTTCTCTTGATCATCCTCGCTCTCCTCCTTCTGGCAGGCTGCGGGACCCAGGGGGCCGCGACGGAGACTCCTGTCCTGCCCGCCGAGACCGGCGTACCCATTGAGGAGACCCCCGCCCCTGTGGTGGTGGACAACACCTGGCTGGAGGAGCTGCCCTGGGAGGAGGAGTGGACCTGCCTGATCCTGGGTTGGAAGGAACTGGAGCCGGAGGCGGGAAAGGAAGCCCTCCGTACCTTATTATTCAACTATGACTGGGCGCTCATCGACCCGGAAGCGAAGCAGCCCGCTCCCCTCCCGGGGGCCCGGGGGACCGCCATCTACCTGGACGAAGTTTTCACGGCGAAGGTCACGGCGCCCATCCGCTTCTGGTTTGAAAAGAACGGAGATGTGCACTGGAACGGGACCCTTCTGCGTCCCCTGGGGGAAAACGCCGGGGAGGAGCTGCTGGCGGACTGGAAAGCTCTGGCGGGCACCGGCATCAACGCAGGATCTCCCCCGGACCTCACCTATACCTGCGGGGAGGCGAGCGCCGCCGCCCTGGTGCACGGTACCTACTCCTGGAGCTATAACACCCGCATCGGGGAACATTACGGGGCGGAAAGCGACGCCTTCTCCCTGTTCTATGACTACGACTGGCTGGGCCAGGACGCCCCCATCCTCCGGGCGGAGGGAGATGTGATCCTCTCCTTCCCCACCCGGGAGCCGGACAGCATGAATCTCACCGTCTTCACCTCCCTGGGGCAGGCCCCGGCGGAACTCCGGGACGGGCGCTTCACCCCCTACGCCGGGGTGAACACCTATGCCCTATCCGCCCGGTGGGAAAAGGCGGAACAGGGGGGCTACGGCAGCTGCATATACATCCTTCTGGTGGAGGGGGACGGCCCGGCGGAGCTGCCCCAGCCAGAGGCACAGGTGAGCGGCGAGATCCTGGAGGCGGACGCCTACGGCTGCACCTTTACCCTGGAGAACCGGGAGGAAACGGACCTGGCCGTGCTGACAAACCAGAGCACCTGGTCCTATATGTACATTGGCGCTTTTTCCCTCTTCCGCCGAAGCGAAAACGGGGGCTGGGAATGGGTGAAGCCCATCCGGTACATGGAGGGACGGAGCTATTTCTGCCCCGCCGGGGAACGCCTGACCCGAGGGCTGGACTGGTCTTACTATTGCGGCACCCTGGAGCCCGGGGAGTACACCCTGCTATTGAGCCTCCGCACCCTGGAAAAATACCGGAGTCGGCGGGAGTATATCTATCTGCCCCTGGTCTTCACCCTGGGGGAAGACCGTATGCCCGAAGCTCCGGGGCCCATGGACACGGTCCCTGACCCGGCGGGTATCCAAAGCACGGTGAAGTGGCTCTCCCAGCACCGCTTTTACCAAACCCTGAGCCGGACCGGGAAGGGAACGGTGTACGCGGAGCGGGACTTTGCACTCTTCCGCAAAGAGGAGGACGGGACCCTCACCTTCATCCCCCCGAGATTCCACCTCCCGGCGGAGCTCAACTACGTCTGGCCGGTGACTCAGGGGGAGAGCGGCATCGCCATCGACCTGGCGGCCTATGGGGCCCTGGACCGGGGGCCCTACGTGGTACGCCGCCGCCTGTATACCCCGGAGGCGGGGGAGGACATGACCTGGTTCGACGTGAGCTGGCGCACCCTGCGGTCGGAAAACATCCGCTATCTGGACGCCGACATCTACCTGACCTCATTCCGGGACACGGCTAAGAAGGGGATCGAGCCCATGACCCAAACCCCCTACGCCGGGGAGCAGACGGAGCTGCCTCTGGCAGCCGCGAATCCTTATATCACCTCCGGGAACTGCCGGGTCTATCTGAAGAACCTGGGGGACGCAGCGGTGAGCTTCAATCCGGACGACGCCCGCCTCTGGTTCTGGGACGGTGCCGGGAATTGCATGCCCCTGGAGATGAACCGCCACCCGGCAAACGGGCTTCTGGAAACCACCCTGGGTCCCGGGGAGGGGCGGGACTTCTACTTCAACTTCACCCCCGCCTACCGGCCTCTCACCAAAGGGACCTACAGCCTGGTCATGCCCATGAGGGCGGAGGGCACGGAGGAACGGCTCTGGCTGGCGCTGGGATTCAGCATCCGGGCGGACGGTACGGGACAGTTCAGCGGCATGCTCCGCCCTGCGGAGATCGCCCTGGAAAACTTCCGCCGGGGGCTGGGGGAAAAGTACGTCTGGCCGGAGGATCTGGAGGTGCTGGGCGTCGCCTTCAACAGCACCGGCCGGAACTGGACTTCCGACCCCTATACCGCGGCCTGGACCGCGGAGCGTCTCCACGGGCGGCTGCGGGTGACGGTCAGGCGGGACAGGGACGTAAAGCGGGTGAAGGCCCTCCTGGGGAAATTCGGCTGCGTGGACGTGGTGCGGGGGGAAGACTACGAACGAAAGCCCAGCCCGGTGAAGGAGGAAATGCCGGGTACCCTGGGGGTCCTTCGGGCGGAGCTCATTGAGCAGGAGGACCCGGACCTCTGCCGGGAGGGGACCTGGCTTCTGAGCCTGGAGGTGGCGGAGGAGGTCCAGGTGGACGGAGATTTTGTTCTGAACGTCTGGCCGGAGATCTGGGACCCGGAGGAGGAGCGGTGGTATGCCCTGGCGGAGCAAAGCCAGCACCGCCTGGACATGGCCTACCGCACCCTGACCCTGGAGCCGGGGCTGAACCCCTTCCGGGTGGTGAGCCTGGGCTGGTATAGGGCGGAGTTCCGCCCCGGGGAGCAGTACCGCTTCGTCCTTCTGGCGGACGTCCGGTCGGGGAGCGGGGAAAAGCTGGGATACTACACCTGCCCGTTCACGGTGAACGAAGGGGCGTGAAAAACAATATCATTCAGTATAGCCTGGCGGTCATTGCCCCTCATCAGTCAGCCGCCTTGCGGGAGGCGGCGTCTGACAGCTTCCCCCAGGGGAAGCCAGCCTGCGCTGCGGGGACGAGGGAGAAAGCAAAAAGCCGGACGCCTCGCGGCGTCCGGCTCCTGTGCGACGCGATCATCCGTTCAGCTTCACCGCCACGGCTCCATCCACCACCTTTACGCTTCCCTGCCGGGGGTACAGAGGCATAGCCCGTACCTCCGGCTTTTCGGCGTATAAGGCCGCCGTTTCGCTGTCCCCGGTATACACCGGGTCCGTAAAGGCCAGGAAATACCGGAGGAAATGCTGATAGGTGAAATAGGTCCGCAGGTCCCCCAGATCGTAGATCCCTACCAGCCGGGCCAGGTCCAGCTCCGGCGTGGGGGACAGGGCTTCCTCCCGCTCGTTGCTCCCCAGGAGCACCACCTTCATCCCCGGCTTGTACCCCTCGCAGTCTTCGATCCGGGCGATCAGCCGGTTCGACCAGGCGCTGCACTGGCGCATGGCAAAATCCGCCTTCAGGTAGGCGTTGTTGTCCGTGAGCCAGTAGGAATAGGCGGCGAGCCCCAGGGTCACCACCAGGATCCAGCTCATGATCCGGGGCAGGAGGCCGTTCCAGGGTCTCTCCTCCCCCGGCGCCGCGTATTCCAGGAGAGCCAGGGGCAGCAGCAGGATAGAGACCATGGGATACAGCATATGGATATGCACATACCCGTCCGGGACCATCACATAGATGAAGGTCCCTGCCAGGGGATACAGCACCGCAAGGGCCAAAGCCAATCCCGTGCGCGCCGGACCGGATCTTCTGCGGCGCAGCAGCGCCGCCCCCAGGCAGAGGCTCCCCAGGGCGGCGAGCAGGAATCCCCAGCGAAGGAAGGGGATATGACAGTTCCAGTCGTTTCCCCAGAAAAAGAGCCGGTACTTGCGAAAGGCATAATACGCCAGCCGGGGAAGCCGGGAGAGGGACACCTTCCCCATATCCGCGATGCCCTCGTAGTCCGTGAGGCCGCCGGACGGGGCGGCGAGCCGGGCAGCCAGCAGATAGGCCGTCACTGACGCCCCCAGGGTGAGGACCAGCCTGGCCCCCTTCCCCAGGAGCTGCCGGAAGGTCCGCTCCCCATCCAGGGTCTCCAGGAGCAGGGACCCGACCATCAGCACCGCTGCGGCCGGAAGATAGGCCTGGTAGACGCCCATGGACAGGGTCAGGAGGATCACCCCCAGAACGCTCCCCCGCCAGCCCCTGCGGCAGGCGGCCCAGGCGGCAAGGACTGCCAGAAACAGGCTGAAATAGTAACCGGAGGCGGTGAACATATAGCCGAAGGTGGCGGTCACCGCAGGAAAGCTCACCAGCAGCGCCGCGGCGAGCCCGCAGCCCAGGGGCGTGCGGATGCGCAGAAGCGACACGGTAAGGCAGGCGGTCAGGGCCAGGAACAGGAGGCTGAGCACCCCGATGAGCCAGGGCATGCTCACGTTCCCGTCCAGCCGGAGAACGGACGGCAGCAGCCAGCGCCCCGAAGCGGCGCCGTAGCTCGCATAGAACATCTGGTTCAGGTCGTCGTGATTCGTGAATTTGTTCAGGAAGGCGTAGCTGTGGGTAAAAAAGCCCAGGATCAGGGCGGAGAGAAAGGTGAAGCGGATGTGCTTCGGCACCCGGCGCAGCAGCGTCTCCCCCAGCTCTTCAGCGGAACGCAGATAAAAATCCTCGGTTCTCTTCATGTCTCCTCCTCCCCCATTCCGCAGCTGCGGGCCACCAGGTACCGGGGTCTTTGGCGGACCTCCGCAAATACACGCCCCAGATAGTAGCCCAGGAGGCCCAGGCTCAGCATCAGACAGCCTCCCAGGGCTAGCAGGAGCAGGATCAGCCCCCGATCCCCGGGCACCGCCCTCCCCCGGAGCGCATCCGCCAAAGTCGCCGCCCCCAGTCCCAGGGCCAGGAGCAGCACGGCGCAGCCCAGGACCGTGACGATCTGCAGGGGCGCAGCGGTACTCCCGGCGATCCCCGCCGCGGCATACCGCATCAGGGAAACAAAGGACCAATGGCTTTCCCCCGTGCTCCGCTCCTCCACACGGAATTCCAGCTCCGTCTCCCGGAAGCCCGTCCAGGGAGCCAGAGCCCGGAAGAAGGTCCCCCGCTCCGGCAGGGAGAGAAGGGCCTGCACCACCCGTCGGTCCAGGAGCTTGAAATCCGAGGCCCGGGACATATCCGTCCCCACGGCCCTGCCCAGCAGGCGGTTGAAGATCCCCACTGCCAGACGGTGAAATCCGCTTTCTCTGCCCCGGTCCGTCTTCACCCCGTTCACTACCTCCCAGCCCTCCTGCCAGAGGCGGTACATCTCCGGGAGCTTTTCAGGCGGATGCTGCAGGTCGCAGTCCATCACCGCGCAGCAGTCCCCCCGGGCAGCCTCCAGGCCTGCCAGGATCGCCGCCTCCTTCCCGAAGTTCCGGGAAAAGCTCAGGCCCCGGACGCAGGCGTCCGCCCGGGATGCGGCGCGGATGGCCTGCCAGGTCCCGTCGGAGGAACCGTCGTCCACGAAGATCAGCTCATAGGGGATCTGCGCCTGCTGCAGGACTTCAGCCGTCTCCCGGACCGCCGCGGGAACGGCGGTTTCCTCATTGTAGGCCGGGATCACCACAGACAGCATTTCCATTCACCTCCGTCGGCCGGAAACGGGTTTTTCCCCCGATACAGGGATTATCCTCCGATTTGCTCCGGCGTATACCTTCCGCTTGAGATAACAACTGTCAGCGAAAAAGTATCACACATGCTGACTTTTGTCAACATCAATAAAATATCGCATCACGCCTCGTCTTGCGCACTTTTTTTGGGAAATTTGAAAAAACCCCTTGACTTTGACGCGACGTTAAATTGTAGGGTGGAGGCAGGAAGGAGGCGTTCCTAGTGAAAAAAGCGCTTTTGCTTCTCTCGATTCTTGTTTTTCTCCTGCTTGCCGCCTGCTCCCGGCAGGCCCCGGCGGAGACTCCCGCGCCCACGGAGGCGCCCTACCCCTACGGCCCGCCGAAGCTCACTCTGACCGCCGGGGAGGAGGAGACCGCCGCCATCCTGGGGCAGACGAGCTGGATCTACCGGACGGAGGCCGGGGAGGAGATCCCCTACGGGGGCGATTCGGCCAGCGTCGACGACTACCGGGACAGGGACTGGTACGCCCTGGGGACACCCATCCTCCGGGCGGAGGGGGCGGTTCGCTTTTCCTTCGACGGTCCGGAGCCGGAAACGTGCCGCCTCTGGGCCTTCACCTCTCAGGTCCTCCTTCCCATGGACCTGGAGGGCGGCACCTTTACTCCCTACGCCGGAGTAAACAGCTACGCGCTGGTGTGTACCTGGGACTCCAGACCAGAAGGGGGCAGCGGAGCCTGCACCTATATCCTCCTCATCCAGGGGGCGGAGACAAACGCCCCGGAAATGAAAACGGAAACGGAGGAACTGGCCCTCGCCGTCACGTCCGCGGACGCCTACGGCTGCGTCTTCACCCTGGATAACCGCTGTACGGAGGTAAACCGGCGCTTCGAATACGCCATGGAGAACGATTACGCCCTCCTGCGCCGGACTCCCGCCGGGGGCTGGGAATGGGTGAAGCCCATCCGGCGGAATCTGGACACCTACTCCGCCGCCCTGAAGTGGGGGCACAGTTACACCGACGCCTGGGACTGGTCCTATGCCTACGGTCCCCTGCCCCCGGGGGAATACCGCCTTCGGATCTGGGGAAACCTGGGCCGGGGATCAGCGGCGGATTTTGTTTCCGTGGGCGGGAGCTTCACCCTGGAGGACGTCGAGCCGGTGGGACCGGGGCCCTCCACCCTCTGTCCATGCCCGCGGTGGCTGGAGGTAAGCCTGTACAGCCGGGAGCGGAACGGCAGCGGCCACCGCTGGATGCAGACCCTCACCCCGAAGACGGAGGGCTGGGCGGCGGAACGGGATTTCTCCCTGTTCCGCGTGACCGGGGAGGGGGAGCTGGAATTCATCCCCCCGGAATATGATCTCCCGGGATACCTGAACTGGACGCCCGTCCTGAAGCCGGGCAAAACCGTGAATTTCGAGGTGGAGTTTGCCGCCCGGTACGGGGAGTTGAAGAAGGGCCGGTACGTGCTCCGCCGTCGTCTCATCCGCCTCACGGAGGAGGAACTGAAGGACGTCACCCTCATGGTCCCGGACCGCCGCCTGCTGCCGGAGGAGCGGGTGCAGTACGTGGACACGGAGTTCACCCTCTACACCCTGCGGGACGTGCCCCAGGCGGTGGACCCGACGGATGAGCTGCGGGACTGCAGCAACCCGAGCTCCGGGGTGCTGGTCTCCACTGCCGGTAGCACCTTCAGCTCCGCCGGCTGCACCCTGCGGCTGAAAAACGCGGACGCGAACCAGTGGTACGACGTGTTTTACGAGAGCGACTATTACTATCTGTATTTCAACCATAAGTTGGAGTGGTTCCCCGCGGCCCACACACGGTACGGAGCCCACGGCCTCATCTGGAAAACCCTGGCCCCCGGGGAGACCCAGGAGCTGAATATCGACTTTACCGTCACTTTTGGGGAGCTCCCCCCCGGTTCCTACCGCCTGGTGATCGCCTGTCAGGCCCTGCCCTATGATGGGGAGCTGGAAAAAACGGATAGCTTCATCACCGTACCCTTCCGCATCCTGGAGGACGGGAGCGGCGTTTTGGAGGAGGCGGAGGAAGCAAAGCAGCTGGTGCACCTCTACATAAACGGCGGGCTGGGGAACCGGGACGGCTGGATCGTCAGGGTAAAGGCTGTGGCCTGGCGCTGGGATCTGAAGGAGCAGGAGGACCGGCTGCGCCTGACGGTGTGGCGGAATCGGGATCTGGAGCAGGCGGAAGCCCTGCTGGGGGACTACGGCTGCGTGGACATCCTCCGGGGGGAGGACCCAGCGCTGAAGCCCAGCCCGGTGACGGAAGAGAACCTGGGCAGCCGGGGGACCCTCTCCATCACCCCCTACCCCAACATCTATTCGCTTCCGGTCTGGATATATTCTTTCACCTTCTCCGGTGAGGGGAGCGGCACGCAGACCCTGAATGTGGACGCCTACTTCCATATCGAGGTGCGGGATGGGAACCGATGGCTGTCCATGAGCACCACCATGGATCAGTCAACCTTTGAAACGGGTGATCGGGTCTACCAGATTCAGGGGCGGCCGGGAGGGACCGTGTCCTTCGGGACGAACTACTCCCGGCTGATGAACCTGAGCCTGGTCTACGGGGAGTTCGACCCGGCTAAGGAGTACCGGGTGGTGCTGCAGATATGGGAGGATCCGCAGAACAAGGAGTACTACACCTGTCCCCTGCCCCTGTGGGACTGATTCTTTGCGTTTTTTCGGAATATTCGCAAAAACCCCTTGACATTGACGCGACGTTAAATTGTAGGCTGGAGCCGTAAGGAGGTGTTCCGAAGTGAAAAAAGCGCTTTTGCTTCTCTCGATCCTTGTTTTTCTGCTTCCGGCCGCCTGCGGAAAGGCTGTCCCGGCGGCGGAGACCCCTGGGCCCACGGAGACCCTCGTCCCGGCGGAGACCCCGGTCCTCACAGCGGCCCCAACGCCCTCTGAGGCACCGGAGACCATCACCCTGCCCCGGCTCACTCTGACCTCCAACGCCGGGAAGACGGAGGCCCTTCTGGACACCGCCCACTGGACCTACCGGAACCGCAAGGGGGAGGACGTCTCCACGGAGAAGATCCCTCTCAGCAGGACCGAAAACTTCCGGGATACGGATTGGTATGACCTGGACGCCCCTATCCTCTATGCGGAAGGGGAGGTAAGTCTTTCCTTTGACATGAGCGAGCCGAAGGATCCCAAACTCTTTGCCTTCTCCTCCCTGGGGATGGTCCCCGTGGCGCTGGAGGACTGGTCCTTCACCCCCTACGCCGGGGTGAACACCTACGTCCTCACCTGCACCTGGGACTGGACGAAGGAGGCGGGCAGCGGAAGCTGCCGCTTCATCCTCCTGGTGGAGGGGGCGGAGCATAACGCCCCGGCAGGGACGGAGCGAGAGGACCTGCGCCTCACCGTCACGGCGGCGGACAGCTACGGCTGCGCCTTCAAGTTGGAGAATCTGGGGACCCGCTGGCCCTACCAGGCCCAGCCCATGACCGATCTGGGGGACCCCTTCGCCCTGCTGCGGCGGACGAAGGCCGGGGGCTGGGAATGGGTGAAACCCATCCGGACCTTCCAGGGGGGGCACGCCGAAAATCTGGGATCCGGGGAGACCTGGGACTGGGCATGGGACTGGTCCTATTCCTACGGTACCCTCCCCGCCGGGGACTATGCCCTGATGCTCTGCGGTTACACCCGGAATCAGGACGCGGCAAAAGAGGCCCTGTACCTCCGGGGAGAGTTCACCCTGACTGACACGGAACCGCAGGTCCCCGGCCCCCTCACCCTCTGCGAAATGCCGGAGGGCATGGAGGCCGCCATGGAGCAGCGCAGCGAGCACCGCTGGGTGCAGACCCTGAGCACGGAGGAGCAGGGCTGGATGGCGGAATACGACTATTCCCTTTTCCGGTTGAGCGGGGATGGCACGCTGGAGTACATCCCCCCGAAGTACCATCTGCCCTTTGGCCTGAACTACCCCTACTGGCTGCTGAATGGGGGCAGCCGGGCCTACGACGTGGATTTGGCCGCCCAGTACGGGCAGCTTCCGGCAGGGACCTACGTTCTGCGCCGCCGTTTCCTCCTGCGCTCGGAGGAGGAGCGGAACTACGACGCCCGGGACCGGCTCTGGCCGCTCCAGCCCGAGGATCGGGTGGTATACGGGGATACGTTGTTCACCCTGCGCATTTCCCTCTGGGACGTGCCCCGGGAGGTGGACCCGGTTGACGAGTGGTACACCGTGTACACCGGGGAGGAGACGAACCTGCTGATCTCCACTGCCGGGAGCGTCTTCGATTCCACCCATGCCGAACTGCGGCTGGAGAACGTGGCCGCCAACAGCTGGTACGACGTGGAGTACGAGTCCGACTACTGCTATCTGTACTTCAACTATCTGGGAGAGTGGTTCCCGGTGGATGGAAAGCGCTACCGGAGCCACGGGCTCCTGGCCGGGACGGTGGCCAGGGGGGAGACCCGGGAGCTGGACATCAGCTTCGAGCAGTGGTACGGGGAGCTGCCCCCGGGGACCTACCGCATGGTGATCTCCGCCAGTACGGACCCCATGGGCGCAGCCGCCCGGGAAGCCCCCTATCGGATCGTCAGCCAGTTCAAGATCAATGCAGACGGCAGCGGGGAGTGGCAGGGGCTGGAGGAGGCGGAAAACCTGGTGGACACCTACTCCCGGGAGCTGGCTGCCCGGTATCGGTATGACCTGGAGGGGGACTGGTTCTATGTACCCGGCCCCACCGGGAGCCGGGACCTCTCCGTGTACACCTGGAAGCTGGAGCGGCAGCGGGATCAGCTCACGGTGACGGTGTACCGGGACCTGGACTATGACCGGGCGAAGGCCCTGCTGGGGAATTACCCCAATGCGGAGATCATTCGGGGGGAGAACTTCACCACCCCCAGCCCGGTGCGGGAGGCGAACACCCGCACGGACGGCATCCTCACCGCCCGGGTCATCGAGCAGGAGGACCCGGCCCTGGAGCCCGCGGGCACCTGGCTCCTGAGCCTCACCTGGAACGGGGAGGAACCCCTGGAGCTGGAGCCGAACGCCTTCTACACCGTCTTTGTGGAGGAATACGACCCGGAGGCGGAGGAGTGGCGGCGGCTCTCCCACGATTGGGGACACCTCGGCCCCCAATGGATGGAGTTCATCCCTTTGGAGCCGGGGAAGACCGTGAACGTTTACACCGTGAACCTGGGCCTGTACAGGGGGGACCTGAGCAGGGATAAGCAGTACCGCTTCGCCCTGCTGACGGATACCCATGCGGGGCCCGGGGAAACTCTGGAATACTTCCTCTGTCCCTTCCGCCTGGAGCAGTACGACAAGGCCGCCACGGAGGAGGAGATCGAGGCCCTGGGGCAGGATTACCCCCTCATGGCGGACTACATCCCCCTGACGGACGGCAGCCTCCTGGGCAAGCCCCTGGAATACTTCTTCTCCCGGCTGGTGGAGAACGAGAACTACGACTTCTTCTATGCCGAGGCGGAGTACCTGGGGAAGGGGCCGAAAAGCGAGAACACAATCCACAAGGCCCTGCGCTTCCGGGTCCGGGACATCCTCTGCGGGGCCGTGGAGGCCCTGCCCTGGGAGTACCTGGAGGAGGATCGGAGCTCGGTGATCTGCTACTCCGCCGCCGAGGACAGCTGGGCCCCGGATATCCAGACTCTGCCGGACTTCCGGGAGGGGGATCGGTACATCCTCTGCCTGGCCCTGCCCAAAACGGAACAGTACGCCTGGCGGGATTACCCCAACGCCATCTTCCTCCTGGGAAACGGGGAAGTCTACTATGTGACGGAGGGGGATCTGATCATGCCCACCCAGTCCTTCCGGGAGGAGTACGCGGGATACGCCCGGAAGACCTTCAAACGCCTGCTGCGGGAGCTGTATGAGGAGGCGGTTTCCCGTCAGGAGGATAAAAATGGGTCAGTAAGGGGGGAAATGGCTTAACTGCGCGGTTTGCCTTTACTGACCCACGTGGGCCAGTAAGCGGTAGAAAAAGGGGAAAAACCTCTTTACTGACCCACGTGGGTCAGTAAGCAGGATGGCTTAACCATGCGGTTTGCGCTTTACTGACCCAGTTTATTTCTCTCTGACGGGGGCGGTGGTCCCTTCCCCCGGCAAGACGCGCAAAAGGCCGGACGCCTCGCGGCGTCCGGCCCGGTGCATTTACAGGGTTTATTTTTCGAAAGTGCTCGCCAGGTTGCCCCAGGTCTCGTTGAAGATGGTGGGATCCATCAGCTTCAGGTCGGGGCTGATCTCGGGCTTGAAGTCCATGTTGGCCAGGATATCCTTCTCCAGATCGATGCCGGGGGCGATCTCGATGAGGACGACCTTGCCCTCCCGCAGCTCGAACACGGCCCGCTCGGTGATGTACAGCACGGTCTGGCCCTTCTCGGCGTACTGGCCGGCAAAGGTGATCTGCTTGACCTTCTTCACGAACTTGCGGATGTCGCCTTCCTGGAGGATCTCCAGCTTGCCGTTGCCGGGCTTCAGCTTGGCGTGGCCCATGAAGGTGCCGCAGAACAGGACCTTGGGGGTAGAACGGGTGATGTCGATGAAGCCGCCGGGGCCGGTCATGGTCTTGCCCAGGAAGCTGGTGTTGTTGTTGCCGTCCTCGTCCACTTCGCCCAGGCCCAGGCAGGTCATGTTCAGGCCGCCGCCGTTGATGAA
>CAMZIY010000044.1 GCA_947307365.1 uncultured Clostridia bacterium
ATTACCGGGATATTGAGCCCTTCCGGGCGCGGTTCTTGGAGGAGACCTCCAAGCAGCAGGGCAATCCCTCCCTCTACCTGGATACGGCGGAGGCGGACCGCATCCGGAAAATGGCGAACCTCCTCAGCACCCTGTACCCCATCGCCTTGGGCGTGGCCCTGCTGTTGGGAGGCGTCCTCCCCGGCCTCATGGTGCTGCAGAACAGCCGGGAGACCGCCATCCTCCGGGTCCTGGGCATGAGCCGGAGGCGGGTCTGCGCCATGCTCACGGGGGAACAGGTCCTGTTGTGCGTTGTGGGTCTTATCCTGGGCGTGGCGGCAGCCTTCTTTCTGGGAGCCGGTTGGGAATTGACCTACCCGGGATTACACCTGGCCGCCTGTCTCATCGGCAGTATCATTTTTGCCTGGGTCAGCACCGGGAAGGACCTGCTTTCCCTGCTCCAGGCAAAGGAATAATCACGATTAAAGGAGGCAACACAATGAACGCCCTTACGCTTGAAAACGTATCCTATACCTATCCCGGGGGGACTTCCCCGGTGGTGAAAAACGCGAGCTTCGGCTTTGAAGCCGGGACCATCTATGCGGTGGTAGGCCCCAGCGGCAGCGGGAAATCCACCCTGCTGAGCATGCTGGCGGGGCTGGACATGCCCGGAGAAGGGGACGTGGTCCTGGGGGAGGATAACCTGAAAAGCCTGGATCTGGACAAGTACCGCCGGGAGGGGGTCAGCATCATCTTTCAGGCATTCTGCCTCTTGCCTCTGCTCACGGTGCGTGAGAACGTGTGCCTGCCCATGGAGATGCAGGGCATCCCGGAAAACGAGGCCCGGATCAGGGCGGCAGAGGCCTTGGTGAAGGTGGGGATCGAGGAGAGCAAGCAAAAGCGTTTCCCCTCCGCCCTCTCCGGGGGCGAACAGCAAAGAGTCGCTATTGCCCGAAGCCTGTGCAGCGGTGCTCCTGTCCTCCTGGCGGACGAGCCCACGGGGAATCTGGACGGGGAGAACACGAGGATCGTCATGGAGATCCTCCGCCGCCTGGCCCACGAGGAAGGCCGCTGCGTCATCGTGGTGACCCACGACCCGGAGGTGGCGGAGGCCGCCGACCTGGTCCTACGGATGAAGGATGGGGTGTTGACGGCGGCGTAAAACAAGAAAAAGGACCTGTTCTTACGAAAAATCCAGGAAATTTACATTTTCCTCTTGACATTGACGCGGCGTCAAATTGTACGCTGAGACTGAAAATCGGGGCTTTTGCGCTGAAAAGGAGGCAAATCAAATGAAAAAGAGGATGATCTGCGGCTTGATCGCAATGCTGGGATTCCTGCTGGTCTTCACCGGCTGCAAAAAAGCAGATGTTTCAAAATCGGAAACGGTCCGCGTGTTTTCACAGCTGCTTCCGGAAAACTATCTCTTCTATTCAGAGGATGGGGGCATCTGGTGCCTGGATCACAGCGTGCGGCAGAATGACGGGGAACCGGAGCGGCTTGTGGTTCAGCGCTACGGTCCGGTTTACCTTCCACAAACAGAGGACGTGGGAAAGACGCTTTCTCTGCATATCACAGGGATAGAAAAAACCGATCCTCCCGCATCCTCGGAAAACTCGGACTGGTGGTATCTTGCCTATACCTATGAAGTGGAGAACAGAGAGCTTGCGGCTGCTGCGCTGTCTCTGCAGATCCGGCTGGACGGACGGTGGTATGTCCTGCCTTCCGGCGGTTTCACGCCGGACCGGCCCGGTCTCATCAACCTGATGCGGGGACGCCTTTATCCGGATCAGACGGAGCAGATCATCCCCGGCCACTATCGGCTGGTGCTCTTCAGGGATTGGCGGGGAGAGGTATCCCTGGATGCGGAGGAATTTGATCTGGTGGAAAAAGATGGCGCGTATTCCATTGAAAACATAAAAGAGCCTTCAAACCTGTTCTCGGAGAAAGCTGCGGTACCGGACAAAAATATCCTGCGGGCGGACGGAAGCAGCTGGAAACTGGTGGAAGCGGGTTCGCAGGATTTTTGGGACATGATGTCTGATACGATCGAGGCCCAGGCAAAGAAGAAGTAAAACGCTCAAACCCCCAAAGGGACGTGATCCTGTCTTGCTGAGGGCAGCGTGTGGCCATCGCCCGGAGCCTGTGTTCCGGCGCTCCCGTCCTCCTGGCGGACGGACCCACCGGTAATCTGGACGGAGAGAACACCCGCATCGTCATGGACATCCTCCGCCGCCTGGCCCACGAGGAAGGCCGCTGCGTCATCGTGGTGACCCACGACCCGGAGGTTGCGGATACCGCCGACCTGGTTCTTCGCATGAAGGATGGGGTGCTGACGGCGGCATAAAGCAGGGACGGAGACAGTCATGCAAAACCAACCACGAAAAGAATGCCGGCTCATCTGCCCGGTATGCAAAGGCAAGACCAGAACGAGAGTCCAAGAGGATACCGTCCTGGTCAACTTCCCTCTGTTCTGTCCCAAGTGTAAGGCCGTGACCAGGGTCCACTACGTCAGAGAAAACATGCAGCGCTTCCTGGGGGAGGAATACGCCCGGAGATCGGAGGAAGGATAAGATGGAGGAAAAAGGTATCGTCCTCGCCCTGGTGGGCGAGCGGGCGGAGGAGCGGGCCCTGGCGGAGGCCGCACCGGGAACGGAGATCTGCCGGGATACGGATATCCCCTATTTCCCCGCCCTGGGGATGCGGCAGAACGCGGTGAACCTCCGCATGGTCATGGAGCCGGAGCAGCAGGCGCTGTTCTGGGAGCTGCTGAAGGTAAGCGGCCTGCGCCGGGCGGGGTGGAACCTCCCCTTCCGGAAGGATCAGCCGGGAAAGCTGCGGATGTGGGGGCTGGTCCTGGCGCTGACCCTCCGTTCCGGGCCGGTGCTGGCCATTGAGCCCATGGCGGGCATGACTCCCGAAGACCGGACGGATTTTTCCGCTCTGCTCCAATACTGTCAGGAACACGTTTTGCGTCTTACCTATACCGTATACCGGCTGAAGGACGTGATGGAGCTGACGTATCCCCATCCCCTGCGCCTGGCCCTGCCGGAAGGCTGGCGGGATACGGATATGGCGGAAATGGAACGGGACCGGGCCGCCCTGGGGGAAAAGGCAGGCTGGGACAAGCTCCAGCTGGAATGGGAGGGGGAAGAAAATGGGTAAGATCTTTCGACAGGAGCTCTATCAGCTCCGCTGCCGCTGGAGGGCGTGGATCCTGCTCATTCTCTCCCTGGCAGGCTGCTTCATCATTTCTCGCAGGGACCCGGTGGGCATCGACGGGGACTGGAAGTTGGATTCCCCCTGCTTTGAACTCGTCACCAAGGGACGCATCGGATCCTTTGTTTATTGGCATCGGCATAACCCCCGGGACAGGCATTATGATCCCGCCCTGACGGAACTTCTGGGCTGGTTCGGCCTGGAGCCGGATGAAACAGCCGACGAGGAGAGCATCTATCTCCTGACCACGGAGGCCCAGTATAACCGGATCATGTGGTTTGGGGGCGGACTTCTGCTTCTCTGCATCGTTCTGCCCGCGGTGCTGGCTCGCTATCCGTTGAATACCGGTGTCCCGGATTGGAGTGCGCGGTTCTGCGGCTCCCGGCGGCGTGCGGCCCGAGCCAAGGTCCTTGCGTACTATCTGGTATCCCTGATATTCAGTCTGGCTAATACCCTGCTCCTGGCAGCTTTCTTTGCCCGGTACATCGTCTCCCGGCAGGGGATCGGCTTTTTCCTGGGCACCCTGGCGGCGCATACCCTCATGGAGCTGGCGGTGCTGAGCATTCCCCTGTATATCGCCTTTCGCTGTAGGAATATATTCGCCGTCCTGGGCTTCAACACCCTGTACGGCCTCCTGTGCTACGCCGTGAACGTGGCGGCCCATACCCAAAACGGGGTCCTGTTTATCCCCTTCCCCGCCTGGCTCCACGGGCTCCGCAGTCTTTGGCAGCCGGGAACGTCTCCTGCGTGGCTCATTGCCGCAGCTGCGGTATGTCTGGCCTATATCGCGTTTTTCGGGTGGCTCTCCGTGAAGCAGTTTGCCCGGGTGAAAGAAAGAGAGGCGGGATAAATGGGAAAGAACCTTCGACAGGAGTTTTATCAATTCCTCCGCCGCCTGGCCCATAAGGAAGGCCGCTACGTTATCGTGGTCACCCATGATCCAGAGGTAGCCGATACCGCCGACCTGGTCCTGCGAATGATGGACGGCGTATTGACAGATGCGTAAAACAAATACATGCTCATTCAGATATTGCAAACGCATAGCTTCCCACAACAAGAAGCTATGCGTTTTCTTTGGCATGCTAAAATACGATATGGGACCACAGGTTATTGCATGAGCGGCATCCCTCAGAGCCTTGCTTCGTACTTTTTCTGCTCAGACTGAGGGATGTTCAAAGCGTCCATTGCCTGCTTTGCATCAAGCTTCAGATTGCTCATCAGGCTGCGGATATTGGCAAGACGCTCTTTTTCCTCGCCTCTGGCCTCGCCCCTGGCTTCCACTCTATCCAGAACCTCACACATATTTTGGACACCTCCTTGTCCGGTCACGTCGTCTTTCAATGCGACTTCAAATCTATGGTCGCCGGTCATCACGCTGAGAAGCTGAAGCGTTTCCTGTACATGATCCAGCTTGTCCCGGCTGGGGGAATAATCCCCCTTCTCCCGCTTCTGTACGAAATAGTCCGCCACGATGCGGAAATCACTCCTGAACTTATCTACCTTTGCCCGGTCCAGCCAAGCTATCTCAAACAGGTTGATCTTGTAGTCAGGCACAAAAGGACGGAACCGATCCGTCACGCTCACAGCCTCATGCAGGGTCAACGGTTTATCCCAATGCTTCTTATGCCCGAAATACAAAACCAGCGTGACAACGGGATACAAGGGAGAGGTACGGTTTTCTTTGGTCAGCTGTGCGCGGTACTCCGCTCCGTCATAGCCGATGACCCGAAGCGGCATAGCGGCGTCAGGCTCGGATTGATTCTCCAGGCCGACACAGGCAATGCGGATGTTGTTCTTTGTCCACCGCTTCGCAACGTCCCGTTCCATCTCACGGACCTTTCCGTCCGCCTTGTATGCACTGCGGGGAGCCTGATCTTCCAATTCATCCGGGTGGATGACCTGTTCGCCGTCAAACAACAGGACGTTCACAATATCCGCGAACACATCGTTATAGGACTCCAGAATCTTCTGCGTGATGTCCTTCTCCGCCACTGGCCAAACCCCCTCTCTGCCTCTGTAGGTATTCTACACGGACCATTGAGAAAAATCAAGGGAAGAAGATGCTAACCCAATCAAGTATAAACTCAATTGCAAGAAAGCGGGCACAGCCTTTGGAACTGTACCCGCGTCAAGTCATGCGTAGATCAATTCAGAATGGATTACTTCCTCCACCCGATCCCGGATGCTGTTCATGCGCCGGACCCACTCCATTTGATCCTGTGCTTTGAGCTGTTCGGTCACGCCTTCACGGCCGGCGTACTGCTTCATCAGCAGGTCGAACATTTCATTGGCCGAGCGGTCGATTTCTTCCAGATGTGCGTTCAACTTTCCACTAAGGAGCAGTGCGGTGTAAATGCTGTTGTGGTATTGCTGCAAGTAGTGCTTCCGCTCCCTGCCCCATAAGCCGATATGCGGGGCCTCCGGTGCGACGATATCCGGGATGAGGTAATCCCCCTCTTTGTGATAGGTTCCGCCGAGTTCTTCAAATACAGATTTCATTGTATGTCCTTTCCGGTTGTTCGCCAATGTATGGCCGGTTCTGTCGCGGGTTGAGGCTGCTTTGCTCTCCCACGAAAACAAAACCGGTAGGTTCGCATACTGAGGCTTTGCCAACGAGCATCAGGTATGCAGTTTTCCGTTTGATTTCATAATTACAATTGCGACAACCGAAATCTGTTATTTTCATGTTATATGCTGTTCTTTATGCGGTGCGTAATGAACATAACCCTTGGAAGATGATACTGACCCCCTCCCGGCGGTACTTGTCCAAGTCAAGGGCTTTCAAGTTGTCTTCCCCTAACACCACATCGCCTTCCCCAGGGATATCCAACCCTGCCAGCATACTCAACAGGGTGCTTTTCCCGCTGCCGCTGGGCCCGACTACTGCGTACAGCTTCCCCGCCTCGAAGCCGTAGGTCGCGTTTTTCACCACCGGGGAAATCCCGCTGGGGTAGGTGTAGCTGACATTATCAAGCGTGAGCGTGTTCATGTTCCAACCTCCAAAATCTCGTTATTCCTTCGCCTGCAGCTGCGCCAGCACATGCTTCCTTGCACATATCCAGGCAAACACCCCGCTGCCCAAGGCGCAGGCGGCCAGGTGGGCGGCCAGGTAGATGACAAATGGTTTCCACACAGCCCTCAACTCCGGTTTCTGGATCAGGATCACCAGCACCATCCCCAGCACCAGCCCGAAGAGGGCGCACAGGACCTGGGCCAGGGTGTAGATGCCTACGCATTTTCCCGTCTTTGTCCCTAAGGCCCGGAGGATGCTGATCTCCCGGGAGGCGTGGAGCACCGTCAGCCCCGGCAGCACCCCGCCCAGCAGCAGGGCGGCGGCTATGGTGAGGGGATACAGAGTCTCAATGAGCTGATGGATACGATAGATCCGGTCCGCGTAGGAGGTATCCATGGTGAAGGCCGCGTTCTCGTTTACGCCGTCCACGATGCTCTTGGCATAGTCCCGAAACTCCGCCGCCAGAAAGTAGTCGTTCAGTGTGTACCGGGCGATATCCAGGGTGAAATTCCCGGTATAGAGACAGTGTACGGCATAGTTCGCCTCCGTGGGAACATAAAGGGTGTGATCCTCCGGGTCCCCCCGGATCAGTCCGGCGACGGTGAGAAAGGGCCGCTTCCTGTCCCGCAGCTCCTCCAGGGTCTCGCCGGGCTCGAAGGGGCTGCCGTTCTGGCTCAGTTTGCTCAGCCAATCCTGTTCGTTCACCCGCACCCGGTCTCCCAGCCCCTTGCCCAGCTTCCCGGCATATTCGGCGTTCATCACGCAGACCGCCTTGTTGGACCCGAAGAAGGCCTCCTCGTTCCAGCCCTCGGCCCAGTCCACCTTCTCCCGGATCGCATCGTCAAGGCGGTTGGTCAGGATGACCGTGGCGAGCGCCGTATCGTTCATTTCCACCACCACCGCCTGGGCCACGTACTCGAAGCAGGCGTCCCGCACATAGCCGGAGGCCTCCACCTTCTGCGCCCTGGCGTAGGGGATGCCGGTGAACACGGGCTGTACCTCCACTCGTTGAAACAGCTCCCCATATATGCCCCGGAGCACCGTCAGCACGCCGAAGGCAAAGGCCAGCAGGGCAGCCAGCAGGAGGCTCAGGAGGCTGCGGCCCAGGTTCCTGCCCAGGACCCGGCCCAGGTATCGTCTGCCCCAGCTCATTTTTGCTTCTCCTGTATCAGCTTCAGGATGCTGCTGCGCCGGATGATCATAATACCCACAAGGGCCATGACTGCGAGGAGGATAAGGAAGCCCAGGGCTCCCAGCAGGAAGAGGCTCAGACCTGCGGGGACATGATCCGCCGCCAGCTGCCGTGCGGTGACGATCCGGGCGGCCAGCAGGCCCAGGATGACGGCCAGGGTCCCCAGCAGCAGGAAGGGCACAAACAGCTGACCGGACGCCTCCGCCGGAGGCATGCCCAGGGCCCGGAGAATGCCGTATTCCCGCTTCTTGCGCCCGATGAAGAGCCAGACCGTGAGGATCAGCGCGAAAAGGGCTGCGCCGGAGAACACCAGCAGCTTCACCAGGGCCAGGCTCCGGGCCTGCATCAGCTCCTCACCGACCTGGAGCCAACCTCCGTCGCTGAAGGAGTAGGTGAGACCCATGGCCTCCAGCTGGGGGAGACAGTCCTCCACAAAGGCCTCGATCTCCTCCGCGTTCCCCACCACGAAGCTCACTTCCCCGGGCTTGAATTCATGGTTCTCACCGTTCACGCACTCCGGCAGAAAGGCGGAGGGAACGAAGATGGCGTTATTGCTCCAGCACCAGAAGCGGTCCTTATAAACGTGGTTCCCCTCGTTCAGGTCCCGCCAGGAGCCGATGATGGTGAAGGTCTGTGTGGTATAGGCGGTGTTCTGCCGTCCCCGGGTCACCGCCACTGCCCCCAGGGGGGCGTACTGCTCGGAAAGATAGTTCCCCAGGTCCAGGGTGAGGGTATCCCCGACGGAAAGCCCGCTCATCTCCAGAAAGTCTGTGCTCACCACGCACACCGGCTGGCCCGCGTCCGCCGGAGTGATGAAGCGGCCCTCCTCGCAGACCATACGCCCCTCCGCCACCCGGCGCTGGGCGGCCATGTCGTCCCCATATACCACGTCGAAGGTGTGCAAGTCGTCGCTGGTGACCCGGATGAGCTCCCGCAGGGGGGCGTACTCCTCCCCCTCCAGCCAGTTATCCGGGGCATCGGTGATATCTGTGAAGTAGGGCCACCAATCCTTGATGCTGTCGTCCCCCACATCGAACAGGTGAAGAAATCCGCTGGGATAGGTCTCCTTTTGTTCCAGCAGCGGAGAAACGGACTGCTCGACGTTGTTCCTGAGGACAAAGACATACCGGCTCCCGGGCTGGACGAGATCCGCCTCCCCGGAGTACACGTGATTATCCAGGATGATCATGCTCCAACGGTAGTTGGCATGATCCCAGTCTGTGTTCCAGTGAAGCGTGCCCCGGTATTCTTCCTTGTAGGTGGTGAATAACACCGCGTGCTGTTCGTATTCCTGGCCCAGGATGTCGTAGAGCCAGGACGGGTCCCCCGCCAGGAGTTCCACGTCCTCCAGGGTCAGGTATTCGATCCGCTCCGTATAATCGTCATGCAGGAGAGCGCCGTTATTCGCCATCAGCAAGGAGTCATAGCGGTACTTCACCGTGGCCTCCAGTACGCAGCGGGCGGCGTAGGGGAAGTAATGCTGGTCCGTATCCAGGCGGATATACTCCGAGGATACCCCGGCGGTGAGATACCGCTTCTCTGTGCGGGAGATGTGGGGCAGGGCGGAGAGCTTATCCATCAGCTCCGCCTCCAGGCTCTGCTGGTGGTTGTCCTCATAAGTCAGGGTCAGACCGTCGAAAACCGCTTCTCCGTAAGAGGCGGTCCTGCCGGTCTCGTCCGTCAGGAGGAAGAAATCAAACAGGGTGGTGTTTTCCGGTACGGCCCTTTCCTCCACCGTGAGCACCCCCTCGTATTTGTCCCTGGCCTCCCGGTATTCCCGATCCGATACGCTGTATTCCGAGAGGTTATAAAGGAAAAGGAAGGCCGCCGCGGCCAGAAGCAGCAGAGTGAGAACGGTTTTCAGCGGACTGCGGTATAAAGAGCGGATATGTTTCATGAAAATACCTTCTTTCTTCCGTCAATTTTCCAGGTCGATCCACATCACCGGGCGGACCCCTGGTATCGTTGTCCCGCCGTCGCAGTTGACCAAATCGCCCCAGGTATCGAACAGGCCGAAGTGGTCGGCCAAGGCCGCGCTGGACGCCCGCATGCCGGGGGTGCGAAGCCACCAGCTCGCGGCGCCGTGGCCTGCGCCACTCTGCGAAATCCTGCCCCGAGCAGCCGCATAGGCTGTGGGTTTGCAATAGAGGGTGGAAGGCTTTGCTTCATACTTTGCCACGGCCTTATACATTTCCTGCGTGTTAAAGCCAGGATGGGGGATCATATACGGATCCGGGTGGAAATACGCTTCCGCCTCCGGGATGCTCAGCAGGAAGAGCTTATCCTCCGTATCCTCCCCCGGGTCCACGTCAAAACCGGGATTCGGGTCCGCCGTGACGTGGGTCGTCGGGATCAGAAGCTGTTCGTCCGCATCAAAGGCGGAATCCAGGAATTCCCCGTTGAGCCAGGCACGGAGGGTGCAGGTCTCCCAAGTGACCCGCCTGTATTCCTCGTCGTAGCGGACGCAGTCCAGGATATAGCGGCTGATGACCAGGACCCGATCCCCATCCCGGGCCAGGACCATCCATTGAATCGGCTCCGTCCCGTTTTCCGTTTTATTGTCCTGCTCATAGCTGCCCAGGGTGAAATACTTACCCTCCTGCGTATCCCGGATCTGCTGCCGCTTGATCTCCATACGCTTAGTCCGGCTTGCTTCATCCGTCAGGCCCGCCAGCAATGCATAGGCGGCATCCGCATCCCCCGCCTCCAAAAGGGCGTCCGCCCGCTCATTGATGCTGCCGGCGATGAACTCATCCTTCCCCAGCTCCGAGAGCATGGCGTAAGCCGCATCGTATTCGCCGTCCGATAACAGCCCCATGGCCTTTTGATACTTCTGCCGGGGTATGACCACTCCGATCAGGATCGGTACGATCCCCGCGAGCAGCAGCAGGACCAATACGGGAATGATCCGCGTTTTTCTTTCTCTCATCACGCAGCTCCTTCGTGGATAGAATCAATGATCCCTTTGATCTCCTCCCGGGTAATATTGCCGCTGATCGTAGTCGCATAGTGCTTCGTGTACCAAATGGCGGTTACTGTGTTTTCCGTCTCAAAGACATAATGGACGACCGTGCCGGTCGCATACTCCTGCGCCGATTTCCCGCCCTTCTGATACACGACCGTTTCAAAACCTTTGATGGGTGTGACGGTGATGCTCAACCGCTTATCCCCACGGGCATATTGCTCCATCAGGACAAGCGGATCTTCGCTGATATGGCTCTCCGTGATGACGAAGCCTTCCGGCAGATGGGTGGGATACAGGGGTTCGGTTATCCCCAGCTCCGCCAGGGCGACGGGGATGGGCTTTCCATCCGTCTCCGCGGCAACCGGTTCATACCGCTCGGCAGCCGCGTTCCACCTGGGCACCCAGGCCCAGAGGTCGTATCCGAAGCTGCCCGCGGCAAAGGTCGCCCCGGCCAGCAGCACTACCACCACCGCCGCGACGAGGGCGGTCCGCAGGAAGGTACGATAGCGCCCGGGCGAAGCAGCGTTCTTCCTCTGTGACCCCGTGATGCTGCTCCGGGCGAACGCTTCTTCATCCGCGCATTTCTCCAGAAACCGCTCCCAGGATTCCTCCGGGGTGTACAGATATTCAACAGGCCGCTTTCGGTTGAGCGCCTCCCGCATTTTTTCCAGTTCATCGTTCAGCGGCTCGTCGATATAATCCGTATCCAGGAACACTTCCCGCAATTCCTGCTGGAGCTCTTCCAGCGTCATGTCATCATAGCTTTTTCCGGGATGGTTCATCGTGGCTCCGTCCTCCTTTCCGAAAGGGTGCCGCCTGTAGTCAATGGATCAACCGGTCCGGGAGGCTTTGCCTCCTCCAACGCGCTCCGAAGACGTTCCTTTGCCCTTGTGATCCGCTTCTGACACGCATTCTCGCTGATACCCAATTCCTCCGCCAGTTCCTTCTGCGACCAGCCCTCCAGATAAAACCGGATGAGCAGATGAAGCTCCGCTTCGCTGATCGCACCGCAAAACAGGGTCTCGGGCCGGAGTTCATCGGTTTGCCGCTCACTTTGGGACATGTCAGACTGTTCCTGCAGCTTCTTTTGGAGGCTGACGGCATACCGGATGCTGCGAAGCCGGTACCCGATCACGTTTTTCAGGGCCTGATTGAGATACATCCGGGGGCTCCTGGTTTTCCTGATATCCTCAATATGCCGCATCACCGTCATGAAGGCGTCCTGTACATAGTCCTCCGCCGCTTCCCGCCCGATGCCCAATTGATAGGCGTAATCGAACAAAGCCTGATAATGGTCCTGATACAGCCCGCGGAGGAACTCCTGCTCTTCCGCTTTCAATGGGCGCTCACCATCTTTCAGCACGATCACCACCTCCCAACCGATATATCTGGCATCATGAGATTATTCGTCTGATTTATCCCTCTGATTATATATAATGCACGAACAGGCCAAAAACCGCCACATCCCGAAAGAAATCTTTGGCTCCTTCCCTCCCCGGCGGAAAGAGAAGGCCGGTGTTGAAATTCGGCGATCAAGTCTTTATAATGGATAAATCAAGCAGATTCAGGCAAAAAAGGCTGGTGTACGACCATGATCCAAAGCACGAATTTTCCCCTTTCCTCCTACTGCATCAAACCCTTCGGCAGCTGGGACAGGCTGGCGGAGGAGATCAAGGCCCTGGGGCTGGATGGGATCGAAGCCATCGCGGATCCGGACGACCTGGACGATACCCTTTCCCCTTCACTGGTCTCCGGCTGGCATATGACCTTTTATCCGGACTGGCTGGATTTCTGGCGGCACGACGAAAAGGCCCTGCTGCGGAAATTCCGCTCCTGGGAGGAGATCGGGCAGGTATACCGGGGGACTCAGCCGGAGGATCTGATGCGGCAGTTCCGGGACGATCTGGCCCTGGCCCTGCGCTTCAGGCCCCCCTATATGGTCTTCCACGTCTCGGACGTATCCCTGGAGGAAGGGTACACCTATCAATGGTTCCATACGGACAAGGAGGTCCTGGATGGGGCCATCGAATTCATCAACATCCTCCTGGACGGGGTGGAGCCCACCTTCGACTTTCTTGTGGAGAACCAGTGGTGGCCAGGCTTCACCTTCACGGAGCCGGAAAAGACGGAGTATCTCCTCTCCGGGATCAAGTATCCCCGGGTGGGGATCATGCTGGACACGGGCCACCTGATGAACGCCAACTGGTCCATCCGCAGCCAGGGGGACGGGATCCGGTATATCCTCTCCATGATCGAAAAGCACGGAGAGCTGGCAAAAAGGATCTACGGCGTCCATCTACACCAGTCCGTCAGCGGGGCCTACTGCCGGAAAACCGTGGGCGCGATGCCGGCGGACTTCCCCAAGGAGTATTTCTCTGCCTTCGGCTACTCCTACTCCCATATCCAGAGCATCGACCGGCACCGCCCCTGGACGGATCCCCAATGCGTGCGGATCATCGACCGGGCGGAGCCCAAATACCTCACCCATGAGATCAGCACCAGTCTGAAGCGGTCCCAGCTGAAGGCCGTGGGGGATCAGCTCCGGGTGATCGCCAAAGGATACGGTAAATAATGCGGAATCGGGACGCCTTCTCCGGCTACCACCCCCTGGTGAATTTTCTCTATTTCGCCCTGGTGCTGGTATTCGGCATGTGCTTCATGCATCCGGCCTGCCTGGTGATCTCCCTGGGCAGCGCCACGGCGTACAACCTCTATCTCAAGGGGAGAAAAGGACTGCGCTTTTCTCTCCGCTTTTTGCTGCCCATGATGATCCTGGCGGCCATCCTGAACCCCGCCTTCAACCACGAGGGGGTCACCATCCTGGCCTATACCCCCAACGATAACCCCATCACCCTGGAGAGCCTGGTCTACGGTCTGGCTTCCGCCTTCATGCTCATCGGCATCATCCAGTGGTTCTCCTGCTACAACGAGGTCATGACCTCGGATAAGTTCGTGTACCTCTTCGGGCGGATCATCCCCGCTCTGAGCCTGGTGCTGAGCATGACCCTCCGCTTCGTGCCCCGGTTCACCGCCCAGATGAAGACCATCCGCACCGCCCAGCAGTGCATCGGGCGGGACGTGTCCGACGGCAGCGTCCTCCAGCGGATGCGGCACGGGATCACCATCTTTTCCATCCTGGTGACCTGGAGCCTGGAGAACGCCATCGAAACGGCGGACAGCATGAAAAGCCGGGGCTACGGACTTCCGGGGCGGAGCGCCTTTTCCATCTACCGCTTCGACAGCCGGGACGCCTATGCCCTGCTCTGGATCGGCTTCTGCTGCTGGTACATCCTCTTCGGATGGATCAGCGGCGCCCTGGCCTTCCGGTATTATCCCTCCATCAAGGGGGCGGGCTTCGGCCCCTTCCCTCTGAGCTTTTTCCTGGTCTACCTGGCCCTTTGCCTGACCCCGCTGATCCTGAACGGAAGGGAGGATGTGAAATGGAAACGTTTGCGGTCCGGGACCTGAGCTTCGCCTATCCGGAGCAGCGGCAGGACACCTTATCCCACCTTACCTTTTCCATCCCCCGGGGTCAGTTCGTCACCCTCTGCGGCCCCTCCGGCTGCGGAAAGAGCACCCTGCTTCGGCAGTTCAAGTCCGTTCTGGCCCCTGCCGGGGACCTGCGGGGAGAGATCCTCTTTGAGGGCCGCCCTCTGGCGGAGCTGGACCACCGGACTCAGAGCGAGCGCATCGGCTTCGTGCAGCAGAGCCCGGAGAACCAGATCGTGACGGACAAGGTCTGGCATGAGCTGGCCTTCGGTCTGGAGAGCCTGGGGTACGACACCCCCACCATCCGCAGCCGGGTGGCGGAGATGGCCTCCTTCTTCGGCATCCAGACCTGGTTTTA
>CAMZIY010000045.1 GCA_947307365.1 uncultured Clostridia bacterium
CGAGAACTACGTCTCCTTCCTCACCGGCGTCAAGCCCCTGAGCGAGTGGGACAGCTTCATCTCCGACTGCAAGACTTTCGGTCTGGATAAGATCGTTGAGATCTACCAGGCGGAGTACGACAAGTACATCGCTGAGCAGTAATCGCACAGCGCGCAAAAATCGGCGGCGCCCGATGGGCGCCGCCGATCCTTTATTTTATAGCCTCGCAGAGTTCGCGGCCCGCAAGCCGCGAATACAAACAGAATCATTTCGGGGCGGAATTCATTTCTGCCCCGAAATACTGCTCACGGAGCGGACTGTGGGCCCGTAAGGGCCTGCGGGGAGCAAAGTGTAACTTCTCAATTCGGAGCCAAGGGAAGCTGGTCCGGATTGAATCAGACGTCCCAGGTGGTGCCGTAGTTGTCCAGGCCCCACATATCAAACAGGGTGTTGTAGAAGGGGGGATGGGGGAAGTCCAGGTTGAACTCAAAGAGGCGCTTGCTGAACCCGCCCCGCTGGAACCGCCTCTCAAAGGCCTCCATGAACTCCTGCAGCCGCCCGCCGGGAACGGTGAGGATCATCTCGTCGTCCCCCGCCCGGGCCCGCTCCCGGTCCCCGGGGTCGGGGAAGGTGATGCGGAACTCGTTTTTGAGGAAGGAGGGAATGGTGCAGTAGATGCAGGAATCGATGCCGTCAAAGACGCTGGTAAAGGTGCCGCCCACCACGGATTTCACCACGCCGCAGAGGGAGTTGATCTTTGCCGC
Organism: uncultured Clostridia bacterium; assembly: GCA_947307365.1. Classification (GTDB taxonomy): domain Bacteria; phylum Bacillota; class Clostridia; order Oscillospirales; family Oscillospiraceae; genus UBA1774. The sequence continues at coordinate 745 of CAMZIY010000045.1, forward strand.
TGAAGCGTAGATGATGACGATATCCGGCGTAAAGGAGCAGTTTTTCAGGGGGGCGGTCACGATGTAAGGATACTTGCCCCGGGGCAGCTTGGGGAATTCCGCGAAGAACTTTCTTGCGTTTTCCAGCCCCGGGACCCCGATGTACTTGCATACCTCTTCAAAGGCGGGAGTGCCTGGCTCGCAGTCCACGCAGCCGAAGCTCACCGGGGGCGTCCAGCACCAGTGGTCCTCCCGGCCCATGGCGATGGTCATGCCCTTCATGCGGGTGTAGGAGAAGGTCTGGCACAGGGCCATATGCTTGCCCCACTTCTCCATGGGGAAGACGGCTTCCGGGGGAACGTCCTCACGGCTTTCACAGAACTTCATGGCGATGGGGAAGGTATCCAGCTGGAGCTTCTCCTCCAGCAGCGTCCCCCAGCGGTTGACTTCCTGAGTTTCCATATGTCTACCTCCTGTTATACGGCTGGGGCGGTCCGAAAACCGCCCCAGCTTTGAATTTGTGCAGTATGGATCATTTCCCCGCGGGCACATCCCAGGTGGTGCCGTAGTTGTCCAGGCCCCACATCTCGAAGAGGGTGTTGTAGAAGGGGGGATGGGGGAAGTCCAGGTTGAACTCCAGCAGCTTGCAGTCGAAGCCCATGAACCGGTTCATGCCCTCAAAGGCCTGCATGAAGGCGTCCATCTTCGCGGGGGGCATGGAGAGGATGACTTCGTCGTCGTAGGCCCGGGCCCGCTCCCGGTCGCCGGGATCGGGGAAGGTGATGCGGAACTCGCCTTTGGTAAAGGTGGGCACGGTGCAGTAGATGCAGGAGTCAATGCCGTCGAAGGTGCTGGTGAAGGTGCCGCCCAGAATGGTCTTGATGCTGCGGCACATGTGGTTCACCTTGGCCGCCTCGGCATAGACCAGGATGACGTCGGGCATGAAGGTGCAGGTTTTGATGGGCGCGATGACCACGATGGGGTACTTGTTCTTGGGCAGCCGGGGGAAGTTGGCGAAAAACTCCGCCGCCTTTTCCTTGCCGGGGATGCCGATGAACTTGCACACCTCGTCAAAGGAGGGGGTGCCGGGGTCGCAGTCCACGTTGCCGAAGCCCACCAGGGGGTTCCAGCACCAGTGGTCCTCTTTCCGCATGGCGATGGTCATGCCCTTCATGCGGGCGTAGGAGAAAGCCTGGCACAGGGCCATATGCTTGCCGAATTTCTCCTTGGGATACACGGCCTCCTTGGGCACGTCCGCCTCGCTCTCGCAGAACTTCACGCCGATGGGCATGGTCCGCAGCTTGAGGCTCGTTTCCAGTACTTCGCCGTAACGGTTCAGATCTTTGATTTCCATAATTCAATCCATTCCTCTCGCAATATGTTGAATTTTCAGCTGCTTACGATTCAAAGGGGAAGCGGTACTTGAGTCCCAGCCTGTCCCGCAGCTCCAGGAGCTCCTTCTGGATGGACTCCCCCACGGGGACGCCCTTGTCCTTCCGCTCCTGCCAGGCCAGCCATTCCTTCTCCCCGGCGGTGTAGATCCGCTCCGCGCCGGGGGCCTTCTCCGAAGCCCGGAGGGCACGGCAGATGTCTCCGGCGGTCTTTTTGAAGGTGTCCAGCCCCATGAAGAACTCCGGATTGATGACGAAGAAGAAGTGGCCCAGCCGGTAGGGCTTGTTCCCGCCGTCTTCCGTCTTTCCCGACAGGGCTTTCATGAAGGGGCCCCCCGCCAGGGCGGCGGAGAGGATCTCCACGATGGCGGTAAAACCGTAGCCCTTGTAGCCGCCGGTGGCCTCTCCCGCGCCTCCCAGGGGCAGGAGGGCGCAGTTGCCCTTCCGCATCTCCGTGAGGATCCGATCGGGATCGGTCATATCGCTGCTGCCGTCTTTGGCCACCACCAGGCCCGCCGGGGCCTCTTTCCCCTCCCGGGCGTAAAACTCCAGCTTGCCGTTCTGTACGGTGCTGGTGGCGCAGTCGAAATTGAAGGGGAAATCCTCGTCCGTGGGCATCGTGAAGGTGAGGGGGTTGGTGCCCATCATGGGCTCCACGCCCCAGGTGGGGGCCACGCTGGGCCGGGCGTTGGTGCCGGAAATGCCGATCATCCCCGCCTTGGCCGCCATGCCGGTCCAGTACCCGGCGATGCCGTAATGGGTGGAATTGCAGACGGTGCCTCCGGCCATGCCGAAGATCCGGGCCTTCTCAATGAGCTTCTCCATCATCCGGTAGGAGGCCACCATGCCCATGCCGTTGTGGGCGTCCATCACCAGGGTGGTGGGGGTCTCCTTCAGCACCTCCAGCTTCGTCACGGGGAGCAGGGTGCCGTTATCGATCCGATCCAGATAGATGGGCTTGAAGCGGTTGCAGCCGTGGCTTTCGATCCCCCGGCGATCCGCCTCCAGCAGCACGTCCGCACAGATGGCGGCGTCACCGGCAGGTACGCCGTAGGCCATGAACACCTCCGTCATAAAGGCGTTCATCAGGGCCCAGGATACGTAGGGCCGTGTTTCCAAACCCTGCGCCATGTTCACATCCCCTTGTGCATATTGATGAGCTTCCAGCCGCCGCCCAGGTTCTTCACCTTGTAGCCCTTGTTCTGCAGGAAGCGGCAGGCGTTGTAGGCCCGATAGCCCACGCCGCAGTACACCACGTAGGTCTTGGACTTGCTCAGTTCCTTATAGCGGTCCCGGAGTTCGTCCACGGGCAGGAGGACAGCGCCCTCCACGTGGCCCATGTCCCACTCCGCCTGGCTCCGGCAGTCCAGCACGACGGTATCGGGATCCGCCAGGTATTCCGACAGCTTCAGATGGGAGGCGTACTGCATCTCGCCCCGCAGGATGTTGGCGGAGATCATGCCGCCCTCGATCACCGGATCCTTGGCGGAGGAGAAGGGCGGCGCGTAGGCCAGGTCCAGGTTCTCCAGGTCAAACACGGTCATGTTTCCGTAGATCGCGGTGCTCAGGACGTCGATGCGCTTGTCCACCCCGTCCCGGCCGATGGCCTGGGCTCCCAGGAGCTTGCCGGTCTGCTTCTGAACGGTGTACTTCATAATGATGGGCTTGGAATCCGGATAATAGGTGGCGTGGGAAAAACCGGGCACATAGACGGACTCAAAGTCCAGCCCCAGGTCCTCCGCCTCCCGGGCGCTCAGGCCGGTGCGGGCGGCGGTGAGGCCGCCGACCTTGAGGATGGCGGTGCCCAGCACGCCCTGGAAGAGCATGTTCCCGCCCACGGCGTTGGCCCCGGCCACGCGGCCCTGCTTGTTGGCGCTGCCGGCCAGGGAGATGCGGACCTTTTTGCCGCTTACCAGGTGGACGGATTCCGCGATATCCCCGGCGGCGTAGATATCCGGGTCGGAGGTGCGCATACCGGCGTCCACCCAGACCCCCCGGGTCTCGCCGATCCGCAGGCCCGCCTTCTGGGCCAGCTCCGTGTTGACCCGGACGCCCGCAGCCATGACCACCATATCGCACTTGACCTTGGTCCCGTCGTCCAGCTCCACGCCCTTTACGGCGCCCTTGCCGGTGATGGCCTTCATGCCCACGCCGGTAAGTACCGTTACACCCAGCTTTTCCAGCTCCTTGATGATGACCTCGGAGAACTCAGGATCCATGTTGCTCATGACCTGGGGGAGCTTCTCCACCAGGGTGACCTTGACGCCCCGGGCAGCCAGGTTCTCTGCGCTCTCCAAGCCGATAAAGCCGCCGCCGACCACCACTGCGGATTTGGTGCCCGTCTCCAGTTTGGAGACGATGGCATCCGCATCCGGCACGGTGAAAACATGGTAAACGCCCTCCAGATCGGCTCCGGGTACCGGAAGGGTGATGGGTTTGCCGCCGGTGGCGATCACCAGCTTGTCATACTTCTCCTTGTAGGTCTTTCCGTCGGGCCCCTGGGCGGTGACGGTCTTCTTCTTCCGGTCCAGGTCCACGATCTCGGTGTTCAGCCGCACGTCCACGTTGAAGCGGCTCTTGAACAGCTCGGGGGAGAAGAGCAGCAGCTCCTCCCGGTCCTCGATGACTTTGCCGATATAGTAGGGCAGACCGCAGTTGGCGAAGGAGACGTAGCTTCCCCGCTCGAACATAATGATCTCCCAGTCCTCGCTCACGCGCCGGGCTTTGGCCGCCGCGCCGGCGCCTCCGGCCACGCCGCCGATGACGAGCAGCCTCTTCATGCCTGTTCCTCCTCGTCCTCCAGCAGCATCTCCGCGATGAGGCGGGTCGCCCGCTCCACGGTCTCCGCGCAGCGGATATGGTGGTCCGTGATCTTGAAGTATGCCTCCGCGTCCTCGGGCTTCGTGTAGATGTAAGCCCGGCCGAAGACCTGCTTGTGGATCTCCGGGCAGAGGGTGGTGCCGAATTCCTTCAGGAAGCGGTCCCGGAACTCCATGAATTTCTGGCTGGTCACGTCGAAGAGCGCGGGATTCTCCAGCTCCTCCTCCACGGAGCTGTTGTACTTCAGCCCCAGGGCCAGCTGGCCGCAGGTGTAGGTGCCGCAGCTGCCGCTGGCGGCTCCGGCTCCGCCGCAGAGGTTGGACGAGGCGCGGATCAGGTCGTCGGGAATATCAAAATAAGCCTTCAGACCGATCAGAGTGCTCCGGGAGCATACGTCGTCCCGGATCTGGGCTTCCTTTGCGGTCTTCGCGCAGAGGTCGATGATCTCCTGTTTCGTCATAAGGGATACCTCCGTATATAATTATTGATGTCGGAGTCCGGCGTTTCGCGGGCGAGGGATCCCCGCCGCAGCGAAGCGGGTCCGATTGGGTCACTCGATGGCTTCGATGGCGACGCCGTCCCGTTCCTTCAGGGCGGGAAGGGCTTCTGCCAGCCGCTCGGGGCTGTAGGTCCGCAGGGAATGGTAGTCCAGCAGGAAGTTGAACCACTCCGTCTGGCCGCCCACGTCATAGACCTCCGCGTCCTCCAGGGCCTCCAGGCTGAAGGGGGCCAGCATGGGCACGTTGATGACGCAGCTCTTTCCGGCGATCCGCTCCTCCCCGAAGAGGGAGAGCTTCACTTTGCCCTTGCGCACGTAGTACTGCTCCCGGCAGGGATGGTAGCCCCATCTGATCCGGGTGCCGGCTTTCATTTCTCCCAGGACCAGCTCCGTCACGCCCCAGTTTTCCCAGCGGGGTACGATCACCTTGACCGTCAGGCCGGGGAAATCGAACTTCGCCAGGGGACGGGCGGGATTCTTCACCGCGTTCACCGTCTCCGCGGGCACGTCCACAAAGGTGGGCTGCTCATGACGGCGGTAATCCTTTGTGCCCTGGGCCTTCTGGAAGGCCGGGTCCTGCTTCACATCCGGGCCCAGGCGGCTGGCCACCTGGTTCACGGCGATGGAGGTGTTGAAGGAGTCCAGATCGTGGAAGAACCCCCGCCACTTCACGTCCTCAATGGAGGCCATGGAGTGCATCTGGGTGGGCTGGAGCTGGAGAATATCCCCCTCCCGGATGATGCACCGACGTCCCTCCAGGTACAGGTACATGCTGCCGCTGTCCACGAAAAACAGCTCGAAGCCCAGCCGGTGCTCATGATTCATTTTGGAGGCTTCCTCCGGGGTGACTCCGGTGGGCATTTTGCACATGATGGTGTCCGTGATGTTGTACAGACCGTGGGGGCCGAGGCCGTCCATCACGGCGCTCATGACCTCCTCCCGCTCGCCGTTCGCGTGGTAGCGGGTGAAGTCCCGGATGCCGCTCGCCTCATGGTCGTCCAGATCGATGATCCAGGGGATATCCATGCCATGCGCCTCCTTGTTTTCGTAAAATATGCAGGTATATAGGTTATTAATATCAAGATAACATATCCCCGTCGGAAAAGCAATCGCAGGAAAAACGATTTGACAAGCCGGAGCAGGAGAGAGATAATATAAGAACCCCCGTTTGCGCCTGCCCTTTCCCGGGAGGCGGCATGATCCGATCAAGGAGGGATACCCATGGCGGACAGAACCCTGGGCATTTATATCCACATCCCCTTCTGCGCTTCCCGCTGCGCCTACTGCGATTTCTGCTCCACGGCGGACCGGAGGGACCTGATCCCGGCATATCAGCAGGCGCTGACCCAGCATCTGCGGGAAGCCGCCCCTCTGGCGGAAGGCTATCTGGTGGATACCGTGTATTTCGGCGGCGGCACCCCCACCTGGTATGGGGCGGAGCGGCTGGCCGACCTGTTCTGCGAGATCAAAGAGCGGTACAAAGTCCTGACGGACGGGGAGGTCACCTTTGAGGCCAACCCGGACAGCGTTACGGAAAAGGGACTGCGGGCCCTGCGGAAGGCGGGCTTCAACCGCATCTCCCTGGGAGCGCAGAGCGCGAACGACGGGATCCTCCGGGATCTGGGTCGGCGGCACGACTGGGCCCAGGTGGTCAATGCGGTGGATCTGGCCTGGAAGACGGGCTTCGAAAACATCAGCCTGGACCTGATCTACGGCCTTCCCGGCCAGAGCCGGGAGGACTGGGCGGATACCCTGCGGAAGGCCATGGAGCTGCAGCCGAAGCACATCTCCTGCTACGGCTTGAAGGTGGAGGAGGGGACGCCCCTCTGGTCCCGGCGGGAGGACCCGGACCTGCCGGACGAGGATACCCAGGCGGACCTGTATCTCTACGCCGTGGATACCTTGGCCGCCGCGGGCTATGTGCAGTATGAGATCTCCAACTTTGCCAAGTCGGGCTACGCCTCCCGGCATAATCTGAAGTACTGGATGGGGGAGGAATACCTGGGCTTCGGCGCCTCCGCAGCCTCCTGGCTGGGGGGCAAGCGCTTCACTGTCCTGCCGGATGCGGAGGCCTATATCGCCGCCATCGGCTCCGGCGGGGAGCTGATGAGCGAGCTGGAGGAAATAAGCCTCTATGAGCAGGCTTCGGAATACGTGATGCTGCGGATGCGCACCGCCCGGGGCATGGACCCGAAGGAATACGAGACCCGGTATCAGAACAGTTTTGAACCTCTGGAGAAGCTCATGGAGAGCTACGTGCGCCTGGGCCTGGCCCAGCGGATGGGGGATCGCTGGCGATTCACCCCCCGGGGCTTCCTTCTGTCCAACCGGCTCATCGGGGAGCTGCTGGACGCCCAGGCGGAGCAGAAGTACCATATGGGCATCCCCTGGCGGAAAGAAGATTATTACGACACCCTGTTTTAAGGAGGGTACATATGTCCTATAAGCATTATGGACCCCGGACCCGGAATGGCCGGGGCTGGCTGCTGGGGATCCTGATCTTCCTCCTTGTCCTGATCCTGGCCTGCGTCGGTGTTTTCCTGTGGGCAAGGGAGCAGGTCGGCGGGCCGGACCGGGCCGCACCCGGCGTACACCTGTTCGGCGAAGATATTACAGGATGTGATCGGAATCAGGTGCTGGATCGACTGCGGACCAAGGGCTTTGCTCCTCTTGCGGGGAAAAGCCTCACCCTTTCCCTTCCCGGGGAGGAACTCAGCGTTTCCGCGGAGGAATTGGGCCTGGTGCCGGATATGGAAGCGGAGGCGGACGCCATCCTGGCCTGGGGCCGTACCGGGGACCGGAATCGGGACGCTCTGAACTGGCTCCTGGACCGGAGCCGCACCGCAGATTTCCCCCGGACCTGGACGCCTGTGCTGCAGGAGGAACCGCTCCGGGAGCTGTGCCGTCAGGCGGCGGAAAAGCTGGACAAGGAGCCCGCCGGGTTCGTCGTCTTTCCGGATGAGGAAGCGCTGCAGATCACCCTGGGTTCTGACGGCGCCCACGTGGATCAGGAAGCCCTGCTGGTGGAACTGAAGACCGCGCTGGAGCGGGGAGAACTGGAGGTCAGCTGTACCCCGGAGACGATTCCTGCCGAGACGCCGGATCTGGAGGCCATCTGGGAGGGCCTGCACACGGAGCCGGTGGACGCGAAATTCGACGATACCTACCAGGTGCAGCCGGAGAAGGCCGGAAAGACCTTCGACCTGGAGGAAGGCAAAAAGATCCTGGCCGAAGCGAAGGAGGGGGAGACGGTGCGCATCCCCATCCTCACCCTGGAGCCGGAGGTGAAGGGGGAGGAACTGGAGGCCCTGCTGTTCCGGGATCTGCTGGCCAGCGTGGATACCCCCCTCACCAACAACGCCGTGCGCACGAAGAATATCGAGATCGCCGCCTCCATGCTGAACGAGACCATCCTTCTGCCGGGACAGGAATTCTCCTATAACGGAGCCCTGGGGGAGCGGACGGAGGAGAAGGGCTACGGTCCCGCCGCCGCCTATGCGAACGGAGAACTGGTGGAGGAGGTGGGGGGCGGCATCTGCCAGCTCTCCAGCGCTCTGTACTACTGCTGCATGCTGGCGGACGAGGAGATCCTGGAGCGCACCAACCACCTGTATTATCAGACCTACCTGCCCCTGGGCATGGATGCCACCGTGAGCTGGGGCGGACCGGACTTCCGCTTCAAGCTGAAGGACGAGTACCCCATCCTAATGAAGGCCTGGATCGAAGGGGGCCAGCTGAAGACGGAGATCTGGGGGACGAAGCTGGACGACAGCTACGTGGAGCTGGAATACCACGTGGACTATACGGTCCCCCATAAGACGGTTTACTACGAGCATAAGAACGTGAAGTCCGGGAAGCGGGTCATCACGGACTACGGCCGGGACGGGATGCAGGTCACCACCTACCGGGTCCGTTATAACGGAGACGGTACCCTGATCGAGCGGGTGACGGAGGCGGTGAACGTATACAGCGCCCGGGACCAGGTGATCGTTGTGGCCATCGGCGAACGGCCGAAGAAATGACCGCCCGGCGGGGGCATACGCTGGAAATGCCTTGCAATAAAACGAAAACCCGAGTATACTGAACACACCGGGGGATTCCGGCAGTATATGAGAAAGAAGGAACGCAGTATGTGGGGATTCATCGTTTCTCTGATCATCGGCGCCGTATCCGGCTGGATCGCCGGCAAGATCATGAAGAGCGAACACAACTGGATCATCAATCTGATCCTGGGTCTGGTGGGCGGCCTGGTGGGCGGCCTGATCGGCGGGCTTCTGGGCTTCGCCGCCAGCGGGTGGATCGCGCGGATCATCATCTCCGTTGCAGGCGCCTGCCTCCTGATCTGGCTGTATCGGAAACTGATCAAGAAATAAACCATACATTACGGTGCGCTCCGGGCTTGCCCGGAGCGCTTTCTTTGTGCAGAAATTCCAAAAGGGCTGGAAAACGAAGCGGTTTAGCGGTAATATAGTGAAAGATACGAAATAAAAAACAAGGGAGGAACACATATGCAGGTATTCACCTTTGACCTGAACGAAAAGGGCACTTCCCGGCTGATCGTCAGCGTGGCCAACGTGCAGGGCGCGATGTTTTTCCAGAAGACCCCGGCCCTCATCCACGTCCCCGGCGGCGGCTTCATGTTCTGCAGCGAATCGGACACCGTGGCCCTGGGGGGTCGGCTCATGGGCAAGGGCGTGGGAGTCATCTGCACCTACCTCTACCCCGTGGCCCGGGATTATCGCTGGCCTCAGGTGATCATCGACCTGATGCGCAGCATCAAGATCCTGCGGGATCATGCGGACGAATGGGGCCTGGATCCGGATAAGATCATCATCTCCGGCAACTCCGCCGGGGCCTTCATCTGCATGAGCACCGGCAACCTTTGGAACCGGCCGGACCTGATGGCCGCCGCGGGCTGCACCGGGGAAGAGGGCAAGCCCAACGCCATGGTCCTGGGCTTCGGCCCCATGTACTGCGGCCAGCAGACGGACGACGGCATCGTATACGTCCCCAACGGGGACCTGGTGGGCCCCCAGACGCCTCCGGCCTTCTTCCACCATGCCCGGCTGGATACTCTGGTCTCCGTGTATCAGACCATCGCCATGATCTCCAACTTTGAGAAACAGAAGCGCCCCTTCGCCACCTATATCTCCAGCTGCGGCGGCCACGGGGAGACCGGCTCCACCGCCCGCATCCTGGGGGCGGACGGCACCGTGGGTCCCAGCATCGACGACTGGTTCGAGCCCTGCTGGCGCTTCCTCCAGAATCAGCTGAAGCTGCAGCAGCTGCCTCAGCCCATGCCTCCCATGTTCGCCGCCCGGGGAGAGGGCGCTGAAGGGGAGCGTCCTGCCATGCCGCCCATGATGGCGCCGCCTCCCGTCGTGCCGGAGGGGAGCATCCCCGTCACCCCGGCGGATATGCCCCTGGGTCAGGCGGACCACATCCATATGCCCTTCAACGCGGGATTCATGGACAAGGATTTCACCACCTATCGGTGATTCAAATCGGACCCGCTTCGCTGGGCTCCGATTTGAGTGGGTTTGCGCTGCGCTTCCCGCACTCGCTTTGCTCGCACAGTCCGCTCCGCGAGAAGTATTTCGGGGCAGAAATGAATTCCGCCCCAAAATGAATTCAGTTCATTCGCGGCTTCCGAGCCGCGAACTCTACGAGGTTTTTCGTGTGATTATTTAAACTCGTTGCTTTTCTCGCAGCGAGGGAAAGGAGCAATATATGGCAACCTTCACCTTCACCATGTATTCCCACGCCATGCACCGGCACACGGACGTGACGGCCATCATCCCGGCGGAGAAGCCTGCCTTCCCCGGCGTCCCCTTCGATCCGGACAAGCCCTTCAAGAGCATCTATCTGCTCCACGGCTACTCCGGCAGCCACGCGGACTGGCTTCGGGGGTCCAAGATCCAGCAGCTGGCCCAGCAGTTCCGCATCGCCGTGTTCTGCCCCGACGGAGAGAACAGCTTCTATGTGGACGAGCCGAGCCGGGACGCCAACTATGCCACCTTCATCTGCGATGAGCTCATCGAGTTCACCCGCCGCATCTTCCCCCTGTCCAAGGAGCGGGAGGATACCGCCATCGGCGGCTTCAGCATGGGCGGCTACGGCGCCCTCCGCAACGGCTTCAAGTATAACGAGGTCTTCGGCAGCATCATCGCCCTGTCCTCCGCCCTCATCACCGACGGCATCTCCAAGATGCCGGATGATCTGCCCCCCGCCCCCGCAGGCGGCCAGGGCGGCGGCATGGGCATGAGCCCCAGCTATTTCGTCCACTGCTTCGGCAAGCCCAGCAAGATCCTGGGCTCCGACGTGGATCCCAAGGCCCTGGCCTCCAAGCTCATGGAGGACCCCAACGCCATTCGCCCCCGGGTGTACATGGCCTGCGGCTCCGAGGACTTCCTCATCGAGAACAACCGGAGCCTGCATGAGCACCTGGAGAAGATCGGCTATCCCCACTACTACACCGAGGGCCACGGCACCCATGCCTGGGAGTACTGGGATCCCCATATCGAGGAAGGCCTCAAGTGGATGGAAGGCCAGCTGTAATTCGTGGAATGAAGCGTACTGCCCGGAGCGAAAGCGTCGCTCCGGGCGTTGTTTTTCGGGATTGGCCAAGAAATGCTATATAATGGAAATGCTGCACGGAAAATTCGGATTTTTGCCGGAAATTCTGAAGTTTTTTCGAAGAACAGCAGGAATTTTCATTTTCCTCTTGACATTGACGCGACGTCAAATTGTAGGGTGAGGGGGAAAGGGAGGCGCTGAACATGAAAAGAGCGCATTTGCGGATCCTGGTACCGATCCTGGTCCTGGTCCTGGCGGCAGGGGTCCTGCTCCTGCAGCAGCTCCGGAAGACGGAGGCCGTCTATTTCCGCACCGCCGCCTTCGGGGAGTTGAGCGAAAACCTGGAGGGAGACCCCTTCACCGTGTACTGCTGGAGGGGCGGGGACACCTATGTCCCGGTGTTCAACGAGGAGCGGGAGAATTTCCGGCCCATGTCCACCGCCCTGACCGGGCACACCCTGTACTATGCCCTCTGGTGCGGAGAGGACGAGCTGGACAGCCTGGTTTACCGGGTGGATCTGGAGACCGGGGAAAGGGAGCTGCTGGCGGAGCTGGACTTCCAGGTACGTGAGATGTCGGCCAATGGAAGGGACCTGTTTCTGACGGTGTACCGGTCGGAGGCGGGACACCGCATCGGCGTCCTGCGGGAGGGAACGTTTATGGACTGCGGTTCGGTCTTCTGGCCCTATTCCACCCTCGCCTGCGACGATTCGGGCTGCTGGTACGTGGAATACGACCGGGAGATCCCTTCGGCGAACCTCTGTTATCTGCCGTCGGACACCCTGACCCCGGAGCGGGTCTATGGGGGGGTACATTTTCCTGTGAACTTCCAGCCCGCCCCGGAGGGGGTGTATTACGCCTATAACGATTCAGAGAATGGGAGCGGTCGGCTCGTCTTCTATTCCCGGGACGGCAGCGGGGAGCGGCCCCTGCTGACGGAGTTCGCCCCCGACGGCCCGGAGGTTTCGGAGAAAAAGCGGGTCACGTTTGAACCCTTTATCGCCCTGTGGAAGGATAAGCTGTTCTACGTCACCTATACAAGCTATTGGCCCCGCCGGGAAGGGGATGACCAGGGGGAGTACCTCCACTGCCTGGATGTGAAAACCGGCAGGGTCACGGACTTCGGCAGGGTGAATCCGAACATCGGGGCCGGGTGCGTGCGCTTCCCTTACCTGATCTCCTGCGGGGAGCAGGGCTTCCTGTTCACGGAGGCCAACTGGTTTGCTCCGGACCCTGAGACCGCCAACCGATACTATGCCTACACCTGGTCCGGCCGGCGGACGGAGCTGCGGCCCGCGGACAGCGCAGCGAAATAACTTGACAAACCGTTTCCCTTCTGCTATCCTGTGTTGCTGACAAAGGAGGGAAGCAAATGGAAAAATTTATCCCCTATGAGAAGCTCTCCAAAAAGGAGAAGCGGAAGCTGGACGCCGCGAAGCGCGGCAGCTGGGGCGGGCTGGACCCGGTGACCAGGGTGCCCCCGAACCCCAGGGCGTATAAGAGAAGCAAGGCATGGAAGTGGGAAAAGGAACCACCCTTCCGTGCCTTGCTTGCTGTTTCCGGCTCTGCCCGCTCCGCCTGACAGCAGGCGGCAGATACAGCCTTCGGTTTGAAGCAGGTTCAGTCCTGCTTGATATGTACGTCCATCTGCTGGTAGGGGATCGAGATGCCGGCTTCGTCCAGGGCCTTCTTGCCGTATTCAAGCAGGTAGAACCTGACGTTCGTCCAGTCCTCCGCTTTCCCCCAAGCTCTTACCGCGTATTCGACTCCGGATTCCGTGCACTTGTTGACCAGCACCCAGGGGGCCGGATCCTCCAGGACCTTTTCTCCCTTCTTTGCCATTTCCAGAAGCACGCTCCGTACGGTTTCGATATCCGTTTGATAGCTTGCGGTGAAGAATACTTCGACGCGGGAGATGCCCATCCGGGAGTAGTTGACGATGGCCGTATTCGTCA
>CAMZIY010000046.1 GCA_947307365.1 uncultured Clostridia bacterium
TCGACGGTGAAGAGACCTCGGCGGAGGAATACCACGCCGCCATGGACGCCTTCGACGCCTGGCTGGGGCAGTATCGCCTTCTCATCAAGACCGGGGCGACATGCGTGGTCTTCCGGGATGAGGCGGACCCCATGGCGGCCGTCGACCGGGCCCTGGCGGGCTGGACGCCCCTGCCCTCGGCCGCTCCCACGCAGACGGCGACTCCTATAAGCAATTGGCAGGAACAGTATCGGGAGTTGGTGGAAAAGGCCATGGAGGCGGACTATCCCTATGTGGAATGGGGAAACGGCCCGATCCAGGCTATGGCCCTCATGGACCTGAGCGGGAACGGGACCCCGGAGCTGGCGCTGTTTTTCCCCGGCGGCGGCAAGAGCGACGCCGCGGTGGTGGTCACGGTCGAGGAAGGAGAGCTGCGCTGTCTGAACCGGGATAATCCCCTGGGCCTGCCCCCCAGCGCAAACGCCGTGGGCGAGCGGGCGTTCAATGCAAATCCCGGCAAAACTGCCGTTCAGGAGGATTTCCCCGCCTGTTTCCGCTATTACTGCGCGGCGGACGACCGGGGGAATATTCTGGAGGGCTTTTACCTCCTGGACTCCGGCAACGGAACAAGCGGGGAGCGCTGGTGCTCCTGGCTCGTCTTCGGGCAGGACGCCCGGGGCTGTCTGACCTGTGAGACCCGACTGACCACGGACCTTGCCTGGGATGAAGATGCGGAGGGGACCCGGGAGACCCGGTGGGCCGTCAACGGGCAGGAAGGTACGGCGGAGGAATACCATGCGGCGGAGGACGCCTTCCTGTCCTGGCGGGATCAGTATCGTTATCTGGCGGGGACCTGGGAGCAAAGCTGCGTGGTCTTCCGGGATGAGGCGGACCCCATGGCGGCCGTCCGCCGGACCCTGGGGGCCTGGACGCCCCTGCCCGCGGCCGTTCCCGCTTCTATGGCTTTATTCACCCCCGTGACGGAGGCCATGGGCCGGGATTGGCTCACGCTGCCCGAAGGAGCCGTGTGGCTCACGGAGGAGGAGCTGAAGGAGTGGGAGGACTGGTTCGCCGCGGACTGGATGCGGGGCCAGTTCCTTACCTCCGCCTACGAGCGGCCGAAGGACGTAGACCTGCACGAACTCTTCTATATCGGCGTGGATACGGAAGAGGAAACCGGGGCGGAATACTTCGAAAAGAATCTGAATCCCATCACCCCGGAGGACAAGCGGGCTTATCTTCTGCATCTGGGGGACTGGATGACGGAGTGCCCCACGGATAAGCTCCCCAGGGCGCAGATGGAGACCGTCCTGCAGAAGTACCTGGGGCTGAGCCTGGAGGAGACAAAGCGGGTCCGCCTGAGCTTTTCCTATCTTCCTGAGACGGACGCCTATTATCACAGCCACGGGGACACCAACTACAGGGGTACGCCCCGCCTTCTGTACGGCTATGTCCGGGGGGATGAGATCGCCCTGTTTTTCCCCGGAGAAGCCATGGATTTCAGCCCGGAGTACCGTCTGGGCTATGACACGAAGTATGGCGTCTACCGGGTGGTGCTCCGCCGGGAGGGAGAGGAGATCCGTTTCCGTTCCAATCTCCTGGCCTTGACGAACGGCGCGGAGGCTTATTACGATCCACCCCGGATCGGCTCCTCCGTTCCCGCGAATGAGACGGGGGACTACGGGCGGGATGTCACCCGCTTCCAGCGGCAGTACATGGCAGAAGCGCCGGAGGCGGCGGATACCTGGGAGTACCCCGGTTACGGCACGCTGAAATATGCGGAAGAGGGGGAATCCGTCTGCCTCTGGTTCGAGACCGTGGACGAGGAGCGGTGGCTGCTGCCCACCCCGCAGACGGCAGCGGGGAAGCTGCCCATGGTCAGGACTGGCGACGGATACACGGAAGGGAAGGGATTCGTCCTTGTGTCCGGAGAGGATCGGGACCTCATCACCTGGTCCATGCAGTGTCCGGAGCAAACGATCCTGGCCGGGAACACGGTGCGTCAGGGAGGCTTTGCCCGGTGGACCGTGTATCTCCCCACCATGGAGACCTTCGTGTATTTCAGCCCGGACGAGGACCGGCAGGACGACACGGAACAGCCGGGGAGCCTGGAATGGCTGGAGCTGTATCTGGGCGGAGAAGAAATCTCCGCGACCATTAGGGAACCGTACGGCATGGAGCCGGAGCCGGTGAGAAAGACCGTCATGCTCAACGGGGCCTCCTGCAGACGCCTTCTGTCGGAATGCACCTGGCTTCCCTATGACGGCCCGGCGACGGATCATGATGGGGAATACGACCTGGTCCTGCAGGGGACGAATGCCGAGCTGCTCCTGACCCAGGGCTGGCCCGTGGCTTTCCTGCGGCCGGAAGGGGCAGATGACAATCAAAAGCAGGCCTTTTGGGCCTATGCTCCGATGGATTACCCCGGTTCCTACAACTCTCCTGCGGATATGCTCCGGTGGCAGGTCTTCGACCAGGCGGAGTCTGGTGCAGCCATGACCGCTATCCGGATAGACGCCGGGGAGGATAACACCGGGGAAGCCTTTGCCAGGGAGCTCTGCGAAGCGGAGATGAAGCTGTTTCCCGGCAGCACTTACGGACTCCGGGATTACCGGATCCTGCGGGTGAAACAGCTCCCGATCTCCGGGGCGGAGGATACCGAGCTGGCGGTGGGGCTGGAATACGCCCTTGTACCCAACGAATGGAACTGCGTCCGCTGGTGGTCCGGGTCCGGATGCAGGGAAGGCGAAGGCGAATACGAGGGATGGCTCATCGAACAGCGTTATGACCGTCTGGTGCTGGAGGACGGAGCCTGGTGCTGGGCGGAAGGCGCCACCGGCGGCGGTTGGTCCAACGAGATCATCATGGCGATGCTGGAACCCACGCCGGAGCCCACGCCTGAACCGACGCCCGAACCCACCCCGGAACCCGCGGCCTATGAGCCCGTGACCCTGGAGATGTGGACCGACTGGCTCACCCTGCCGGAGGGGGCCCGGTGGCTTACCCAGGAGGAGCTGGATTCCTGGACGGCCTGGTTTGGTGAGGACTGGATGCGTTGGAGCTTCCTCACCTCCGCCTATGCCCGGCCCCAGGACGTGGATCTGGGCGCCCTGTTCTATACCGGCGTGGACCTGCGGGAGAGCAGCACCCGGGATTATTCCCAAAATGCCGTTACCGGGAAGGACCTGCGGTACTACCTCCTGCACCGGGGGACCTTCGAGCATGATATCGACCTGGATAAGCTCCCCCGGGTGCAGATGGACGATCTGCTGCGGAAGTATCTGGGGATCGGCCTGGAGGAGACGAACAAGATCGGCCTGTGGTTCCCCTATTTCCCGGAGACGGACGCCTACTATCACCTCCACGGGGATACCAACTGGGGCCCCTTCCCCTTGCGGTACGGCTACGTCCTGGGGGACGAGGTCTGCCTGTTCAACCTGTCCACGTGGAACCATGGTCAGTTCAGCGCCACGGGGTACAACAACGGCGGCGAGGGGATCTACCGGACGGTGCTCCGGAAGGAGGGGGACAGCGTCCGCTTCGTCTCCAACCTCCGGGCCCTCACCAACGGGACCGACGCGGCCTACGACGTGCCATGGCAGAACGACGCCTATCCAGACGGCTATGCCGAGGAGCGGGACGTCACGGTGATCACCCTGATCCCGGAGGTCTATGAGAGCGCGGAGGCCGCAAGGGAATACGTGGAGAGCCGTGCTTTCATTGTCGGCGACGGGAACGGGGGAGAAGCGGAACGCTACCCCATCGAGATCCTTCTGGAGCAGGACTATCCCGGCTACGGCACCCTGATCTATGGAGAGATCCCCACGGGGACGATCCACGGATCCAATCCTTACCTATGGTTCATCTCCACGGGGGGAAGACTGTATCGCCTGCCCATGCCCATGGGCATGGCCAATATCCGACTGGAGCGGGATGGATTGTACAGCGCGGACGAAGGCCGGGGCATCCGGTTTCTGGACAGCCGGAGCGACATGCTCCGGTGGTGGATGCGCCTGACTCAGGAGATAAACCGGGAGACAAATCTGTATATTTCCTCCGATTCCTGGACCGGCGGAGAGAACAAGATCGTATCCTCCGGCAGCGCCACCTGGACCCTGTACCTCCCCACCATGGAGGTATTCCTCCTGTACGAGCCGGAAGGCTGACAATGCATTGGGGATGCTGCAAAATGCAGCATCCCCAATGAAATGCCCGCTCCGCGGGCATGAAATTCCGCTTTGCGGAGTGAAATACGGCTTACGCCGCATGATTTACCGCCCTATGGGCGGCATTCAGGTATCCCCTTTGGGGATGATTTGCATTGCGGGGGCGTTTTGAAACGCCCCCGTGGTTCTTTTTTTCGGTACCGTCAGAGAGATCCTTCGTGGGCCAGTAAAGCGCAAACCGCATGGTTGAGCCATCTCTCTTTACTGATCCAGGTGGGTCAGTAAGCGCCTTCGATCCCCCTTACTGCCCCAAGTGGGTCAGTAAGCGCAAACCGCATGGTTGAGCCGTTTTCCTCCTTACCGGCCCATTTCGCGCTTCCTGACGGGCGAGGGGGAATGAATAGCGCCTGCGGGCGCTCCCCCGCCGCAGCGGACTGGCTTCCCCTTGAGGCTGAGAAGCAGGGTTGCGGTCCCTTCCGGGGGGCGTGACTTTCCCGATGCGGAGAAAGTCACCAAAGACGCACCAGGGGAACCTTCCGCAGAATCAGATCGAAGCATGCGCTTCGATCTGAAGAGGAGGAGCGACCGAATGAAAGCAAGGGATTGCGGCGCTTATGCTAACCGCAATCCCGCAGCCCATGAGGTCCGCGACGACGAGACGCCGCCTCCCCAGCGAGGGGCCGCGCCGGAAGGCGCGGGATTCATTTACCCCCGCAGCCGGGAAAAGTCCGTGACCTCCTCCAGCACCCGGACGAAGCTCTCCAGCCCCGCCTGATCCTGCGCTGAGAACCGGTCGAATTCCGGGCTGTCCAGATCCAGCACCCCCACGATCTTTCCGCCGCTGCGGATGGGGATCACCAGCTCGGAGTTGGAGGCGGAGTCGCAGGCGATGTGCCCGGGAAAGGCATGGACGTCCGGTACCCGGAGACTGCGGTTTTCGGAGACCGCCGTCCCGCAGACCCCCTTACCCACCGGGATGCGCACGCAGGCGGGCTTTCCCTGGAAGGGGCCCAAGAGCAGGCTGCCTTCATCCATGAGATAGAACCCCGCCCAGTTGAGCCGGTCCAGAGAATCCCACAGCAGGGCGGAGGCGTTGGCCAGCACCGGCACGAAATCCGGCTCCCCCTCCGCCAGGGCCGCCATTTGTTTTCCCATCATCGCATAGTCCGTCATCTCTCCGCCCCCAATCGCTGTCTGGCAAGATCCAGCGCATAATACATGGTCTCGTACCGCAGATAGTCTCCCGCCCCCGCGTCCCACAGAAGGGTCAGCTTGGGGGGGAATTCCTCGTCCCCGTGCCAGAACTGGGCCAGAAGGTTCAGATCCTGGAAGAAAGGGAGGATAAAGGCGTGGTCCGCCCCGCCGAGATTGCCCGCGTCCATGCCCCCCATGGCCAGAGCCCGTATCCGCAGCAGTTCCGGCTGGGCGTCGAAGCGTTTTTCCATGGGAGAGACGGGGCCGTTTTCCGCCAGGGCCCGGTGGACCCGCATGCCGAAATCCAGGGTACTCCGCCAGGAGCCCAGGGCATGGCGGCCGGGCTTCGAGTCGCAGAGGATATCCAGAAGCACCATGGGCTCGTTGATCCCGGGGCAGGAGATCCAGGATTCCCCCTCCCGCTGCTCCAGGGCGGCGTCCCGGCGGCCCAGGCGCAGGTCCAGGTCCAGGAGACGGGCATAAAGCCATTCTTCGTCCGCCTCCAGATGATTCCGGCGGATGATCTCCTCCTGGTCGTAGGTGAGGAACAGCGCCCTGGCCTTTCCCGCCATTTTTTCGTAGTTGTTCTCCAGATGCTGCATAATGCTCCTTGAAAATGGCGCTGTCTCCGCTGAGACAGCGCCATGCTTGTCCGATGGGAAGGATTTATTTCTTCCAGTCCTCCTGGAGGCACTTGCCGCAGGAGTCGCATTTCTTATCGGGATTGTACTTGCACTGGATGGGGCCGTTGTAGTACATCTCCCGGGTGGAGCCGTCGGGCATGTCGTAGATGCCGCCGAACATGGGCATCATGCAGGCCGCCAGGAAGAGGACGGGCTTATCGATCCGCTTGAAGTGCAGGGGGCAGTGATACACCCCGGCGGGGACCCGGATGATGGTGGGCTTGGTGATATGGTACAGCTCCTCGTCCTCCCCCTTCTTGCCCAGGGTGAATTCGATATCCGCGTCGAAATCGAAAACGTTGGGGAAGGAGGCGCCCAGGAAGATCAGGTACTCGTCCTTGGGATGACGGTGCTGGACCCGGTCCAGGAAGAAGGGCTTCACGAAGATCTGGAAGCTGCTGTTGAATTCGGAGCCGGGGATCTGGGAAGCGCCGCGGAAATAGGCCTGGGGCTTGACCACAAAACCGGGATCGTCGCCCGGAGCGGTGATCTCGTTATACTCCTGGGGGAATTCAAATACCAGTTTCTCGTACATCAGCATAGTCTCCTTTACTTAATATCAATGTCGGGTCCGGTTTGCTTATTTCAGACCGATTTCCTTCAGCCAGGCGGCGAGCTTCTCACCCGCCTGGTCCACGTCCACGCCCTTCACGGGGATGGTGGGGAAGACCTTCGCCGCGCCGGCGGCGGTGCAGAGCTTGGTCATATCCTCCCCCACGTTCTGGAGGCCGCCCATGCCGTGGGTGCAGAAGGGGGCGACGGTCTTGCCCGTCAGGTCGATGCCCTTGATGTAATCCGCCATGGGGCCCGCCACGGTGGCGCTGTAGTTGGGGGTGCCCAGGAAGATCAGATCATAGGCGGCGAAATCAGGCTTGGGGGCGTCGATATCACAGGCATCTCCGCCCACGGCGGCCTGGATCATCTCCGCCAGCTTCTTGGTGTTGCCGGATTTGGAAAAATACACGATCAGCTTCTTTTCGTACATGGAAAATCCTCCTTTTGTTGATTTATCGTCCTGATGCAAGGATAGCACATCTCCCCGCCCGGGTCAAGGAACTGCCGCAAACAAAAGGGCGGGGCGGAGCCGGGCTTCCTTGACGCACCGGCCCGGCTGTGCTACGCTGACAGAAAAACGGATTGAAAGGTGATCGACCATGAAGACCCTGACCCTTCCCCTGAACGATTCCGGTACCGCCCGTCTCCGCTGCTATATCCGTCAGGAGGGATTGATGAACCCCGGTCCCCTGCCGGCGATGCTGGTGTGTCCCGGGGGCGGCTTCAATATGCACACCCCCCAGGAGAACGAGTCCGCGGCCATGCTCTTCTATGCCAGGGGCTTCCAGACCTTCGTGCTGGAATACCCTCTGGGCCTGGGAGCCCTGTATCCCGCAACCATGATCTGTGCGGCTAAGGCCGTCCGGCTGATCCGGCAGAACGCAGCGGAGTGGAACCTGCGGCCCGACGCGGTGTCCGTTATCGGTTTCTCCGCCGGGGCCTTCGTGGCGGCGGCCTCCGGGACCTTCTGGAAGCAGTCTGAGGTGCAGGCGGCGGTGGAGAACTGCGGAGAAGAATGCCGCCCGGACGCCATGGTGCTGATCTACCCCTGCATCGGCTCCGAGCTGCCGGTGCTGGAGGAGGGGGTGCTGAAGACAAAGGTCTTCCGCTGCGACCTCCTGGTGGACAAAGATACGCCCCCCGCCTTCCTGGTCTCCTCCTACCAGGACCATCTGGTGTGCTGCAACCAGGCGCTGAACATGGCGCTCAGCTGCTCCAACCATGACGTGCCCTTTGAGCTCCACTGCTACACTCCCGGGGAGCACGGCATCCTGGCCAATGAGCTCATCGGCACCACGGACACCGGTTTCCGGAAGCAGGGCTTCGATACCTGGCTGCCGGACTGCCTGGCCTGGCTCCGGGATCTGTTCCGCTTCCCGCCGAAGACCCGGATGCCCTGGGAAACCAACCCGCCGACGGAGGAGCCGGATCATGATCCCAGAAAGTATATGCCCCGGAAGCATGAGGACCATTACCCCGCCTTCAGCCTGCCTCCCATGCCCGGCCAGGCCGGGCCCAAGGGTTTCAGCGGCGATACCCCCATGGCGGAGGTGCTGGCGGACCCCAAAGCAGCGGAGATCGTCTATTCCGCGGTGCCCTGGCTGCGGGAGGTGAAGCTGGACGATTCCATCAAGGGCATGACCATCAACCAGTGCCTGGCCTTCGCGGACCTGGACGAGCGGCCCTTCGGCCCGCCAGCCGATCCGGATGGACCCATGGCAAAGCTGAGAGAAATATTGGGCTGAGCATGTGTGAAAAGTGCGCTTCCCCACCGGGGAAGCGCATTTTTGTCGGAAAAATCAAAGAATTTTTAAAAAACCTCTTGACATTGACGCGACGTCAAATTGTAGGGTGAGGGGGAAGAAAGGGGGGAATTCCCGTGAGAATGATGTGGACATGGTACGTTTTTGCCCTGGGATTCCTGCTGATGTTCTTCCTCCATGGATGCGCCGCCAAGACCCCGGACGGGGAGACCACGGCCCTGATCGAGGCCTCCGACGCCGTGTGCCTGGCGGAGGCGACGGGAGGCAGCGCCTCTTACGACCGGAAAACGGTGATGGCCCTCACGGTGCGGGAGGACTATCTGGGCAGCATTTCCACCCTGGGGCAGGATGCCCATCGGGACGATCGGGTGACCGTCTATGTGGCGGTGGACCATGACTGGTACATCCGAGTATTCAAAGCCTGGGAGGAGGAATCCGGCAAGTATACCCTGCGGCTGATCCTGTTTCTGGACGTGTATGAGGAAGATTACAAAGATGGGAAACCCCTGTTCGTGCCCCACGGCGGGGAAGGAAGCATCCGGAGGGAGACCCGGGACGGGGCGGGGCTCCGGTACCTGGAGGCCCTCCGGGCCTACGGCAAAGCCCATCCCCGGGAGGCGGAGGACTGGACACTGCCCTATCCCGAAGGGCTGTGGGAGGACCTTATCTGTATAGACTGAGGACAACCTTTGAGGAAAGAAGGATGAATTCCCATGCGCAAAAGACTTTCAGGCATCTTTATCTTCCTGCTGCTCCTGTTTCTTCCCGGCTGCGGGCGGACCCTGGATGCGAACACCCAGGCCATGGTTGAGAAGTGCGACGCCGTGTGCCTGGTGACGGTCAAAAAGGGGGAGGTACATGAGGTCGCGCCGGGGAATTGGGACTATCTCATGACCTGCCTCATCCGGGCGGACTACCTGGGGAACCTGACGGAGCGGGGCCAGGACCTGAACGGTCAGGATCACCAGTATATCCACGTCCTGATGGAGAACGGGGATAATTGGCCCGGGGAGGGGTCGAGGCTGCTGCTGTTTCTGAACCGGACGGAGAAAAGCGCCTATTGGCAAAATGGATATATGGAATATTATCCCTTCTACGTCCCCCGGGGTACGGCGGGCCTGCGCCGGGAGCCCACGGATGGAAAAGGCCTGCGGCTCCTGGAGGCTCTGCGGGAGTACGGAAAGCAGCACCCCCGGGAGACGGAGAAAAATGCGGTTTACGACGGAAGCGAAGACTATCAGCTGTGGATAACGTTCTAGCGGAGGAAGCCCAGATACTCGTCGAAGGCGTTGAAAAGCATGTCCCCGGAGCACACCGGGAGCACCGCGTCCTTTTCCCGGATGGGGGCAAAGGTATAGAGGTCCTTTGCGGCGGTGAGCACCAGCACGGGGATGATCTCATATCCCGGGCCGAAGAGCACCTCCAGCCAGGGGGCGTACTTCGCCGCCTGCCGCACCTCCTCCGGGTCGATCTGCTCCTTCATCTTGAACTCCAGGGAGAAGACCCGGTTTTCGGTGATCACCAGCACGTCCGCGTACAGCCGCACGTGTCGGGCGCGCTTGAGGCGCAGTTCAAAGGCCAGCTCCCAGCCCAGGCAGGCTTCCCCGGCCATCCCCTCCAGATCCCGGAAGAGACTCAGCAGGGTCTCCCGGCAGTCCCGGAAGGAATGGAGGAGGCCCCGGTTGTCGTTGAGGCTCCGGCCCACCCGATCACAGCCCTCGGTAAGCTGGTCCAGCCATTCGGCCTCGGTGAGAGCGGTGAAATCCCCCGCATAGCCGTACCACCCCGCGAACTCCCGGAGCCCGGCGTGGGGGCGGGTCTGGGGCACCAGAGCATGCCAGCGGTAATCCTGATCCTGCCAGCACAGCTCCTTCAGAAAGGGGGAGCGGTACAGCACCCGGTTCACCGTTTCCGTGCTCACGTCCAGCATTTTCGCGATCTCCTTTGCCCGGAGACCCTCGGACCGGCAGATGCAGGCGCATACCGCCCGTTCCGCCCCGCCGGGTATGGCTGCCATATGCTTCACCCCCTCGCCGCATTATACACGGAATACCGTTCTTCGGCAATTCATGCCTCCGTCCCCGCCGCGCGGTCTGCCTTCCCCTGGGTCTGCGAAGCAGGGGCAGCGGGAGCTTCCGCACCTGCGGGCGCAGCCCCTGCCGGGGGTGGAATCATATATCTATCGTTTCTGCCGATAATTCGCAAGTTAGCCTCCGACAGCCGTATTTCTTTTTGCCCGCCAAAAAGAAATACGGAAAAGAAAAAGCGCCAAAGGGGACCTATTCCGAGGCGGTCCCCTTTGGAAACCCTCCCCGACGGCCAAGGAGGGGCTTGCGAGCCCCTCCCTTGGATCCTCCCCGAGGTTTCCGGGGGCTCTACGAAGGACGGGGGCAATTTAGACTGAATACTTCTACGGTCGGACTGTAGATTTTACGTATTGTCTCTCCGCCCCGCCACGCGGTCTGCCTTCCCCTGGGGCTGCGAAGCAGGGCAGCGGGAGCTTCCGCGCCTGCGGGCGCGGCCCCTGCCGGGGGCGGAATCATATATCGTTTCTGCCGATGTTTCGCAAGTTAGCCTCCGGCGGCCGTATTTCTTTTTGCCCGCCAAAAAGAAATACGGAAAAGAAAAAGCGCCAAAGGGGACCTTCGTCGTCGCGAATCTCACGGGCTGCGCATCCGCGGTTACCGTAAGGGCCGCAAATGCTTGCATGAGTTCGATTGTTCCTCCTCTTCCCGTCAAAGCCTCCGCTTTGCCTGGAGCTTCGCGGTTTCTGCCTTTCGTCCCCGGAAGGGGGATCCAATGGGGGAAACCGCCGCGCGGTTTTCCCCTTGGCCGGGAGGAGGGGTCCCGGGGAACCTTTCGGAAGGTGCCCCGGGCGATCCTTTGGTTCCTTTCCCATCGCGGGGAAAGGAACGCCCCGCGGCGAGCGGCCCCTGCCGAGGGCGGAATCATATATCGCTACCCCCGTCCCACTCCGCAAGAAACCAGACATAAAGGAGGCAGCACCATGAAAACCCGCCGTACGATCCTCGCCCTGTTCCTTTTTCTCGCCCTGCTTCTCTCCGCCTGCGGCAGACGCCTGGACGACGAGACCCAGGCCCTGGCGGAGGCCTGCGACGCCGTGTGCATGGGGAAGGTACTGAAGTTTGAGATGGTCCCCTACCCGGAGGGGACGGACCTGGACCTTCGCTGCGTCGAGCTGGAGGACGGGAGCCGCTGGGCCATGCTGGTGAAGCTCCGGCTGACGGCGGACTTCCTGGGCAACCTGACTCCCTTGGGGCCGGGTCTGGGGACATCCAGCTATTGGTACATTTTCGTGCTGGCTGACGCGGACTGGTATAACCGGACGATGCCGCCCCATGGCAAGCCGGAACGCATCCTGTTCCTGGATATCGTTCCTGGGCTCACCCATTGGGATTCCTACCTGGGGGCGGTGGACGATTACCTGGTGTTCGCCCCCCACAGCCCGGAGAGCGTACGCTGGCGGACGGACGACGGGGAGGGCATCCGCTTCATCGAAGCCCTCCGGGCTTACGGAAAAGCCCATCCCCGGGAGCTCATCCCCCACGGGGCGCAGTAAACTGTAGGGCTGACGCGCAGCGTCAGCCCTACAGCTATGCACAGATGTATTTACTTCGCGAGTTCCAGCAGAGTCCGCTTCACCAGGGTCTTGGCGATCTGGATCTTGTACCGGTTGGCCTCGAAGGGCTCGGCGCCTTCCAGGGCGGCTTCGCCCGCGGCGGCGGCCAGCTCCTCGGTGATCTCCTTGCCGTTTACCACGGCCTCGGCCTTCCGGCAGCGGATGGGCACGGGGGCCACGGCGTTCAGGGAGATGCGGGTCTCCCCGTCGGCAGAGCGGCGGATGGCCAGGTTCACCACCGGGAAGTCGATGCTCTTCCGGAAGGCGAAGCGCTTGTAGATGCTCTTCTCTCCCTCCTTGGCGGCGGGGATCTGGATCTCCGTGATGATCTCGTCCGGATCCAGGGCGGTATTGCTCAGCACATGGACCTCGAAGAACTCCTCGGCGGAAAGCATCCGTTTGGTGGTGACGATCCGGGCGTCCAGGGCCAGGAGCACCGGGGCGGCGTCGCTGGGGTTCACCGCGTAGCAGGCGCAGTTCATGCACCGGCCCGCCTCGGCCTTCAGGGCCTCGGGGCTGTAGGAGAAGGCGTCCTCGTCCAGCAGGGTGCGCTCGGCAAGCGGCCGCTCCGGCTGTTCGTTCTTCTCATGCGCCGCGATGCCCGCGGGATCCGCGTGGACGTAATCCTTGTTCAGGGTGGGACCGGGGATCAGGACCCCCAGCTCCCGGGACATGTTCTGGGCGGCGACCCGGCCGCCGTTGATGGCCCGGATGGCGATATTGGGACCGGTGGCCACGTCGCCCGCGGCGTACATGCCCTTCCGGCTGGTCTTGAAGGTGGAGAGGTCCACGTCGATGAGGCCCCGGGCGCTCTTCAGCTGGGCGGTGAACTTATCCCCCAGGAAGCCGATGTCCACGGCCTGGCCGGTGGCCAGGATGATGTAGTCGGATTCATAGAAGGTGCGGTCGTTCTGATCATACTGGGGATTGAAGCGGCCGTTGGGATCCCGGACGGAGAGGCAGCGCATGCTGTCCAGACCCTTGACCTTGCCGGCCTCGTCCGTGACCACGTTGCCCAGGCCCCAGGCATTGTGGATGACCACGCCCTCTTCCTCGGCTCTGGCGATCTCCTCGCTGGTGGCGGGCATTTCGTGGCGCTTCTCCAGGCAGATGAGGGTGACGTTCTTCGCCCCCAGGCGCTTGGCGGTGAGGGCCACGTCCATGGCCACGTTGCCGCCGCCGCAGACCAGCACGTTCTTGCCGATGGCCTTCTGCAGATAGGTGTTGACCTCGGTGAGGAAGTTCAGGCCGAAGAGGGCCAGCTCCTCGCCGCCGATGCCCAGGAGGGGCTGCTTCCAGGCGCCGGTGCCGAAGAACACGCCGTCGAACTGCTCGTCGATCTGGTCCACGGTGATGTCCTTGCCCACGGTGACGCCGCACTTGATCTCCACGCCCATGCCGGAGATGGCGTCCACGACCTTGTCCACCACGTCCTTGGGCAGACGGTAATGGGGCACGCCGTAGCGCATGACGCCGCCGGCCTTGGGCTGACGCTCGAAGACGGTGACGCTGTGGCCCGCCTTGCGGAGGTAGTAGGCTGCGGTGAGGCCGCCCGGGCCCGTGCCGATGATGGCGACCTTCTTGCCGGTCTCCACCTTGGGGGCGGCGTAGAACTTTTCCGCATGCTCCATGATGTAGTCGCCCACGCTGCGCTCCACGCAGTGGATGTTCACGCAGTCCCCGTACTCGCACTGGTTGCAGGCGTCCTGGCAGGGATGGGGGCAGATGCGGGAGGTGATCATGGGCAGGGGATTGGCCTTCATGAGGATCTCCGCGGCGCCGTCCCAGTCGTCCGCCCGGAGCTTCGCCATATAGGCGGGGATGTCCGTGCCCGCGGGGCACTCCCGGGTGCAGGGGCTGGCATGGGGCTTCAGGCCGCCGAAGATGGAGTGGTAGCGGTT
>CAMZIY010000047.1 GCA_947307365.1 uncultured Clostridia bacterium
CCGCGCTCTTTCCCCGGTTTCTCTCGCGTCAGAGAAACCGGGCCGCCGGAGGCAATCTGACGAGAATACCGGCAGGAACGATCCCGGATCCCAATCTCTGAAGAGGAGCCGTGCCCAACGGAAGAGACTCTCCGCCCCAGTGTGCGCACTGGGGCACCTCTCCTTTCAGGGGAGGCTGAACGCCCGGCGGGGACGGGGGACGGTGACAGGGTACAGATCAGCACCCTGAAAAGCCATTCGGCTTTGCCTGGAGCGCCGTCAGTCACAGCAGACTCACGTCCCGCACCCGCCTGTTCTCCGCCGCGTCAATGCCCCCTTCGCTTCAGCGCCCGCCGCACCGGGGTGCAGGGGCGGAGCCCCGCCGCGCTCTTTCCCCGGTTTCTCTCGCGTCAGAGAAATCGGGCCGCCGGAGGCAATTGGACGAAACCATCAACAGAAACGATCCATGATTCCGCTGACAGATAAGGCGCTCCCCACGTTCAGTAATACTCAGCTCCCTTGATCCGCCGGGACAAAAAACCGGGCGGGGATCCCTCCCCGCCCGATCATGATTCGGTTGTCACTGGGGCATCGAAGTGCCCTGATCCTCCGGTTTCGGCGGCCTCGCCCAGTCCGGGTCGCCCTCGGGCTCCACCCATTCCCCTTCTTCGGGGATCTGCATGGGCTCCTCCGGCGCGCCGGGAGCGTCCCCGGCGGGAGCCTGGGGTTCCGGTTCGGGTTCCGGCTCCTGGGGCAGCGCCCGGTTTTTGACCACATAGGCAAAGGTCTCGCTGTCCATCACCTCATGCTCCAGCAGGTACTGGGCGGTGAGGTGGAGGATATCCATATTCTCCTGCAGGAGGGCGGCGCAGCGCTGATAGCCATCCTCCATGATCCGCTTGATCTCCTCGTCGATGGCCGCGGCAAACTTCTCGGAGTAGCTCTTGGTATGGCCGTAATCCCGGCCCAGGAAGACCTCTCCGCTGCCGGAGTCGTACACCACGGGGCCCAGGGAATCGCTCATGCCGTAGCGCATGACCATGCTCTTGGCGATGGAAGTAGCCCGGTCCAGGTCGTTGCTGGCCCCGGTGGAGATATCGTTCAGCACCAGTTTTTCCGCCACACGGCCGCCCAGCAGGGAAACGATCTCGTCCAGCATCTCGCTCTGGGAATTGAAGCTCTTGTCCTCCTGGGGCAGGTAGATGGTCATGCCGCCGGCCATGCCCCGGGGGATGATGCTGATCTGATGCACCGGGTCGGAATGCTCCAGAGCGGCGGAGACCACGGCGTGCCCCGCCTCATGGAAGGCGGTGAGCCTGCGCTCCTTGTCGGAGACCACACGGCTCTTTTTCTCCGGACCGGCGATGACCTTGATCATCGCCTCCTCCACCTCCGCCATGGTGATGAAGCGCTTGTTCCGGCGGGCCGCCAACAGGGCGGATTCGTTCAGCAGGTTTTCCAGATCCGCGCCGGTGAAGCCGATGGTGGTCTTGGCGATGGTGGCCAGGTTCACGTCCTCCGCCAGGGGCTTGCCCTTAGCGTGGACCTTCAGGATGGCTTCCCGGCCCTTGACGTCGGGCATGCCCACATAGATCTGCCGGTCAAAGCGGCCGGGACGAAGCAGGGCTTTATCCAGGATATCCTGCCGGTTGGTGGCCGCCATGACGATGACGCCCTCGTTGGTGGCGAAGCCGTCCATCTCCACCAGGAGCTGGTTCAGGGTCTGCTCCCGTTCGTCGTGCCCGCCGCCCAGGCCCGCGCCGCGCTGACGGCCCACGGCGTCGATCTCATCGATGAAGATGATGGCGGGCGCCGCCTTCTTTGCCTGGTCAAACAGATCCCTGACGCGGCTTGCGCCCACGCCCACGTACAGCTCAACGAAATCGGAGCCGGAAATGGAGAGGAACTGCACTCCCGCCTCCCCGGCCACGGCCTTGGCCAGCAGGGTCTTGCCGGTGCCCGGAGGTCCCACCAGGAGCACGCCCTTGGGGATGCGGGCCCCCAGCTCCACAAAACGCTTGGGATCCTTCAGGAACTCCACGATCTCCCGGAGCTCCTCCTTTTCCTCGTCCTCCCCCGCCACGTCGGCGAAGGTGACCTTCTTGTCCCCGGTCCCCACCCGGGTCCTGGCCCGGCCGAAGCGCATGGCGGTCTTGTCCCCGCCTGCGCCGCCCCGGTTCATCATCACGAACCACAGGACGCCGAACACCACCAGGATGATCAGATACGGGACAAAGGCCAGCCACCAGGGGGCCTCCCACCCCGTCTTGTAATCATATTCCTTCAGAATTCCTTCTCCCCACTGCTCGTCGATGAGCTCATGGAGATCCTCGTAGAACACGGAGAAGTTGAACAGCTGATGGACGACGTTGTACCGCCCGCCGTAGGGCTCCTTCAGGGTCAGGATCAGGGAATCGCCCTCCAGCACGAAGGAGCTGACCTGATTGTTCCGGAAGAGATCCCGGACCTGGGAATAGGTCATATTCAAGGCGTCCGTCTCCCGGTTGCTGGTCATCAGAAAGATCACGGCGACGAGCACAACCAGCACCAGGATATAGAATCCGATATCTTTCGGCCGTCTTTCCCTCTTATTCAAATACGCTTCCCTCCTTCGGCCCCGGCTTCCTCTTCCTCAAAATGGAGGATGCACACGTCCGGCAGCTGCCGGTATTTCTGGGCATAATCCAGACCGTACCCCACCACGAAGGCGTCGGGAATGGCGAAGCCGCAGTAATCCGGCTCCAGCTGCGTCTTCCGGCGGGAGGGCTTGTTCAGAATGGTGCAGATCTTCACGCTGGCGGCCTGACGGTTCGCCAGATAGCTTTTCAGGTAGGCCAGGGTGTTGCCGCTGTCCACGATATCCTCAACGATCAGCACGTGCTTGCCGGTGAGATCGTTTTCCAGATCCAGCTTGATGTTCACGTTGCCGGAGGTGGTGGTGGCGTCCCCGTAGGAGGAGACCATCATGAAGCACATCTCCAGCTGATCCAGATGGACCTTTCGGGCCAGGTCCGCCATGAACACATAGGACCCCTTCAGTATGCCCAGAAAGATGGTGTCCTTGCCGGCGTAATCCCGGTCGATCTGCCGCGCCAGCTCCGTGACCTTTTCCTCGATCTGCGCCGCGGTGATCATGGTCTCCAGATACTTTACTTCCGGCATGGTTCGTTCCTTTCCGACAGGAGGATCGCCCCGTCCGCCTCATCGTCGCCGGCGGCCGCCCGCTCCGCCGTACCCAGGCCGGGCACGGCCACGACCCCCAGGTCGTCCGCAAATACGGGCCAGGAATCCCGCTCCAGGGCGGGGATCCTCTCCTCGATCATCCATTTTTTCAGAGTCTTCTCGCCGATTCTCCCGGCAATGCGCAGAGTATCCCCGATTTTTCGGGGCCTAACGTGAATACTACCACAGATGTTTGAATTTTTGAAGCGGAAAATTTGGAACTTTTCGTGAACATTTGCGGCGTCCCCGGCGGATACCCGGCATACGCGCTGTCCCGTGGCGGGGACGATCTGCCAGACCCCGGGCTCCAGGAGGATATCGTAGGGCTCCCCGTCGTTCCCGCCCCTGCGCAGGCGCAGGAGATCGAATTCCCGGCTGGCCCGCAGGCCGCCGGGGAGGTCCAGCCGGGCCAGACCGCCGGTCCCGGCCGCCAGCTCCAGCAGGGCGGCGACGTGTTTTTGTTCCAGACGGATCTCCAGGCGCTCCGCCCCCAGGCGCAGGGCGCGGGAGGCGACGGGCTCCGGCGCGGAAAGGAGTCTCCCGCAGGAGAACCGGACCTCTCCGGCGCTTCCCGGTCCCCCACCCCTTTCAGGGGAGGCAGCATCCGGCTTCCCCCGCAAGGCGGATGACTGAGAGGTTTCCCCCGCCAGTTCCTCCGCCAGGGAGCACAGGTATTCCTCATCCTGCCGCAGCAGCTGCGAGGCGGCCAGGGCCGCCCGGGGAAACTCCGGATTCAGCTCCCGGAGCACCGGCAGCACCCGGTGGCGCAGCAGGTTCCGGTCCCCCTCCTCCAGGGCGTTGGTGGAATCCTCCACATGGGGCAGGCCGTGCTCCGCCAGATACTCCAGGATCTCCTCCCGGGCAGCGGGAAGCAGGGGACGGATGATCCCCTCCCGCACCGGGGGGATGCCGCAGAGTCCCCGCAGCCCCGCACCCCGGCACAGGTTCAGCAGCAGGGTCTCGGCGTTGTCCTCCGCCTGGTGGGCGGTGGCGATGCGGCAGCGGCCCAGGCTTTTGGCGGTCTCCCTCAGAAAGGCATAGCGCAGCTCCCGGGCGGCTTCCTCCAGCCCCATGCCCTTCGCCGCGGCATAGGCGGGGACGTCTCCCCGGCCCTGGTGCAGCGGGATGGACAGATCCCGGCAGAGAGCGGCGGCGAAATCCCGGTCCTGGTCCGCCTCCGCACCCCGGATCCCATGGTGATAGTGGGCCGCCTCCAGGCGGAAGCCCAGCTCCCCGGAGAGCCGCAGGAGCAGATGCAGGAGACAAACGGAGTCCGCGCCGCCGCTCAGGGCGCACAGGAGGGTATCCGTATCCTCCAGCATTCTCTGGGCTTCCATCCAGGCGCGGACTCGTTCCAGGAGATCCGGATCAGTCCTCATGGTGCACCGTATCCAGGGACATATAAGTGGTGTATTCGGGGATCCACTGGACGTTGATGGTCCCGGTGTTCCCGTGGCGGTTCTTCAGGACGATCAGCTCGCCGGTATTGTGCTCCGTGCTCTCCCGGTTGAAGTAATCCTCCCGGTACAGGCCCAGGACGATATCCGCGTCCTGCTCCAGGGAGCCGGATTCCCGCAGGTCCGAAAGCACGGGGCGTTTGTCCGTCCGCTGGGTGCTGGCCCGGCTCAGCTGGCTCAGGCACAGCACCGGCACGTTCAGCTCCTTGGCCATGATCTTCAGCATCCGGCTGATCTCGCTCACCGCCTGGAGGCGGTTCTCCGCCTCTCCCTTCCCGGCGCTGGACATGAGCTGGAGATAGTCGATCACCACCAGCCCCAGGTCCTTCACCCGGCGGCACTGGGCCTTGATATCCGAAACCGTAACGGTAGAATTGTCGCTGATGAGGATCCGGGTCTTGCTGATAGCGGCGGTGGCGGCGCTGAGCTTCTGCCAGTCCCCCCGGTCCAGCAGGCCCGTATGCAGCTTCTTCAGATCCACGTAGGCCTCCCCGGACAGGAGGCGGGCCGCCAGCTGCTGCTTGGACATTTCCAGAGAGAAGATCGCAACGCCCTTGCCGGTCTTCTTCCCCACATGCAGGGCGATGTTCAGTCCCAGGCTGGTCTTGCCCATGCCGGGACGGGAGGCCAGGATGATCAGGTCGCTGTTGTTCAGGCCCATGATCATGTTGTCCAGATCCCCCAGACCGGTGGGCAGGCCGGGGATGCCGCCCTTGTTTTTGCTCAGCTCGGCCAGATTCTGGTAGACCCCGCTGAGGATGCGGCCCACGGGCTCCAGCCCGTCGATGTTCCGGCCCTGGCGCAGGGCATAGATCTTCTGCTCCGCCGCCTCCAGCACGTCCTCGCTGGTGCCGGTGCCCTCCGCCACCGCGGCGGTGATCTCCTGGGCCACGTTGGCGATGCCCCGGAGCAGGGCCCGGTCCTTCACGATGGCCACGTACTGCATCACGTTGGTGGGGCTGGGGGTGACGCTCATGAGCTCCACCAGGTAAGCCTGGGCGCTCTGGGGATCGAAGCCCCCCTGACGCTTCATCTCATCCAGCACCGTCACCGCGTCGATGGGCTTGGCAAAATTGAACATGGAGCAGATCACTTCGTAAATGCCCCTGTTCAGCTCAGTATAGAATTCCTCAGGCCGCAGCTGGGAAATGACCTGAGCCGCATATTGGGAATCGATCAGCAGAGCGCCCAGCACGGCCTGTTCCGCCTCCGCGCTGTGGGGCATCTGTCTGCCGAACAGTTCATCCATGGGTCATACCCTCCTTGGGCCTGGGATCGTTTCCCCGCTTAACCTTCCACCACCAGGAGATGGATGGTTCCGCTCACCTCGTAGCCCAGCTTGCAGCGCAGCTCATAGGAACCGAAGCTCTTGATGTTCTCCTCCAGGAGGATCCGATTCTTCTCCAGTTCGATGCCGTACTGCTCCTTCAGCGCGTCCGCCACTTCCTTATTGGTCACGGAGCCGAAGAGCTTGCCGTTCTCCCCGCCCCGGGCCTTCACCTTGACCACGCAGGACTCCAGCTGCTTGGCGTGCTCCTGGGCCTGGGCCTTTTCCTTCGCCGCCTGGGCTGCCTTGGCCTTTTCCTTCAGGGCCAGGGCGTTGAGATTGTCCGCCGTGGCCTTCATGGCCAGGCCTCTGGGGATGAGGTAGTTCCGGGCGTAGCCTTCGGAGACCTCCTTCAGTTCGCCCTTCTTCCCCTGTCCCTTCACATCTGCAGTCAGGATCACTTTCATGTGTTTCCCTCCGATCTCATATCGTTTTCCAGGAATTCATCGATGGCCGCTTTCAGTTCGGCCTCCACTTCTTCCAGGCTTTTGCCCCGGATCTGGGCCCCGGCGGTGTTGCGGTTGCCGCCGCCTCCCAGCTTTTCCAGGATCACCTGGACGTTGATCTGATCAAGGCTCCGACCGGAGATATTGATCCCCTCCCCCGCGCCGTAGAGGACGAAGGAGGCGTCGATCCCGGTGATATTGATGAGCTCATCCGCAGCCTGGCTGGCCACCACCCGGTCCCGATTGTCTCCGCAGGCGGCGATGGCCACCACGTCCCGATAGATCTCCGCCTTGCGGATGATGTCGTACCGGGCGACGGTATTCTCCAGCCCGTTCTGGAACAGCTTCTTCACCTCGGTGGTATCCGAGCCGCTGCGCCGCAGGAAGGCGGCGGCCTCGAAGGTCCGGCTGCCGGTGCGCATGGTGAAGTTCTTTGTATCCAGCACGATGCCCGCCAGCACGGCTTCCGCCTCGATCTTCAGGATATCCTTGGGTTCCACCATGTACTGGAGAAGCTCCGTCACCAGCTCCGCCGCCGAGGAGGCGTAGGGCTCATGGAAATTCAGGTTGGCGTTGACGATATAATCCGCCGCCCGGCGATGGTGGTCCACCACCGCCACCTTGCCGCAGGACTGGAGCAGGCTCTCCGCCTCCACCTGATCCGGCCGATTGGTATCCACCACCACCAGAAGGGTACGGCTGTCGGCGTAAGCCTGGGCTTCGCTTTCGGAAACGAAGGCGTCCCGGTACAGAGGCTGCTGCCGCAGCTCCCGGATGAGCTGACCTGCCATGTTCTGCTCCGGGTCCACCACGATCCGCGCGTTCTTTCCCCGCTTCCGGGCGATGCAGACGATGCCCGCCGCCGCGCCGATGCAGTCCAGATCCCCGTTCCGGTGGCCCATGACCAGGATATTTCCCGCCTCGTCCATCAGGTCCCCCATGGCGTTGGCCATGACCCGGCTCTTTACCTTGGTGGCCCTGTCCACCGCCACGGTGTTCCCGCCGTAAAAGCTGTAGTTCATATTGGAGTTCACAACCGCCTGGTCGCCGCCTCTGGAGGTAGCCATCTCCACCCCCAGCATGGCGAAGCGGTAGCCATCCGCCAAGGTCTTGCCCTGCCGGCCGACGCCGATGCTCAGAGTGGCGGAGATCCCCGCCGCGTTCTGCACCCGGCGCACGGTATCCAGGACGGAGAAGCGGCCCTCCAGGAACTGCGCCATGTACCGCTCCTCAAAAATGAAGATATAGCGGTCCCGGTCGAAGCGGCAGAGATAGCCTTGGGCGGGAGCGCACCAGTCCCCGATCCGCTGGTCGATCATGGCCAGGAGGCGGGATTTCTCCGTTTCATCCAGATTCCGCAGGAGTTCTTCATAGTTATCCAGCAGCAGCACCGCCACCACCGGGCGGGATGCCGCGTATTCCGCCGCCGTATTGGCGTAATCCGTCACGTCCACCAGGTAGGCCATGACCCAGGGATCGTCGGAGACGATCCCGCCGTCCACCCGGAAGAGATTGCCGAAGACCCGGTATTTCTTCTCCCCGATGACGGCCAGCTGATCCGAGCTGGTCTTTCCATCCCCCAGCCAGTCCCAGGAGAAATCCCCGATGAGCTCGTCCACCCGGTATTCGAAGGTGTGTTCCCGTTCCCCGGTGAGCTTCAGCAGGAGCTCGTTCACCCAGAGCACGTTCTGATCCTTCAGATGGAAGATCACCATGGGCATGGGCATATTGATGAGGGCGCTGGTGCTGCCATCCTCCGAAGAATGGACGGAGGATTCCACATAGCGGAGCGCCTTTTTCTTCTGCCGCCGGGACATGAGGCGGGTATAGAAAAACAGGAGCAGGACCACCGCCGCTTCGCCGATGGCCAGATACCAGTACCGCAGCGCCAGGGCCGCGACGGTAAAGAGCAGGATCACCACAAAATACAGGCGCATGGACGGCCTGACCAGTCTGGCCAGACCGGAGCCCCTGGATCTTCCGTTCATGGCATTCACTCCTCCTCGTCATATCATGGCATTCTCCCCATAATAAGTTATTTTACCAAAATCTCTATCTGTTGGCAAGATTATTTCGTGAAAAATCCCATGGGGAAGAAATACCGCGTATGGGGCGTACATATGTGGAGAAAGTAAACTCCACAGACACAAGCGCACTCGAGCAAGGAGGCATGACCATGAAGGCGATCATTCTGGCGGGAGGCGAAGGGAGCCGTCTCCGCCCCCTGAGTCTGCTGCGGCCCAAGCCCATGCTCCGGCTCCTGGGGATCCCCCTGCTGGAGCATCTGATCCGGCTTCTGGCCGATCATGGCTATACGGAGCTCTGCATGACGCTGGGATACCTGCCGGAGCCCATCCGGACCTATTTCGGAGACGGGGCGGAATGGAACGTATCCATCGAATACCGGGCGGAAAAGCTCCCCCTGGGCACCGCCGGAAGCGTGGGGGCCTGCCGGGATTTCGCAGGGGGCGAGGAAGTCCTGGTGATCAGCGGGGATGCCGCCTGCGCAGCGGATCTCACCGCCTTCCGCCGCTTCCACCGGGAGAAGGGAGGGGCGGCGACCCTGCTGGCCCGTCCCTGCCGGGACGCGCTGGAATACGGCCTGGTGCTGGCGGACCCGGACGGGCGGGTACGGGGCTTCATCGAAAAGCCCTCCCCGGACCGGGTCTGTACGGACCTGGTGAACACGGGGATCTATCTGCTGAAGCCGGAGGTACTGGACCGCATCCCCGGGGAAGGAGCCTGGGATTTTGCCTCCGACCTCTTCCCCGTCCTGCTGGAACAGGAACCGGGGCTGTACGCCTGGGAAAGCCGAGAATACTGGAACGACGTTGGGACGCCGGAAGCGCTGCTGCGCACCAGCTTCGACGTCCTGGACGGAAGGCTCCCCCTGACGGTCCCTCCCTCCCGTCCGGATGTGCAGGTCATCCCTCCCTGCTGGGTCTCCCCCCAGGCGGCGGTGGCCCGGGGAGCCCGGGTAGGGCCTTACGCGGTGATCGGTCCCGGGAGCCGCCTGGGGGCGGGCTGCCGGGTGGACCACAGCATCCTGGATGGGGCGGCGGTATCCTCCTGCTGCCGGGTGACGGGTTCGATCCTGGCCCGGGGAGTGTTCCTGGGGGAAGGGACGGAGGTCCGGGAGGGCTGCGTCCTGGCGGACGACGTGACCGTCGGCGCCGGGAGCTTCCTTCAGGCGGGGGTGAAGGTCTGGCCGGGAAAAACCCTGGCGGAAGGCTCCACCCTCACCCGCAGCCTGGCCGGGGAGCGGATCCAGATCCGGCTGTGCTTCGACCGGGACGCCCGGCTCCGGGGAAGGGCCGGAACAGAGTTCACTCCGGAGCTTCTCCTGCGCATGGGGAACGCCGGAACCGGTCTCCGGCGCTGCGGCGCCGCCTCTTGCGGCGGGGGGTACGCCGCTCTCCTGGCCCTGGCCTTCCTCACCGGCAGCGCCTCCGCCGGAAGGGAGACCTGCAAGCTGGACAGCTCAGATCCCGCCTCCGCCGCTTGGGCCTCTGCGCAGTACGGCCTGGATCTGACCCTGTTCATCCGCCAGGAGGGGGAACGGCTCACCCTGTATTTCTTCGACCGGGCGGGCCTGCCTCTGCCCCGGAAGCGGCAGCGGGAACTGGAGGCCGCAGGGGATCGGGAAGGGACCTGCGCGCTGCCGGAGGAATGCCGGGATCCCGGGCTCATCCTGGGCACGGAGGAGGCCCACGCGGCAGCCGCCGCCGCGGGCTGCGGTCCTCTCCAGGGCTTCCGGGCGGCGGTGACCGGCGGACGGAGCCTGATCCGGGCCCTGCGCTGCCGTCAGGCGGAGATCCTGCCTCCCGGGGATGGGATCCCCTCCTTCCGCCTCTCTGAGGACGGGCTGACCCTGGAGGCCACGGATGAAGAGGGCCGGAGCTGGAGCTGGGACCGTCTCCTGTGCGCCCTGCTCCGGGCGGAGCTGCGGGGCGGGGAGGGCCCCCTCTGCCTTCCCTATTCCGCCCCGGAGGCGGCGGAGGAGGTGGCAGCCCAGGAGGGAGAGAGGCTGCTTCGTCTGGGGCGTGACGGGCAGACGGCGGAGGAGGTCTGGCGTCTGCGGCCCTACGCCCGGGACGGCCTGTTCCTGGCCCTGCGCCTCTGTCACTGGCTCCACAGCGCCCGTTCTCCCTTCCAGGGCCGTCTGGCAGATCTGATGGACAGTCTGCCCGCCTATGAGACCCGGGAGACGGAACTCCCCATCCGCTCCGGCAGCGGCAGGCTGCTGCGGGCGCTGCGGCAGGAATACGGCGGGGAGACCGTCTCCGGACTGAAGCTCCGCACGGCCAAGGGCTGCGCCACCGTTTCCCCGGATACCCTGGGAAAACTGCGCATCCGGGCCGAGAGCACCGCCATGGAAGCCGCCGGGGAGCTCTGCGCCGAGCTGCGGGAGCGGCTGCGCCAGCTGGACGCGTGAAATAACACACAGCCCTGCGGCGCGATGCCGCAGGGCTGTGAAAAAGCAGTTTTTCCTCAGAAGTCCGCGCTGCCGGTGGTCCGGGGGAAGGGGATCACGTCCCGGATGTTCGACACTCCGGTGAGGTACATGATCAGACGCTCGAAGCCCAGGCCGAAGCCCGCGTGCTTCGTCCCGCCGTACCGCCGCAGGTCCAGGTACCACTGGTAGCCGGACTTGTCCAGCCCCAGCTCGTCCATGCGCTGCTCCAGCAGATCCAGCCGTTCTTCTCTCTGGCTGCCGCCGATGATCTCCCCGATGCCGGGGGCCAGGCAGTCCACCGCCGCCACGGTCTTCCCGTCCTCGTTCAGGCGCATGTAGAAGGCCTTGATCTCCTTGGGATAGTCCGTCACGAACACCGGCTTGCCGAAATGCTTCTCGCTCAGGTAGCGCTCGTGCTCCGTCTGCAGATCGCAGCCCCAGGAGACGGGATACTTGAAGTCCTCCCCGCTCTTCTGCAGGATGTCGATGGCCTCGGTATAGCTCACCCGGGCGAAGTCCGAGGAGGCCACCAGCTCCAGCCGGTCCCTGAGGCCCTTATCCACAAAGCTGTTGAGGAATTCGATCTCCTGGCCGCACTTGTCCAGCACGGCGCGGATGACGTACTTCAGCATGCCCTCCGCCATCTCCATATCGTCCTCCAGGTCCGCGAAGGCGATCTCCGGCTCGATCATCCAGAATTCCGCCGCGTGCCGGGGGGTGTTGGAGTTCTCCGCCCGGAAGGTGGGGCCGAAGGTGTAGATGCTGCCGAAGGCCATGGCGTAGGTCTCCCCGTTCAGCTGACCGGAGACCGTCAGGCTGGTCTCCTTTCCGAAAAAGTCCTGAGACCAGTCCACCTGCCCGTCCTCGGTGCGGGGCGGATCGTTCACGTCCAGCGTCGTGACCCGGAACATCTCCCCCGCGCCTTCGCAGTCGCTTCCGGTGATGAGGGGCGTATGCACGTACACGAAGCCCTGAGACTGGAAGAACTCATGGATGGCAAAGGCCGCCACGCTGCGGATGCGGAACACCGCGCTGAACAGGTTCGTGCGGGGGCGCAAATGGGCCACGGTGCGGAGATACTCCACGCTGTGCCGCTTTTTCTGCAGGGGATACTCCGGGGCGCTGGCCCCCTCCAGGCAGATCTCCGCGGCCTTCAGTTCGAAGGGCTGCTTGGCCTCCGGCGTCAGGACAAAGGTGCCCCGGACGGTGAAAGCCGCCCCCACGTTCTGCTTCGCCACCTCGGCATAATTCCCCACGGTATCCGCGGCGAATACCACCTGCAGACCCTTGAAGCAGCTGCCGTCGTTCAACTCCAGAAAGCCGAAGCTCTTCATATCCCGGATGGTCCTGGCCCAGCCGCAGACGGTGATCTCCCGTCCCGCAAAGGCGGCGGGGTCCATATACAGGCTTTTAATCGTCTCTCTTTTCATCTTGTTCACTTCCCGATCCTTCGATCACGGCTTCCGCCGCTTCTGTTGTTTCTTCCGCTGCGGCTTCCGCCGTTTCCGCGGTCTCTCCGATCACGGCTTCCACGGTGCCCACGATCTGCTCCGCCAGCTCGGCGGGGACTGCGTCCCGGACGGCCTCCGCCGCTTCCTCCCGCTTCAGCTCCTGCTCCACCTCGGCGGACTCCCGGTAATCCACCGGCTCCACCGCAGGTCCTTCCGGCACGTTCTCCGGCGTGTCCGCTTTATATCCGGACTTCATGGTGAGGATGCGGTAGGCCTCGCTCAGTTCCTCGTCCTGGGCTTCTTCCTCCGCTTCCTC
The DNA here is from genome assembly GCA_947307365.1 of uncultured Clostridia bacterium. Lineage (GTDB taxonomy): Bacteria > Bacillota > Clostridia > Oscillospirales > Oscillospiraceae > UBA1774. Next base: position 12,655 of record CAMZIY010000047.1, read on the forward strand.
TTCCTTCCGGCGCTGCGCCTCCGCCTCCGCGGCCAGCATCTCCGCCTTCCGGTCCCGGTTGACCCACAGGTCCTCCGGCTCGGGATGCCGCGCCACCCGCACGTACAGCAGGATCGCCGCGGCCAGGAGGCAGGTGAGGATGGCGATGAGCTGGCTCACCCGCAGGTTGGTGCTGCCCACATAGAGGCTGTCCGTCCGCAGGCCTTCGATCCAGGCCCGGCCCAGGCCGTACCAGGTGACGTACAGCAGGAAGACCTGGCCGTCGAACTTCCGGTGCTTTTTGGACCAGAAATGCAGGATCACGAAGCCCAGGACATTCCAGAGGCTCTCATACAGGAAAGTGGGGTGAAAATAGAAGGTCTTGAAGGAATACACCAGGCCCATGCGCCAGGGCAGAGTGGTGTCGGTCCCGTGGGCCTCCCGGTTGGTGAAGTTGCCCCAGCGGCCGACGGCCTGGCCGATGAGGAAGCCCAGGCTGCCCAGATCCGCGAATACCCGGAAGGGGATCTTCTTCACCTTGGCCGAGATGGCGGCGCCGATGAAGCCGCCGATGATCCCGCCGTAAATGGCGAGACCGCCTTCCCAGATCTTCACGATATCCAGCAGATCGTGGCTGCCGTCGAAATAGGGATTGGTGCCGTCGTCCGCCCGGTAGAAGATCACATAGTACAGTCTGGCGCAGATCACCCCCAGGGGCACGGCGCAGATCAGCATGTCCACCAGGTCGTCCTGGGTGATGCCGAAGTCTTTGGTCCGCTTCAGGCAGTACAGCACCGCCAGCAGGAATCCCAGGGCGATGAGCACCCCGTACCAGTACACCCGCCAGCCGAAAATGGTGAAGTAAGGCAGGAAAGTCAATTTGAAGCCTTCGCCCAGTATGGGGAAGGTAATTGCCGGTATCTCCATCGTATTCATCCTTTCCCGGATTCTGTGGGACGGACAACGGAAAGGGCCAGCCGGTCCGCCCGGAAGGCTTCCCGGATGAAGGTCTCCGCCTCCTCCGGCTCCAGCCCGCTCCGGATCATCGGGGACTCCATGCCGTCGAAGCCCATAAAATGTCCGTCCGCCTGAGTATGGCACAGGTCAAAGAAAGAATCAAGTGCCATAATGAAATTGCCCCGGGCGGCCTTCTGCAGACGCCGGAA